>JBEKZI010000076.1:0-10477 GCA_049510055.1 Phycisphaerae bacterium | reverse complement strand
TCGTCGGTCATGTCCATCAATTCGAACACGGCGGTGCGCCCCAGATAGCCGGTGCCCTGGCAGGCCACGCAGGTCATGACGTTGCCGTCCTCGTCCGTCAGCGGCTTGGTGGGGGGGCGGTAGAACCGATCGATGCCTTGACCGGAGATGTTGGCCTTGGCCAGCATGTCGGGATTGGGCACGTAGGGCTCGCGGCAATTGGGGCACAGCTTGCGGAGCAGCATCTGGCACAGCACGAGCTTCAGCGACCCGACGGCGATCCCGGCGTCGCCGCAGAGCTTGACCCATTTGGCCAGGGCCATGAACGTGTCGCCGGCCGCCATGCCCAGCAGGATCAACCGGTCGGGGGCGGCGCGAGCGATCATCTGGGCGGAGGTGGGGTCGGGGCAATCGTCCATCATGATCACGTTGGGATTGCGCTGAAGCACCGCCGACAGTAGGGAGGGCACCTCGTTCTTGGCCTCGCCGTAGGCGTGCTGGAGGATGTTCTCCATCTCCAGGGCCGGCCTGGCCTCGATGCTCTCCACTTGCTGGATGAACGCGTCCTGCTCCCGAAGAATCGAATACAGCGTGCTGGTCACGCCGCTGCCGGCCCGGCCGGAGATGATGATCAATCCGCGGCCGGCGTTGCTGACTTCCCGAATCCGCCTCAGCGTGGTCTCGTCCATGCCCAGGGCGTCCAGTTGGGTCTGCACGAACTCCTGGATGACGCGGAACTGCATGCGCTGGCCTTCGGTGGTCCCCGCCGAACGAAGGACGATCTCGATCTGCATGCCGGCCAGGTCCACGGCCATCTTGCCGCCCTGGGGACGGCGGTGATCCGACACGTCCATTCCGCCGACGCCCTTGAGATACTGAATGACCCGCTCGCTGGTCACCTGCGGCATGGGCGGACGCTCCTGGACCACGCCGTCGATGAGGAACCGCACCCGCGTCTGACCGCCTTGGGGCGTCAGGTCGGCCTCGCTGGCGCGGCGGAAAACGACGTCGTAGAGCAGCTCTTGGGCGGCGTTGTAGGTTTCCTGATCCTCCGGGGAGGCGTCGGGCGTCGGATGGGGCGATGCCTTGCCGCCGGCGGTGTAGAGCCTCAGCTTGGTGACCAGCTTGATGGGCTTTTCCTTCTCTTCCTGCTTTTTTCGGCCGCGGAACAAGCCTCGCAGGTGGGCGATGGTGAGGATCTTCTCCTCCTCGCTATGCGAGCGGGCGTTGTGCTGGGCCACGTAGGCGATCAGCACGCTGCCGGTCAGCAGGACGTAGCCCAGCAGCCCGATGAAATAGAAAGGCTGGGTGATCCAGATCAGCACGGTGAACGCGCCCACCGCCAGCACGGCCAGCGGCCAGGCCGTCGGGGAGGCGTGGATCTTCTTGGCGTCCTTTTGCACCCACGGGGCCAAGAGGAACCACGGCAGAAGCAGCACGAACAGCACGATGATCTTGACCAGCGAGAAGTACCCTCCGTTGGGGTGGACTATCGCGATCAGGTTCATCGTCTCTATGCCGCTCATATCCGCCTCTTGATAAGCCCCGGCGCGCCGGGGCAGGTCCGTGCCTCTGGTGAGCTTTGCCGCCGTGCCTGCCCGCCGGCAGGCGGGTTCATGGGCCCGGCCTTAGTCTTTTAATATCGGCCGTTTGAGACCGCCGGTCCACCCCGGCTTGCCGCGGTCAGCCTCACGGCCACGCCGCGCTTGGCGAGGTAGCGCTTGGTTTCCTCAATCGTGTAGGTGCCGAAGTGAAAGATGCTCGCCGCCAGCGCAGCGTCGGCCCGGCCTTCCGTGAGCACGCGGTAGATGTCCTGCGGCGAACCGGCCCCGCCGGAGGCGATCACCGGAATGTTCACGGCCGAGACCACCGCGGCGGTAATCTCCAGGTCATAGCCGGCCCGCGTGCCGTCGGCGTCCATCACCGTCAGCAGGATTTCCCCCGCCCCGCGGCGCTCGACTTCTTGCGCCCAGGGCACGGCCTCTAAGCCCGTGGGAACTCTCCCGCCGTTGATGTGCACCTCCCAGCGTTCCTGGCCGTCCTTGACGATCCGCTTGGGGTCGATGGCCACGACGATGCACTGGGCGCCGAATCGCCGCGAGGCCGCCGTGATGAACTCCGGATCACGCACGGCCGCGGAGTTCACCGACACCTTGTCGGCCCCGGCGTTCAGCAGGTTGCGGCAGTCTTCGATCGTCCGCACGCCGCCGCCCACCGTCAGCGGCATGAACACCTGCTCGGCCGTGGCGGCCACAATGTCCAGCAGCGTGTTCCGCTGCTCGTGGCTGGCCGTGATGTCCAGGAACACCAGCTCGTCGGCGCCCTCGGCTTCGTAGCGGCGGGCGACCTCCACCGGGTCGCCGGCGTCGCGAAGGTTGACGAAGTGCGTGCCCTTGACCACGCGGCCTTTGTCCACGTCCAGGCACGGAATGATGCGTTTAGCTAGCATGTTATGACCCGGCGGCTTTGGCGCGGCATTTTACTCCCCGTCGCGGCCGGTCGCAATGGTGGGTGATGGCGGAGAATCGCCGACCTGCCTGCCGGTAGGTGGGTTGCCGCAGGGGCCAAGGCCGGCCCGGCCAGGATGGACCTGCCTGCCGGTAGGCAGGTACGGCGTTGCAGTCCCGGCGGGTGGCCGTATAATTTCCATCGAACCCCGGCGCACCGGGGCAGGCCGCGGGCGTAGCTCAATGGCTAGAGCTCCAGCCTTCCAAGCTGGTTGTTGAGGGTTCGACTCCCTTCGCCCGCTGTGACGCATCCCTTGGCACCTCTTGCAGCCGGCCCGGAGGAGATGACGTGAGATATAGACTCGCCCTCGCAGCCGTGTGGTTCCTTTCCTGCCTGGGATGTTCCCTGAACGAGGAAATCCACATCAGTTCCCTCATGCAGGCTCATCGCAGCCACGAGGTGATTCAACAGGTCGAGGCCGAGCTGGCCTCCGGCAAGCGCGTTTCTTCCTTCCACCTGTATTGCCTTTGCGAGGCGTACGCCGACGTCCGCCGGTACGACAAGATGCTCAGTTCGGCCGACCTGCTCCAGAAATCCATCGATGCCGGCGATGACACGTACTTCGCCGGCAGCCTGAGGGCCTTCCCGCAGATCCTGCGGGCCCGCGCCCAGCTGGACCTGGGGGATTATCCCAAGGCGATCCAGGCCGCCTCGGACGCCTACGTCGTCCTTCAGAAAGCAGGCCTGCTGCAAAGTTTCTACCGCTACCAACTCATCAGCATCCTGGGCACCCGCGGCCTGGCCTATGCCCTCAGCGGCCAGAAGGCCCAAGCGCAGGCGGACCTGGAGGCTCTGGCGGCCGTGAACATCTTCGAGAGCGACCTGGGGCCGGATAAACACATCGCCATCGCAAGGATTCACATGGCCAATCGGGACTTCCGCGGCGCCTTGGCGGAGATGGGCTTGGAATCTCAGCCCCCCGCTGTGCTGACCCTGTTCTACGACGCGACGTTCCAGACGCTGCCGCGGGACTTCATCATCACCAAAAGCCTCTACGAAACGGGGCAGATCGGCCCGGCCCGGCAGGGATATGACCGGCTGCTGTCCTACCCGTATATCGCGCAGGTCGGCAGCATCTATTGGGTGGCCCTGCTGGACCGCGCGAGGATCGCCCGGGCGGACCACAACCCCGATCTGGCGGCCCAGCTCCTGAGCAAGGCCATCGAGGTCATCGAGCAGCAGCGCTCGAGCATCCACACCGAGGCGGGCCGGATCGGTTTCGTCGGCGACAAGCAGGAGGTCTACCAGGAGATGGTTTCGCTGCTGATGGACCAGCGGCGGACCGGCGAGGCGTTCGAGTACGTCGAGCGGGCCAAGGCCCGCGCCCTGGTGGACCTGCTGGCCTCGCAGCAGGACCTGCCGGTCGCCGACGGCAACGCGCCGCAGGCCGCCGAAACGCTAAAAACGCTGGAGAAGCTTCGCAACGCGGAGGTGGAGCTGGCGGCCGTGCCCGCGTCGACGGATGCCGGCGCCGCCTCGCAGCGCGGCGTGGTCGTGGGGCTTAAGGCGGACCTCGTGGCCGAGGCGCCGGAACTGGCTTCGCTGGTGACGGTGACCGGCACGTCCCTCGGCTCGATCCAGCAGCTCTTGGCGGACGATGAGGCCCTGGTCGAGTACTATCCCTCCCCGGCGGGCATGTACGCGTTCGTGCTCAGCTGCGACAGCATCGCCGTCTCGGCCCTCCCCGACGCCGGCGGAAAGCTGGCGGAGGACATCCAGCAATTCCGCGCCGCCGTGATGAATCCCGCCTCACAGAACTATCTGGCCCTCGGTCAGGGGTTGTATCAGCGGCTGTTTGCCCCGCTGGCCGGGAATATCCGGCAGACTCGCCTGATCATCGTGCCCTACGGCCCGCTGCACTACGTGCCTTTCTGCGCCCTGTACGACGGCCGGGAGTACCTGCTGGACCGCTACAGCATTCGCATCCTGCCCAGCGCCAGCGTGCTGAAGTTCCTTCAGCGCCGCCGGGGGGTCGGCAAGGACAATCTGCTGGCCCTGGGCAACCCCGATTTGGGCAAGCCGGAACTGGACTTGCAATACGCCGAGGAAGAGGTCCGGGCGATCGCCAAGACCGCCCCCTCGGCCACGGTGCGGGTCCGCTCCGAGGCCACCAAGAGCTTCGTCAAGGCCAACGGCGGGCGGTACAAGATGCTGCACTTTGCGACGCACGGCCTGTTCGATCCCGCCAATCCGTTGGGCTCTTCCCTGCTGCTGGCCGAGGACAAGGACAGCGACGGCCGCCTGACCGTCGCCGAACTGTATTACCTTCATTTGGATGCCGACCTGGTGACCCTCAGCGCCTGCGAGACTGCCCTGGGCAAGGTGGCCGGCGGCGACGACGTGGTGGGCTTTACCCGCGGCTTGCTGTATGCCGGGGCGAGCTCCATCGTCTCGAGCCTCTGGAAGGTGGATGACCGCTCGACACGGGACTTGATGATCGCCTTTTACTCAAACCTGGGCAGCATGGACAAGGCGGAGGCGCTCCGCCAGGCCCAGCGGACCGTTCGTCAGGCCCATCCGCATCCTTACTTCTGGGCCGCCTTCATGCTCACCGGGCACCCTTGAACCGACGGAGTTCCATTATGATCCGACCTGCACCTTATCTCGGCGTGCTGCTGGCGGCGGTCCTTCTGTGGGGTTGTGGAAACGGCACGACCAGCCGCCTTCCCTCGCCGCCCGCTGCGACAGCGGCCGATCCCCTCAGCGATCTTGCTCCGGCGTGCGGGGCGATCGTCTCCGAGCTGGCCGCCAGCGCCCCGGCCGATAAGGTGATCGCGGTCCTTCCGCTGCTGGATTCCGAGGGCGGCGTGCGACGCCTCGGAGTTCTGGCGGCGGAAGAAATAGAACGGAAACTCCTGGCCCAAAAAAGAAAGCTCGCCGACCGCCAGCACCTCAACGCGGTCCTGGGCGAGAAGGACTTGCAGCTCTCGATGCTCTCATCGCCTCAGGCGGCCAAGCGCACTCAGGAACTGACAGGCGCGGACCTTCTGCTGGTGGGCACGATCACGGAGGCAGGACCCTCCGTCATGATCTCCGCGCGGCTCCTATCCGCCGCCACCGGCCAGCCGATTGCGATCAGTCACACGCAAACGGTGCCCCGGACGGGCCTTCAACCGCTCCTGTGGTATGTCCGCCGGCCGGCGGGGGGGAACGCCTCCGGCGAGTTGCCGCCCCTGTCCTTGCGGTGCCAGTTCGTCAGCCCGGAAGGCACCGCCGAGACGGCCTTGGCTGACGGGGCGACCGTGGTCAGCGGCCAGCGATTCAAGGTCCACGTCCAGCCCAACAGCGACTGCTACCTGTACGTCCTGCTTTACGACAGCCAAGGCCGCGCCAGCGTATTGTTCCCGCATGAGAAGATCGGCTTTCCCAACGCGGTGCGCGGCGGCGTCAGCTATGAGATTCCCGAGGGCACGAAGTGGTACTGGTTTGACCAGCGCCCGGGAACCGAGACCTTCTACGTGGTCGCCAGCTACACGGAGCTGAGCGACCTCGATCAGCTCCTGGCGAAGATGCAGCAAGTCGGCGGGCCGCAGGAGCAAATGGCCGCGGCCGCCCGTGATCACATAGACAAGGTGGTGACACGAGGGATGTCGGCGGACACGTCGGAGGAATACCAGCCCAAGGGCGCCACGGTCGCAAGCCGGGGCGTCGGCGGCGTGGTGGACATCGGATGGGGCGCTTCTTCCAGAGAATCAACGGCCGAAATGGACAACATCGTCAGCGGCCACGCCACCGTCGTGAAGAAGGTCGTGCTGAACCACCGCTGATGACTTTAATTTCATGCCAGGCGGGTTGTTGAGGGCTCGGCTCTTTATTTGGCAGCCGACCTGCGGCGGAGCAGCAGCAAGCCGCTGGCCAGCAGGAATACAGTCGCCGGTTCGGGGATGGGGGCGTCCAGAGGCGCCGCACTGGGCGCCAGGCCGGTAGAACCCCAATTGCGGGCTACCGCTCCGAAGTCCGTGCTGTCCACCGTGCCGTCGCCGTTGAAATCGCCGTCATACCAGGTCTTGCCGCTCTGCTCCCAGTTGCGGGCTATCGCGCCAAAGTCGCTGTCGTCGACTTTGTTGTCGCCGGTGGCGTCGCCGGCCATAGCGCCCTGGAAGGTCGCCACGTAGCTGGTGTCGTCGGCCGAGCCGCTGAAGATCGGCCAATAGCCACCGGTCGGATTGTTGGGGTCCAGCAGCAGTTGGCCGACGAGGTTGCTGGTAAGGCTGCTGAAGTTGCCGCTCATGCTCGTGGAGTTGATCAGGATGAAGATGTCGCCCTGATTAGGCCGGTAGCTGTTGAGGCTCTGGAGGTCCAATGCCCCGGCCAGGCTCACGGCGCCGCTGGAATCGATAAGGCTGTTGCCGTTGGCGTCCAGTTCCATCTTGACCTGGGTGGACCGTCCGCCGCCGGAGTTGATGGTCAGCCCGCCGACCTGGACGGTGGCGGCCTTGGCCACGTAGAGTTGCGCCGTGCTGGCCGATCCGCCGGCCATCACGATCTGCCCGGTGACGGCCAGGCTGCCGCCGGCCAGATTGTACGTTCCCCGCGATCCGGCGCCGTATCCCACGTAGAGCGAGCCTCCCACCGCGTTTTTACCGCCGGACTGGTTGAAGATCCCGCTTCCCGAATAACCGGCGTACAGGTACGCCGCCCTCAGCGACCCTCCGCTGAGGGTGTACGTCCCGCCGGACCCGGCGTTGTAGCCCAGGACGAGCGAACTAGCCACCGTGACGGTCCCGCCGGACTGGCTGATCGATCCTCGGGCCTGGTTGCCGTCGTACAGGGAAGACACCTGGACGCTGCCGGTGGCGGAGGAAATGTTCACCGTGCCGTTGTTGTCAACGACGGCGGTGTCGTTGGCCGTCGGCGCCGCCGAGGGACTCCAATTGTTGGCATCCTGCCAATTCCCCGCCGTGTTGGGGTCGTGGGTCCAGAAGTAGGGCATGAGGCTGTAGGTGGTGTATTGGCTGATCCAGCTTAGGTAGGAGCTGACGCGCGTCGCCCCGCAGATGTCGCCGTACATGGAATCCACGGGGTTGCTGGGGTTGTGGTCCAGGAAAGAGGTTATCCCCACCAGATAATTCTGTCCGTTCACCGCCATGAACCAGCCGCCGCCGCTGTCGCCGGGCGCCGCGCAGCATTCCAGGGTCGTCGCCACGGCCAGGTTTTGCGTCGGGTCCCCCGTGGCGCCGGGCTGGTCGAAGTCCGCCACTAGCATGGTGTCGTTGCCCCCGGCGGACCAGGGGATGTTGTTGAGCGCGCTGCCCAAGCCCAGGACGTTGGTACCGGCGCGGACGGTGCCCGCCGCCAACGTGGCCCCGGTCAGGCCCGTGCCCGTCTCGCCGTAGCCGACGAGGGTGGTGATCTGGTGGTTCTCGGCGTTGCTGTCGTACAGAGAAACGGGCGTGACGTTGCCGACCGCCGAGTCGAGCTTAACCAGGCCGATGTCATAGCCGTTGCTCACGCTGCCGTTCCAATTGCTGTTGTAGTAGGTTGCGGCGGCGTGGTAGGTGTTGCCGCCCAGCGTGAAGGTCATCGTGCCGATATTGCCGGACGTGATTCCGCTCACCACGTGCGCGGCCGTCAGGACCCATTGATTGTTGATGAGTATGCCGGAGGCCAGGTAATCGCTGCCGGATTGCTGCCAGAGGAACTCTCCGATGGATGAGAACGGCGATTGAGCGGCCAGGCTGGTGTAGTTGCTGTCGGAGACGTCGGCGCGGATGGTCAGGGCCGAGGCCGGAGCCGCGGCCAGTAAGAGCAGCATGCAAGCCCACACACCCGGATAGAGGAGTGATGATCGCCGCATACCCTTGCCTCTCGATAACCTCGCGAGGGCGAGCCTCTGCTTGTTCAGCCTTTCAGAGGCCGGGACTCCTGCATGCCTCAACGTACCCTTGGACAGACGGGCCGCCGAAACACATCCTCCGAACCCGCTCGCCAATGCCGGTCTGACAGTCCGACCGGCCTTGCCTTGCGTTATTTATTATAGGCCTCTTTCTAGTTGCCCCCTAGGAGGTATTTCTTCCCTTCTTTTAGAAATAAATTCCCTTCGAATCGCCGGCCGGGATGGTGAACGGCAGCCGCTCCATGTTACGGGCGCCGGCGATATCGGCGCCGTCGGCGCGTTTTGGCGAGCAGGGGCATGGCCGGTCGGTCGGCGTTTTTCTCGCCGTCGTACACCTCGGCCGGGTGTCCCATCAACGTGCCTTCGCCGGTCTGGACTTGCGAGCCGATGGTGGGAACCGCCGCCTGGCGGGCCAGGCGCGCCCGGCGGGCCAACCGCGATTGTTCGACGATGGCCACCGCCTCGTTGAGATCGTCGGTCACGGTGAACAGCTTCAGGTCGTCGGGGTCGATCCGCTGCGGCTGGGCGGCCAGCATGTCGTGGCGCATCCAATCCACCAGCCCCTTCCAGTAAGCGGTGCCGATGAGGACCACGGGAAATCGGCGGGCCTTGCCGGTCTGGATGAGCGACATAGAGTTGAAGAACTCATGCAGCGTGCCGTACCCCCCCGGGAAGCACACGAACGCGCAGGCGTACTTGACGAACATCATCAGCCGGGCGAAGAAGTAGTGGAAGTCCATGCGGATATTGGCGTAGGGGTTGGCCGGCTGCGGCGCCGGCAACGTGATGTTCAGTCCCACCGATCGGCCGGCGGCGTCGCGGGCGCCGCGGTTGGCGGCCTCCATGATGCCCGGCCCGCCGCCCGTGATGACCGCGAAACCCTTCTTGGCCAGCGTATGGGCCAGTCGCCGCGCCTGGGCGTAGTAGGGGTCATTGGGCGGGGTGCGGGCCGAACCGAAAACGCTCACGGCCCAGCCGACGTGGCTCATCGTCTCAAAGCCCTCGACGAACTCGCTCATGATGCGAAAGACGCGCCAGGGATCCTCGTAGAGGAACTTGGTGTTGTTGGCCATGGTCTTTTTCCTTCCCTTCCGTCGATGCCCGCCGAGGCGGGCTTGGCGGCGGGGCGTCGCCGCGTCCGGGTCTCCATCATGGGCGCGGGTGGAAGGTTTGACAAATGTTTTTCCGTGTTGCCTAATGGAGCGTCGGGAGGTGGTTCATGCGTCGTCGGTTAGCGTGGCTGATGATGATCGGCCTGTGGAGCGGCTGCAGCGGCGGGTACGTGCTGACCGCGCCGGATTCCCTGGCCTCCACCGATGGTCCGGTCCAGGCCGTCGTGCGCCTCCAGTGGAAGGAACTGCCGTGGGTGACGCCGCCGGCCCAGGCGGCCCCGTTGCGGTTCCAGGTGGCCGACGGCCCGCTGCGGTCGGCCCGCACGGACAAAAATGGCTGCGCCTCCGTGGCCCTGCCGGCGCCGAAGACCGCCGGCGAGTACCCCCTGACCGTCGCCCTTCAGGACATCGAGGGCCGGGAGGAGTCCTGGGAGCTCCGTGCGTTCGTGTGGGACCCCGACCGTATCGTCATCGCGGTGGACCTGGACGCCGTGCCGCTGGGCGGCCGCGAGATTATCGAGGCCCGCACGGCCCTTTTGAGGCTGGCCGGCCAGGCCCACATCCTGTACCTCTCCGACGATCCGGTTTGGCGCTTCCCCGCGCTGCACGCGGCGATGGAGGCCGCTGGCCTGCCGGAAGGGCCCATCCTGCCCTGGCGGGAAGAGCGGTGGTGGGAGGAGGATTGGCGGAAAAAGAATTGGCGGGAAAAGGGTTGGTGGCGCAGCCAGATCGTCAGTCCGCTGGACGAGCTGCGAAGGGAATTTCCAAAACTGCAAGTCGGCATTGCCGGCAGCGAGCTGGCGGTGCAGGCCTTTGACTCCGCCGGAATGAAGTGCCTGCTGGTCCGTTCGACGAAACTCACCGCGTTCGGCATGTGGGGCGGGCAGGCTACCCAGCCCAGCGGTTCGACTGAGCTGGCCGGCACGACCAGTTGGGCGAAGCTGGCCGCCGAGGGCTTGTAAGATGACTGAAACCCGATTGATCGGATGGGCCATAGGAACGGGCATTGCCGCCGCGCGCGACCGCCTGGCCGCGGTCCTGC
>JBEKZI010000075.1:0-10706 GCA_049510055.1 Phycisphaerae bacterium | reverse complement strand
GCTGGGCGTGGCGGACGCCCAGGACGTTTCCGCCGCTCAGTTGGTTGCGCCCAAGGCCGCGTCGCGTCCGGCGGCGGGGAAGATCTCCGCGGGCAGTTTCTCGGAGGCGATGACGGCGATGGGTCTGGAAAAGGCCCTGGCCGCCCGAAAGCTGGCCACGCGCCGCGCCTACGGTGTGGCCCTGGTGGCCCTGGGGGCCGATCCGCGCCTCGTCGCGATGGACGGCGACGTGAAGAACTCCACATTCGCCGAGATGTTCGCCAAGAAGTACCCCGACCGCTACTTCGAGGCCCGCATCGCCGAGCAGAACATGGTTTCCGCCGCCGTGGGCCTGGCCGCCGGCGAGCGGATTCCGTTCATCTCCAGCTTTGCCAAGTTCCTGGTCCGCGGCTACGACCAGCTCGAGATGGCGGCGATTTCCAACGCCAACATCAAGCTGTGCGGCTCGCACGCCGGTGTGACGCTGGCGGCCGACGGGCCCAGCCAGATGGGCCTGGTGGACCTGGCCTTCATGCGGAGCTTTGCGCACTCGCATCGCGTGGACGGCGCCCCGGCCATCCAGGTGTTCTGCCCCTCCGACGCCGTCTCGGCCTTCAAGCTCACCGAACTGATGGCCAACACCGAGGGCATTTGCTACCTGCGAACGCATCGGCCGGACGTCGAGTTCCTCTACGAGGAAACCGAGGAGTTCACGCCAGGCGGCTTCAAGCACCTGGTGGACGGCGAGGACCTGGTCATCGCCGCCAGCGGCTACATGGTGCACGTCGCCAAGGCCGCCCTGGCGCTTCTGGAAGAGGCGGGACTTTCGGCTTCGCTGCTCGACGTCTACTCCATGCCGCTGGCCACCGATGAAATTCTGCAGATCGGCGACGATTGCCGCGGGCAGATTTTGGTGGTGGAAGACAATTATCTGGGCGGCTTCGCCGACGAGATCACCGCCGCGGCCGCCGCCAGCGATCTGGGCGTGGCGGTAAAGACACTGTACGTGCAATCGGTGCCCAAGAGCGCCAAGACGCCCGAGGACATCCTCAAGCAGGTCCACCTGACCAGCCAGGACATCGCCACCGCCGCCCAGGAAGTCTTCGACCGCAGCAGCAGCTAGGTTTTTTGCTTTGATTTCAAGCCTGTCTGCCGGTGGGGCGGGTCTTTGGCCCCGGTGTCCCAAGCGTTCCGGAGGCGGCCTAACGCATGACCGCGGGCGTACAAAATGTCGTGAGCTTTGTGCGCCGACATGCCCGTGCCCTTACGGTGGCGGCCCTGTTTGTCGCTGTCGGCGCCCTGGCCCTCATTCGCCTGGACAACACCGTCTTCTGGGACGACGAGGCCCAAACGGCTGTCATCGCCCGGAACTTCCTGGCCACCGGAACGTTCACCGGCTGGGACGGCCGGAACCTGCTGATCTACCGCAACGGGCGGCTGCTGGACCGCAACCTCAACACCATCAACTCACGGCTGGACTCCGCGGTGACGGCCGCTTCGTTTCGCTTGTTCGGTCAGACCACTTGGACGGGGCGGTTTCCATTCGTGGTGGCGGGGCTGGCTGCCTTGGCCGTCTTCGCCCTGATCGTTCGCCGAGACTTCCGCGATCAGCCGGTCCTGTGGCTGTATGCCCTGGCCGTGCTGGGCTTCTCGGTGGTGTTCCTGCTCAACATTCGCCAATGCCGGTACTATGCCTTGGGGCTGCTGTTTTCCCTGCTGTCGTACGACGCCTATCGCCGCGGCCTGGCGACGACGCGATGGATTTGGTACGTCGTGTTTGCCATCGCCGTAATCGGGTTGTTTTACAGCAACTACCTGTACTGTGCGGCGTTTTTGGGGGCCTTGGCCATCGTCCACGTGGCTTTTCATCGGCGCGAGTTGGGCCGCAAGGACCTCTGGAAGCTTGGGCTGGCGGCGGTCCTGGTAGCCGCTGCGACAGTTCCCTATGCCGTCGCCCACCGGATTTGGTATCACCCCGACAGTCCCTGGAACGCGATGTGGGACAATCGCCGGCCGACGCTGCTGTGGTGGTACGTGCGGGATCTGAACGTGCTGGGCCTGCCGTGGATGGTGGCGGCGGTCCTGGTGTTTGTGGTGATCTTTACGTGGCGAAGCGACCGCCGCACGCGGCGAATTTTGGAATTTGCATGCTTGAGCATCGTCTTTGCCGTGCTGGTGGCGATGTTGACTCCCCAACCCGTGATCGGAATGACCGTGGCCGACGCGCGATACCTTCTGCCGGCACTGCCTTTTCTGTCGATCCTGGTCGCGGCCGTGCTCTATTTTGTCCACCGGCGGGCCAAGATTTTGGCGGCGGTGATCTTCCTGGCCGTCATATCCGCCAACATCCTCAGCGTCAGCCCGTGGGGATGGCGATTCCACTGGCTGCTGCCGGCCTACCTCTACGAGGTGAGCCACGATTACCCCACGGCCTACAGCGAGGTGATCGCCTTCCTCCGCCAGAATGCCCGACAGGACGACGTGGTCTACATGTGCCCGGAATATCCTAGCCTTCCCCTTCAATTTTATCTGGGCGACAAGATCAAGTTCGGTTGCATGCTCCTGCCCCAAACAACCCTGCCGATGGAGAAGGTGGAGGAACTGGAGAAGGCCGGCGCCCCGCTCCTGATGGACAGGCACTATCCGGATTGGATCATATTTTTCGGCCTTCAGGATCGCGAGCACCGGCCTTACCCCTGGCCGGATGCGTTGGCTTTCTTTTCCAGACCTCATGAATTGGCCGGGCGGCTCGTTCAGATGGACTACATACAGATGCCGTCGCTGGATGTTTATTGCTACGACCCCCAGCGGCCGGAACTGCATTTGCACAGCTTCGGCCCGGTCGTCGATTTCGACCGCCAGATGGAAAGCGTCTATATCCTCTGGGGCCGGCTCGTCCTGGCCGATCAGTCGCCGGGCCGCTGACGTTTTTTGAAGGAAGGGCTTACGCTGTGCGGGGCGACTTGTGGGCCTTCAGCCAGGCGTCGATGGTGGCGGCGGCGCGCTTGCCGTCGCCCATGGCCAGGATCACGGTGGCCGAGCCGCGGACGATGTCTCCGCCGGCGAAGACGCCGGAAATGTTGGTCATGCCGTCCGGGTCGATCGTGATGTAGCCCCACTTGTTCAACGCCAGGCCTTCGGTGGATTTGGTCAGCAGCGGATTGGCCCCGGCGCCGATGGCCACGATGATCTCATCGCACGGCAACTCGAAGTGGCTTCCTTCGACGGGTTTGACGCCGCGGCGTCCGTCCTCGCCCGGATTGGTCAGCTCCATCCGCACGCATTCCATAGCCCGCACCCACCCCTTCTCGTCGCCCAGGACGCGCACCGGCGCCACCAGGAAGTCGAATTCGATGCCCTCCTCCTTGGCGTGGTGGATTTCCTCGATGCGGGCGGGCATCTCCGCCTCGCTGCGGCGGTAGACGATCGTCGCGCGTTTCGCCCCCAGCCGCTTGGCCGTGCGGACGGCGTCCATGGCTGTGTTGCCGCCGCCCACCACCGCCACGGACTGGCCGATCTGCACCGGCGTGTCGGAGTCGGGGAAACGGTAGGCCGTCATCAGGTTCACGCGCGTCAGGTACTCGTTGGCCGAATAGACGCCCTTGAGATTCTCGCCCGGCACGCGCATGAACTGCGGCAGTCCGGCCCCGACGGCCACGAAGACCGCGCTGTACCCCTCGGCCTCCAGCAGTTGCTTGAGACTGTACGTCCGGCCGATGATGACGTTGCAGCGAATCTCCACGCCCATCCGCCGCAGCCGATCCACCTCCGCGTCCACGATTTTTTTGGGCAGGCGGAACTCCGGAATGCCGTACACCAGCACGCCGCCGGGGCGGTGGAAGGCTTCGAAGATCGTGACCTTGTGGCCCATGCGGGCCAGTTGTCCCGCGGCCGTCAGGCCCGCCGGCCCGCTGCCCACCACCGCGACCTTCAAGCCGCTGGGCGGCGGCGGGGCAGCTTGGGCGGTCTGGCCTTGCTTGTGGGCCATAGTCCAATCCGCCACGAAACGTTCCAGGTGGCCGACGGCTACAGGCTTATCGTTCTTGCCGCGGATGCAACGGACCTCGCACTGGATTTCCTGCGGGCAGACCCGGCCGGTCATGGCCGGCAGGTCGTTGTCCGCATAGACCATCTCCGCCGCCTCGGCGAACCGGCCGCGGGCGACCAGGTCTAGGAACTCCGGAATCTTCACGCCCACCGGGCAGCCCGCCACGCAAGGCCGGCCCTTGCACTGGAGGCATCGCTTGGCCTCCAGAACGGCCAGTTGCTCCTGAAAGCCCAGGTTCACCTCGTTGAAGTCTTCGGCGCGCTCGGCCGGGTCGCGCTGCGGCATCGCCTGGCGCGGGATGGCCATCCGCTGCTTGGCGGTCAGATCGTTGGATTTGCTTGATGTCTGGGGGTTGGGAGGGTTCATGGGATATTTCTAGGTCATTCGGACGGTAGATTGAGTTTGCATTTCTCTTTGGCGTGCCATTCCTGGATGGAGTAAGCCGTCAGGCGGTCGGCCAGCTCGTCGAAGTCCACCAGGTGGCCATCGAATTCCGGCCCGTCCACGCAGGCGAACAGCGTCTTGCCGCCGACGCTTACGCGGCAGCCGCCGCACATGCCCGTCCCGTCGACCATAACGGGATTGAGGCTGACGATCGTCTTGATGCCCGCCGGGCGCGTCAGGTTCGAGACGGCCTTCATCATCGGCACCGGCCCGACGGCGTACACCACGCCTACCGGCGGGACGGCATTGGCCAGCAGGTCGGCCAGGGCGTCGGTCACGAAGCCCTTTCGGCCGTAGCTGCCGTCGTCGGTGGTGACCAGGACCTGGCGGCAGAGGGCCTGCATTTCGGTTTCCAGGATGACCAGGTCCTTCGTTCGGCCGCCGATGACGGCCGTGACCGTCGTGCCGCGCTCGGCCAGGGCCTTGGCGATTGGGTACACCACGGCCGTGCCGACGCCGCCGCCGACGCAGACGGCATGCGCGCAAGCCTCCAGGTGGGTGGGCCGGCCCAGGGGTCCCGCGACGTCGTGAATGGCGTCGCCGGCCTTCAGCGCCGTCAGCAGCGCCGTGCTCTTGCCCACCCGCTGGATGACCAGCGTAATCGTGCCCGCCTGGACGTTGACGTCGGCGATGGTCAGCGGGATGCGCTCCCCCTCGGGGCCGGCGCGGACGATGACGAACTGTCCGGGCTTTCGGGCGGCAGCGATGGGGGGGGCCTGAACCTCCAGACGAACGACGTTTTCACTGAGGGGTGCTGCGGCGACAACGCGATACAAGTCCAACTCCTGTCTATAGTTTGAAGTTTGCTGAAAGAGGGCTGCAAGCCCCCGCGGGGAGGGCTACGCCATCAACCAAACTCATTTTACAGGAATCGCCCCCCAAAACGCTAGGGGGATTCTTCTCCCGGGATGGTGCCGCCCGCCGTCAGTTCTGCATCGGGATTCAGGGAGCGGATGCCGGGGCCGTGGCGGCCGGCTGAGCGGCGACGGAGAACGCTCGGTGCCAGGCCGGCAGCTCGATCTTGGCGCTGTCCTGCCAGGCCGTCAGATACAGCGAGGCGGTAAAGATTGCCGCGGCGCGCATCCGCTGCTTGGTGAATTCCGCCGCCTCCGCCATCAGCGGCTGGTTGGAATCCATCGGCGGAATCTGTGAATCCAGTTCGTACACGCGGTCCACCAGTTTGTGGCTGCGGTCCATCTCGGCCAGGATCGCGGAAAATAGGTCGGGGAAGGGCTGGGCCTTCAGGCCCTCGGCCAACTTCCGTGGGCTGAGGCTCAGCTTGGCCGGCAGGGCGTCCACGCGGTTGTGGATGCCGCTGTGCGGCGACTTGCCGTCCGCCGTCGCCCGGCCGTCCCAGTGGATGGTGATGTGCAGCGGCTGGCAGCAGTCGGCGGCGTAGTGAGAAAGCAGCCCGGCGTACACCAGGCACTTGGCTTGGATGGTCGGATCGTTGGGCCACTTGCGGTATTCCGCGAAGGCGACGGTCAGCCGCTGCGTCCACTCCATGATCGCATAGGGCAGCAGGCCCACCTGGTTGGGTTTCAGGCCGTGAGCGTAGCAGAAGTCGATGAAGGCGTAGCGGCTCGGCGGCACAGGTTGGCCGCCCAGCAGTTCGATGTCGAAGAAATGTTCCGGCGCCTCGGCCTCGTGGAGCTGGGCGGGGGCGATGGGACGCGTGAAGGCGTCGTTGTCCAGCGAGACGTTGGCGATCGTGTCCGTCCCGGCGGCGAAGAAGGCCGGTAGTTGCGGGCCGGCGACGTCCACGGCCGCCCGGCTGGCCAGAACATGCCCGTGGCGGTGCCAACCATAGGCCGCCGCGGCCAGGACCAGCAAGGTCAGGAACAACGCGCCCAGTTGTTTGGAAGACATGGTAATTCCTTTTTCTATTTTAGCGGAAGATAGTCCTGTAGAAGGCGGCGATCAGGCCGGAAGCGGCCAGGACGAAGCTGGCGCGATAGACGAACGCCAGCGCAGCCTCGCCGCGCGGGGAGCGCGCCCGCTCGCCCAGGACGGCCTGGATGATCCGCGTCAGGCCGGCCAGCACGCCGCCGGCCGCCGCGATCACCAGGGCCACGGTAATCGCCGGATCGCCCTTGCCGGGGTGCTTGGGCAGCATGATGGCCGTGATCAAGGCTGCGATGATGACCAGAAGTTGCACCAGCAGCGGCTTCATGCTCTTCAGGACGCTGGGCTCTTTGGATTTTCCCTTGTGCCTGATTTTGTAGCTCATGGGCCGCCTCGCCGGAATTAGAGTGTGAACCGCTCGCCCGGGGCCGGGACGTGCACGGTCTTGCAGCCGGCGCGGGTGAGGATGTCGGTCATGGCCGTCAGCTGGGAGCCCTCGCCGTGGACCACGAACGCCGCCCGCAGGTCGGAGGCGATCGGCCCCAGGCAGCGGGCGAAGTCGTCCGCGTCGGCGTGGGCGGAAAAGCCGTTGAGGATCTCCACGCGGCACAGCAGCTTGTACATTCGCCCGAAGATTTTGATTTCCTCTCGCCGCTCCACGATTCGCCGGCCCAGGGTGTGCTGGGCCATGAAGCCGACGATGATCACCGTGTTGGCTTCGTTCTCCACGTTGTTTTTGAGGTGGTGCAGGATGCGCCCCGCTTCGCACATGCCGGAAGAGGCGATGATCACGCAGGGTTCTTTGCGGTCGTTGAGGGCCTTGGACTCCTCCACCGCGGTGATGTAGTTCACCCACTTGGTGCCGAAGATGTCGCCCCGGCGGAACCAGAAGTCGCGGGCCTCGGCGTCGTAGCACTCCGGGTGCTTCATGAACACCTCGGTGGCCTGGACCGACAGGGGGCTGTCCACGAAGACCGGCAGGGGCTTCAGCGACCCCTCGGCCAACGCCTGGCAGAGGTAATACACGATCATCTGGGTGCGGCCGACGGCGAACGCCGGGATGATGACCTTGCCGCCGGCGGCGGCCGTCTCGTTGATGATGCGGACGAGCTTGTCCTTCATGTCCATGGGGTTGGCGTGGTGGCGGTCGGCGTAGGTGCACTCGGTGATGAGGTAGTCCGCCCGCGGCAGGGGGCAGGGCGGGTCGCGCAGGATCGGTATGTTCGACCGTCCCAGGTCGCCGGTGAACAGGATATGCATGGGCCGGTCTTGGTGGACGGCGACCATGATGCAGGCCGAGCCCAGGATGTGCCCGGCTTCGATCCATTGCGCCGCGGCGCCGTCGGCGAATGCCTGCCACTGGTTGTATCCCACCGGCCGGAAGAGCTTGACGGCGGCGCGGGCGTCGTCAAGGGTGTACAGCGGCTGGACGCGCTCGGCGGGCGTGCGGGCGCGCTTCTCGTTCCAGAACCGCGCGTCTTCCTCCTGAATGTGGGCCGAGTCGGCCAGCATCACGTCGCACAGGTCGCACGTGGCTGCCGTGGCGTAGATAGGGGCCGAAAATCCCTGCCGCACCAGGCCGGGGATGTTCCCGCTGTGATCGATGTGGGCGTGGGACAGCAGCAGGTCGCCCATCTCCGCCGGAGGCATGGGGAAGGTGCGGTTGTGGTGCTGGCTCTCGGCCCGCTGGCCCTGGAACAGGCCGCAATCCAGGACAAATGTCCCGTCGCGGAGGTGCAGCAGGTGCATCGAACCGGTGACCGTCTGGGCGGCGCCGTAAAATTCCAATTCGGCCATTCTCGCTCCACGTAGGATCGCATCGCGCGCCGACGGGGGCGCCGCCGGGGCTATTCGAGGACGTCGGTCAGCAGGTACTTATGTTTATACTGCTCGCTCCGTCCGCCGCGAAGGCGTATCTGCTCGCGCTCGGCCCGCTCCAACGCCCCCGCCGGCAGCAGGATCGGCCGGATGCCCCCCAGCCGCCCGCTGGACCGCTTGGACTGGTACTCCACGTTCAGCTCACCCAGCGCCTCGTCCATGGCGTGGGTCAGCCGCTCGACGTCGGCACCGACCGGCTCCAGGCGGAGTTCGTAGAACGGCACGGTGGCGAAGCGGCCCTGAAGGACGAATCGCTCCACCGGCGCCCCCGTGGCCGCCGCGGCCCGGTGCATCGCCTCGACCACCTGATGCTCGGTGATCTTCTCGCCGGTGATGTTGGCCGTGTGCACGCCGCGCGAAAGGAACTCAAAGACGGGACTCGCCCCCAGGCGGTCCACCACGCGCACGCGGTCGTCCATGTGATAGCGAAACAGCCCGGCCCAATTCGTGACCACCAGGGAATACTCGCGGCCGACTTCCGTTTCGTGGGCGCGGAACGTGGGAGGGTTGGGTTTGTGGACCTCCTCGACGGGGATGAACTCCAGAAAGTTGCCCATAATTTCCGCCACGCCTGCGACCGTGCCGTCGTGCAGCGGCACGGAGAAGCGGCCTTCGCTGGCCAGCAACCCGATGTCGCGGACGGGCACCGGCCCGAACAACTCCGCCAAGCGGCGCGCGTACAGCCGCAGCGTCCCGCCGGTCCAGTGGGACAGGTACGCAATGTTCCAGAAATGCCGCGGCAGCAGTTGCCCGTCTCGGCGAATGCCTTCCTGGATCCGCCTGGCCTTGGCCGGCTTGGGCCGGAAGCGCAGGACCGCGGCGATATCGAAAGAAATTTCACCCGGCGGGGTCAGCGTGCCGTCGGCCAGGTCGCGGATCAGCCGCTCGGCGTGGGCCTGGCCGGTCTCGATGAGCTTGATCGTGCTGGAAGGATTGGCCGTCGTGATGAACGCCACGTCGCGCCCGACGCCGCACCGCAGCGTGACGTAATCCCGGGTCGTCGGGTCGGCGATGGCGGCCACGGCCGGCGGCACGACGTACATCCGCCGGACGATGGGCTTTTGCGTGGCCGCCAGCAGGCCGCTGATTGCCCCGCAAGGCTTGCCGGTGGGGCTGTCGAGCTGGCGGATGGGCGAGGAGATTTGTAGAATCGGCTGCAGCCAGGCGGCCTTGTGGTCGTTCAGCGCCGCCAGGCCCCAGACGTTCCACCCACGGCGCATTTCGTCCAGGAATCGCGCGGTGACCGGGATGTGCTTGGGCTGGCCCGTGGTGCCGGAGGTCCGCGAGAACATCCGCACGTCCTGCCCCGGCGGCAGCAGCGCCTCAGCCCGACCGGCCCAGACGCGGTCCATGTACGGGCGGTGCGTCTCGTAGTTGCCCACGGGCACCGCCGCGGTGAAGTCGGCGTAGGACCGCAGGGCCGAAAAACCGTGATCGCGCCCGAAGTCGGTCTCGGCGTGGCAGCGCAGCAGCTCCGCCAGCAGCCGATCTTGCACGGCCGCCGTCTGGCGGTGCGCGTCCAGGAACGCCTGCAATTGCCCGCCGGCGTGCAGGGCGGCCAGGCGGGCCAGGGGACGCAATAGGATTCGTTTGACGTTCATTTCAGCACGTAGCGTTGCAACCGGTCCGGCCCGAAGGATTGCTCCAGCGGCGGCGGCAGCGTGAGGGTCTTGCGGACCTCGTCGATGTTGAACCGGGGCAGCGACTCGCTCAGCCAGCCGCCCTCGCCGCCGCCCTCGCCGGCCGAGGGGCAGATAAAGACCCGCAGTTCATCAGCCAGATTACCATAGACGAAGGACCGTAGCACCTCCGGTCCGCCTTCCACCAGTACGTACGTGTGCTCCCGCCGGCCCAGTTCTTCCAGCAGCGCGCCCAAATCCACGCACGGGCGGCCCTGAGCGTTGCCGGCCGCCGGCAGGGCCAGCAGTTCCGCGCCGGCCAGGCGAAGCTCCTCGGCCGCGTGAGCCTGGGCGGCCATCGCCGGGGCGGTCGTCGCGACCAGCAGCGGATACTGCGACGCCGTGGCCACCAGGCGGCAGGTGGGCGGGATGCGCAGCGTCGCGTCCAGCACGATTCGCGTCGGTTGGCGGCCGGTGCCGCTGCGATTGGTCAGCAGCGGGTCGTCGGCCAGCACGGTGCCCACGCCCACGCAGATGCCCTGGCACTGGCCGCGCCACTGATGCGCGTGGGCGCGAGAGTGCGGCGAAGAAATCCACCAGCCCATCCCCGCCGGCAGCGCCATCCAGCCTTCGGACGTCTGGGCCCACTTGCAGATGACCCACGGGCGGCCTGTCGTGCGGAGCTTAATATACGCAGCCAACAATTGCTGCGCCTGCGGCTGGCAGACGCCGACGGTAACCTCGATGCCGGCCGCTTTCAATGCTGCGATGCCCCCCCCGGCGACGCGAGCGTCCACGTCCGGCATGGCGACGACGACGCGCTTCAGGCCGGTGGCGATCAACGCATCGGTGCAGGGCGGCGTCTTGCCGTGGTGGCAGCAGGGTTCCAGCGT
>JBEKZI010000074.1:0-10727 GCA_049510055.1 Phycisphaerae bacterium | reverse complement strand
CGGGCATACCGTTTGAGGTCATCGTGCCGACGCTGGCCGAGGTGGACGGCGCGATGGAGCGTCAATCGCCGGCCCAGCAGGCCGAGGCGTTGGCGTTTTTCAAGGCCAGCACCATCCGCGACAGCCACCCCGATCGCTGGGTCCTGGGGGCCGACACGATCGTCGCCCTGGGCGAGTGCGTCCTGGGCAAGCCGCGCGACCGCGCCCACGCCGCCGAGATGCTCGCCTCGCTGGCCGGCACGCGACACGCCGTCATCACGGGCGTGGCGCTGCTGGGCCCGGCCGGGCGGAGCATCGCCTCCGACACCACGTTCGTGACCATGCGGAAGCTGTCGGCCGAGGAGCTGGCCGCGTACCTGGACAGCGGCCAATGGGCCGGCAAGGCCGGGGCGTACGGCATTCAGGAAATCGGCGACCGGTTCGTGGAACGCGTCGAGGGCAGCTTCTCCAACGTCATGGGCCTGCCGATGGAGCTGGTGGAACGCATGCTCCAACAGATGATCGGAAAGCAGACTGGTTGATGGGTCAACTGGTCAATCGGCAAGAATTGGCCCGGTGATCGGTGCCGTGGCCGCGGAGCCTGCGGCCACGCAATCCAATTGACCAGCGACACAAGGATCATGAAACCACTTTCGGGCGCCTTCACGTGCTTTCTGCTGGCCGGGGCCGCGATGACCCTCGACTGCCCCGACGGCTGCCGCCGGGAATCGCAAATGCAAACGCAATCACCAAAAGTTACGATCCGCGACAAGACCTGGTCCGTGGAGCTGGCCACGACGCCCCAGCAGGTCGAGCATGGCCTGGCCGGCCGAAAAGAACTAGCCGCCGACGCGGGGATGCTGTTTATCTTTCCCCGCCCGGCCGTGCGCGACTTCTGGATGCAGGGCTGCTTCATTCCGCTGGACCTGGCCTTCCTGGACGAGCACCGCCGCGTCGTGGGCATCTACACGATGGCCGTCGAGCCCGATCAGGTCGGCCGAGCGATCTACCGCTCCCCGGCCCCGGCCAAGTATGCCCTGGAAGTCAACGCCGGCGCCCTGGCGGCCGCGGGCGTCAAAGTCGGAGACGTGGTCGCCTTTGGCGGAGATATTCCTCGCTAAACCACTGGCCGCGGACTCCGCGGCCACGGCACCGGGCAGATACGGGCGTTCAGAAGTTGGCAATTCGTTCAGCGATGCGCCAGTCGACTGCTTGAATCTGGTTATCCACAAGACAGTCTGCCGGCCTTTCCACTGATAGGTCAACTGCCATTTGCCCCCTCTTCTCAAGGTCTTGGCGGATATTCGGTGGCAGTAAGTCCCACCAACTAATCTTTAGATACTTGTTCTCGAAGTACTCGAATGCGTATCTGGTTATCGCATCACCCAGGCGAACGTCGCCGATCTCATCTAGTGACTGTATGAATTTTTCACAGGCACCGCAACCTCCCGAAAGCCATGCGAAGATAATCAAGCCCCTATCTGTCCCATCGGCAAGCACATTGACAGTTATAGTATCCCACATGGCCGTTGCATCACTGCGGTCCTGGAGGTAATTCCCGTTAAAATCCTCATCAGGAAACAGACATCCATTAAGCATAAAATCGGGCGTGTTTTTGAGGCGGATACAGTAGTATCGCACCCCAGAGAAGTTTTTTTCCAACAGCATTGAGTCAAACCTGTCTTTAACCCGCTTGATCTGTCTGAACTTGATTTGTAATGCTTTTTGTAATTCTTCAATGTCAGTCTGGGTTTCCGGACGCTGGCCGCAGCTTAACTGCCGCCTAATGGGCGCACATTCGATGGCGGCTAGGCTTCGACTGAACTCGTAGCAGACCGATCTATAAGCAAGCAGAAACACGTGCTCATTGCATGTGACAATGGAACTCTTCTCGATGGGGGCGAATGTTTCTGCGTCGTGTTTCTCGCAAAATATGGGAACCACCGAGGCATCACTTATCCCCAGCTTTTTAAAGACTAACTTCCCCTTGTCGCTGATTAGACCGCCAAGATCCCTCTGGGAGCCATAAACGTGCCCATGCTCAGCTATCTTCTCCAACTGTGCACGTTGCACAGTATGAGCTTCGATAATCGCTCCCGAACAGTTCTCTTTACTCGCACTAGGATGAAGACATCTTTTTCTTCGAAGCTGCTTTCTAGTTTCCAGGATTATTTCGGAAATGGGTGGTGGCCTGATCCCGCCTGGAGCGCCATGGCATTTTTTAAATTTGCGACCAGATCCACACCAGCATTTGTCATTGCGCCCGATCTTAATGTTCTTTTCCTTCTTCACGAACAAAAAGCCCCATAGGGCGGGCACCGGGTTGCCCACGGATATTCTAATTGACCGACCCGCCGAACGCGACGTTTACCATCGCGGAAGGAATTTTCCTGTCCGTTTCATATATTCCCGGTATTCGTCGCCGAACTGTTCCAGCATCATCCGTTCTTCCGGCCGGACCCGCGACGCGAAAATAGCCACCGCCCAGGCCACCAGAAACAGGGGAATCCAGTTGCCCAGCACGAGGCCCAGGCTCGTCGCCCACACCAGGATGGCCGTGTACATGGGATGCCGCACTCGCGCGTAAGGGCCGGTCGTAATCAGCCGGTGGCCCGCGCGAAGCTGCAACTGGGCTGACCAGAACCGCCCCAGCTCCACGTGCGTCCAGGTCCACAGGCCCAGGCTGGCCAGTCCCACGGCGAAGGCCGCCCATCGCAGCCAGGCCGGCAAGTAGAAGGCGAACCACCGCATCCGGATGCAACGAAGGTCAATCATCGCAAATAGGGCGATGAAGAACAGGAGCGCGGCCACTCGGACGGCGAATGCCCCCCATCCCTCGCGATGAATGGCGGCCCGATCCGGCATGAGCCGTTCGCCCGCCAGTCGCACGCGGAACGCGAACCAGCAGCGCATCAAGACCATCAGTCCGATCAACGTCCAGAAAGCGATTTGGAATGTTCTCTCACTGTTCATCGCAGTCCTGTAGGGCGGGCGCCAGGCTACCGGCAGGCAGGCCTGTGCACCCTCGCTTACTTCGTTTTCTTCTGATCGCGAGCCTCAATCCTGATGTGGAACGGCCCTGGCTGTAGGTCAAGCGGCAGAACTGATTCTTTCCCCTCTTGTCGGGCTATGATTATCTTATTCCCTTCTTTTTCGGCCTCGAGTCGCCAGACCACCTTAGAGTCCCCTTCGATTATAACGACCGGCTGTCCACCTTCTTTAATTGACGCCCCAATGAACCGATAGAGTTCCCGCTTTTCCTCAGTACTGCTCATGCTTCCGCGTAGGATCCATCCTCTCGCGGCATGACCTTCGACTGTTCCATCGAGTGGGTATACCGTGGAAGGTATTTTGTTGGGTTCAGCTGACGAGGATACCGTGACTTCACCTCCAAGCCCAATCTGAGGTTCGTCGTCAGGTGGGGGACCGCCATTCCACACAATAGTAAGAACGATGGGGCGCAACGTGTTTTTACTGGTAAAGGGTCCGTTCCTTGATGTGCATCCCACAGGTTCGAGCATCGCCCATAGAGCTGGAAATACTCCAACGGCTATCGAGAAAAGGCATGTCGGAATAATTTTCCGAAAGGCTCTCCCACAAGGTCTTACCTGTTGCGGATCAAAATGTGTGGCCATGAGATATCCTCTCTGTAAATGGCACCCTGCCGGCAGGCAGGCCTGTGCACCCTCGCTTACTTCGTTTTCTTCTGATCGCGGGCCTCAATCCTGATATGGAACGGCCCTGGCTGTAGGTCAAGCGGCAGGGCTGACTCCTTCTCCCCTTGTCGGGCTACGATTATTTTATCCCCACCTTTGGCAGCCTCGAGCCACCAGACAACCTCGGAGGTCCCTTCAATCACAAGCACCGGATGTCCCTCTTCCATAACCACTGCTACAAGGATGTGATATACCTCTTTAGTTTCCTGGCCAGAGTCGGTTTCAAGCCATACCGAATCTCCTGTTGCAGGGTGGCCTTCGACTGTTCCCGAAATCATATGTAGCGAAGAATTGTGGGGGGCATCAGATGACCATTGCATAAGTCTTCCGCTAATGCTCGTCTTCGGAACCTCGTTCCCGCCGGCCCCAACCCCGCCCCAGTCAATACGAATAACTACGGGGGGCAAGGGGAGATGTGCTTTTCCAAGCCATCGCGAACATCCTGCGGGGCCTAGAAACCCAAGCGGAACAACACATGCCCCAACTACCGTTATGAAAAGGCATGTCCAAGCAGTCCGCCGAAATTTTCGTCTGTGGAATCTTGTCCGTTGCATATCAAAATGCGTGACCATGAGATGTCCTCTCTGTAAATGGCACCCTGCCGGCGGGCAGGTCAACCCATTGACCGATCGATTTCCCTATAGGTGCCGGCTGCGGAGGATGGACACGATCAGCCAGATTCCCAGCACGGCCGCGGCCAGGTAGCCCAGCACGCCCAGGGACTGATAGCCGATGAGTCCCAGCACGTTGCCTTTCTGGGCGACCAGGAAGCTGGAGGCGATCAGCAGGCCGGCGATAATCAGGCTGAAGCTGACGCGGTTGGAGCTCTTGTCCAGCGTGTGGACCAGGTCGTCCAGGTGCTCGTGGTGGACGTGCATCTGCACGGTGCCGCGTTTGAGCTTGCCGAGCAGGACGGCCAGGTCCTCCGGCAGATTGGCCACCAGCTCGGCCGCGTCGCGCATGGCCTGCCGGCCGCGGCGCAGCACGGTGCGGGGGTCCAGTTGCTCCAGGCTCAGCCGCGTGGCGAAGGGGCGGAGCTGCTCGATGATGACGAAAGCCGGGTCCATCGTCCGCGCCATGGTCTCGATGGTCATCAGGCTTTTGAGCATCAGCGTGAATTCGCTGGGCGGCCGCACGCCGTGGCGGCGCATCATCTCGAACGTCTGGCCGATGATCTTGGCAAAGGGAATCTCCGCCAGCGGCAGGCCGTAATAGGTGGCGAAGACGTCCTCGATGTCGTCCGTCAGCTCGGCCGGGTCGGTGCGGTCGGCCACGACGTCGGCCCGCTGAAGGGCGCGGACCATACGACCGGCGTCCTGGTCCACCACGGCCAGCACCAGCTCGGCCACTAACCGGCGGTTGAACGTGCTGAGCCGCGCGACCTGGCCGAAATCCAGCAGGGCGACCACGTTGTCCGGCAGGATGAACAGGTTGCCGGGGTGCGGGTCGGTGTGGAAGAAGCCCAGGTCGAAGATTTGGCGGAGGATGAAGTCGGCCCCGCGGCGGGCGATGATCGCCCCGTCCAGCCCGGCCGCCTGGATGGCCGCTAGACTGGTGGGCTTGACGCCGTCGAGGTACTCCATCGTCAGCACGCCGGCGGTGCACAGGGCGTCCACCGTGGCCGGAATGTGCACGGTGGCATCATCGTGGAAGTGCCGGGTGAACAGGCGCATGTTGTGCCGCTCGTGGTCCAGGTCCACCTCTTTGCCGACGGCCTCGGTGAACTCATGGGCCACGACCACCGGATCGACTGCCCGCTCCTGCTGTCCCGAGCCGCGGATCAGGGCGGCCAGGTCCTCCAGGATTTCGCACTCGGTGCGGATGGTCTGGACGATGTTGGGCCGGCGGACCTTGACGGCCACGACTTGCCCGTCGTGCGTGACGGCGCGGTGCACCTGGGCGATGCTGCCTGCGGCGATGGGTTCGGAGTCGAACTGGCTGAAGAATTTCTCGAGCGCCCCGCCCAGCTCCCGCTCGACCTCCTTGCGGATCTTGTCGAACCGCTCGGGGGCGACGCGGTCCTGGAGGCGCTCCAGCTCGGTGATGTAGGCCGGCGGCAGCAGGTCGGGGCGCGTGCTGAGGAGCTGGCCGAGTTTGATGAAGGTCGGCCCCAGCTCCTCCAGCGCCAGCCGCAGCCGCTCAGGCCGCCCCCGGCTGTCGCCGGCGCCGCGACGCCGCCCGGAAGGCACCAGCCGGTGCAAGCGCATGCCCAGCGACTCCACCAGGTCGCCCAGGCCGTGCTTCATCAGCACAGTGACGATGTGGCGGTAGCGCCGCAGGTGATCGACGGTGCGGAAGACGCGTGGCCGAAGGGGCGGCATGGGCTACTTCCTGCCGGCCCGCAGGCGGTCGATCTTGGCTTCTAGGCGCGCCAGGTCGGACTTGGTCGCCACGTTGAGCTTGGCCAGGGTGGCCTTGATCTGGTCGCCGATGAGCCGCTCCAGCCCCGCTCGCTTTTTGCCGGCTTCGCTCATCAGCTTCTTGATGACGTCGGCGTGCTTTTGCCGGGCGACCTGGCCGTGCTTGACGTACTCTTCGAAGATTTTTTCCGCCCGATCGCGGCTCATGCTCAACGCGCCCAGCCCGGCCAGCACAAACTTGTCGAGTTTTTTCATCATGCCTGTCTCCCTTGTCTAGTGGCCCGCGGCGGCCAAGGCGCCACGCGGACGACTAATCATAGTCGATTATTCCGTCGCTCGTTCGGTTAATCGGCCCGGTGGCCCTGCGTTCACTTCAGTTTGTCGCGGAGCGTGTCCAGGTAGAGTTCGCGTGCCCGGCGGGCAAGGGCCTCCAGGGCCGGCTCGCGGACCTCTCCGGTGGCGATCTCTTCCAGGGCCTTGCGGCCCAGCGCCCCGAACTGCCGCAATTTGTCGGCCTCGAGCTCGGCGGCCTCGACGTGATCGCGGGCCATCTCCAGACAGAAGTTGATCACGAAGTGGTGCAAGTCCGCCGTCGCCAGGTCCTTGCGATGCTCCAGCGGCACGGGCGGCGACCCGCCGGCCCGGGTCCGCAGCCCGCGCTCCCGCTCCAGCATCGCTTCGGCCTCGGCCCGGGCCTTTCGTTCCCCTTCCTCGTCGATGTCCGCCAGAGGCAGGAGATCTTCCTCGGCCACAGGCGACGGGATGTAGGTGCTCTGGTGGCAGAACGGGCACTTGCCCCGCTTGCCGCCGGCCTCGTCGGGGGCCTGAACTTCCCTGTGACAATGCTCGCACTGGAATTGAATGCCCATCGTCTACCTCCCCTGGTCTTAGCGACCAGCCGTTTAGTACGACAAACAACAAATTCGAATATCGAAATTCGAAATAAACGACAATTCAGCAAACGGCAAATAAAGGTTTCCGTCCTGTGTTTCTTTGGTTGTCGTTTGGTCTTGTTGGTGCTTGTTTCGAAATTCGGATTTCGAAATTGTCTTTTGTCGTATCCTTATCGTTTCTGCATCAGCGATCCCATGATCAGCAGGATGGCTCCGGCCAGGGCGATCGCGCCGCCGGCCAGCTCCGCCACGACCATCAGCAGCTTCACCAGCAGCAGGAACAGTCCCAGCGTCAGCAGGGTCCCGCCCGTCAGGATGAGCGATCGCGAAAGCATGGTGCGGTTTGACCATGACACGATTTCGCCCTTTCGAAAGAGAGGTTCCCGGCGGCGCTTCTTTGTCGCCGCTATCGCCTTTATGATAACAAGCGGCAAAGCAAGTGCGTAGTGCGTAGAAGCGATCTTATGCGTGAAGGCAAAGCCATCCGGAACCTGGCCGAGCGCGTCAGCCGCGAACTGCTCCCGGCCGTCCGCCGGCCCGGGCAGTACGTCGGCCTGGAGACCCACGCCCGACGCCGCAACGTGCACGCGGCCGAGGTCACCGTGGCGCTAGCCTTCCCCGATACCTACTCCATCGGCATCAGCCACCTGGGCAGCCAGATCCTCTACCAGATCCTCAACGACATCCCCGCCGTAGCCGCCGACCGGACCTACTGCCCGCGGCCGGACGCCGAGCAGCTCTGCCGCGACCGCGGCCTGCCGCTGTGGGGCTGGGAAAGCCGCGGCGCGGTGGGCGACTTCGATATCCTGGGGTTTTCGCTGTCCTACGAGATGTGCGCGACCAACGTCCTGACGATGCTGGACTTGGCCGGCGTGCCGCTACGGGCCGCCCAACGCGGGCAGGAACACCCCATCGTCGTCGGCGGTGAGGCCCTGGCGGATGCGCCGGAGGCGATAGCGGACTTTTTCGACGTCTTCCTGCCCGGCGACGGCGAGCAGACCATGCCCGCGCTGGTGGAGTTGGTCTGCCGCGCCAAGCACAGCGGCGCCACGCGCCAGGAACTGCTTCTGGAGGCCGCCCGGACGATTCCCTCAGCCTACGTGCCGCGGTTCTACACGCCGCGATACGATGAGGCCGGCGACTTCGCGGGCCTGGAGCCGACCGACAGCGCCCTGCCGCTGCCGAAAAAAATTCCACGCGCGCACATCGCCAGCCTGGCCGACAGCCCCGCCGACACCAGCCCGCTGGTGCCACTGGCCGAAGCCGTCCACCAGCGCGTGGTCATCGAGATTGCCCGCGGCTGTCCGAACAGTTGCCGCTTCTGCCAGGCCGGGCACACGCGCCTGCCGGTGCGGATCCGCGGCGTCGAAGAAATTATCGCCATCGCTCGTGCGGCCCTGGCCGCGACGGGGTACCGCGAAATTTCACTGCTAAGCCTGTCGTCGGCCGACTATCCGCACCTGGAAATGCTCATCGACCGGCTGAACGCCGAGTTCGCCGGGCGGCACGTCTCGGTCTCGCTGCCGTCGCTGCGAGTGGGCAAGCTGCTGGCCAACCTGCCGCGGCTGACCAGCGTGGTGCGCAAGGGCGGCCTGACCATCGCGGCCGAGGCCGGCTCGCCGCGGCTGCGGGAGGCCATCGGCAAGGACATCTCCGACGCCGACATGATCGCCGGCGTCCAGGCCGCCTACGCCGCCGGCTGGCGGCACGTGAAGGTGTACTTCATGGCCGGCCTGCCGGGCGAGACCGAGGCCGACGTGGACGCGATCTACGACCTGTGCCGCCGGCTTTCCGACGCCCGCAAGGCCGTCGACGGCCAGCGCGGCGCGATCACCGCGTCGGTCTCCTGGCTGGTGCCCAAGCCGCACACGCCGATGCAGTGGTGCGCGATGCGCGAGGCCGACTACTTTTTCGCCGTTCGCCGCCGCCTGCGCGAGCTTTCCCGCCGCAGCCCCATCAGCTTCAAGTTCCACCGCATCGAGCGGAGCATCCTGGAGGCCGTGATCGCACGCGGCGACCGCCGCGTCGGGGCAGCCATCGAAGCTGCCTGGCGAGCCGGCGCCCGCATGGATGCCTGGGATGAGCACTTCGACTTCGCCCACTGGCAAGCCGCGTTCGATCAAACCGGCATCGACCCGGCCCGCTACGCCCACCGCGAGCTGCCGCTAGACAAGCCCCTTCCCTGGTCCCACATCGCGGTCCACAGGAGCGAAGATTTCTTGCGAGGGGAGTATCAAAAAATGATGAACGCGTTGGCGTAGGACGTAAAGGTCTGCGGGGAGATAGCCCCCGCCGTCAGGCGGGGGATGGTGTTGGATGTGGCGACACTATCCCCGCGCTTACGCGCGGGGCTGTAGGCTACCACAGCACGTCTCGTGCGTCGAAGACGGGGCCATCGGTGCAGCAGAGGGAAAACTTCCAGCCCGCCTCGTTGTCAGCCTTGGTTTTGACGATGCAGGATTGGCACGTGCCCATGCCGCAAGCCATGTGGCGCTCCAGGGCGAACTGGCACTCGATGTCTTTAGCCTGAGCCTGTCGAAGGCTTGCAGTCTGGCACGCGGCGGCCACGGCCTGCATCATCGCCTCCGGGCCGCAGGAATAGACCACCATTGGCCCCGGGCCTGTAGGGTGGGCAACTTGTTGCCCACCGGATTTCGTCAGCCATCGTTCGAAGGCTTCGCTGACCATGCCGCGGTAGCCCAGAGAGCCGTCATCCGTGGCCACCACGGTTGAAGCGCCATGCGCGGTGAATTCCACGATGCACGGCGTGGGCGTGCCATCGGTTGCGATTTTTGCCTTGGGCACCACAGTCAGCGGCAGCAAATCGCCTGATCGTGCGCCGGCGAATGCGACGGTCTTCTTGCCCGCGGCGGCCAGGGCCTCGGCTAGATACACAAGCGGCGGGATGCCCACACCCCCGCCGACCAGCACGGCCTGCGGCGCGTCATCGCGAATAGCAAATCCGTTGCCCAGAGGCCCAAGCACGCTGATTTGATCCCCATCCGCCAGGCCGGCCAGCCATCGCGTGCCCGTGCCCACGATGCGATAGATGAAGGCCAGCTCTACCTGTCCGTCGCGACGGTTTTTTCTGCCGGCCAGGCTCATCGGCCGGCGGAGGAACGGCTCCTTGTCGCACAGTTCCGCTTGGCTCAGCCGCGGCGGCCGATCGGCGGGCCAATCGGTGACCTTGGCGCTGACCGGCGGCTCCAGGCCGCGGCATTGGACCTGTGCGAACTGTCCCGGCCGGGTCGGCGGGAAATGCTCCAGCAGCAGTTGCAGGCGGCAGTGCTCGCGGCAGATGGCCCGATTGGACAAAACCTCCGCGGTGAATACCCCTCGCGCGGCGGTGCGGTCCTGCGCGTCTGCGGCCTGGTTGCGAGCGGACATTTTTCGGCTATTCGGCTATTCGGTCGGACTAGACGACGGAGCGGTTTTCTTCTTCATGGGCGGCGTGCTCGGATTGACTGCGGTTTTCGTCCTGGCGGGCGTGGTTGATGCCGAGCTTGGCGCCGTACAGCCGATACACGTCGTCCGGCGAAAGCCCCAGGAGCTGGCAGAGGCTGATCCAGAAGAACAGCATGTCGGTGACCTCGACGCGCGCGTTCTGGACGTCCTGGAGCTCGTACTGGCGGCCTTCCTTGGCCTCGCGGTACCAGTGCTTCCAACTGAGGCAGTGCTGGATCTCGTGGCACTCATCGGCTAGGGCGTCGATGTGATTCTTCATCGCCCGGCCGACCTTCAGCCGCGTGGCCGGGTCGGCCTTCACCCGGCGACAGACC
>JBEKZI010000073.1:0-11252 GCA_049510055.1 Phycisphaerae bacterium | reverse complement strand
CCTTCAAGGCCCGGGCCAGCGCGCTGGGATCTCTCCAGGCGGTTCGCCAGGGCCAGTGGGCTGTGGATCTGGTCGCGGCGGACCTGCAATCCGCCGCCGGACCCAACGGCATCTTGGCTGGAACATTCGAGGGACAGAGCAAGGACGTCTTGGGGTCCGCGGGAGACGGGTTGACCTTCTATGCCACCGCGGAGGACGTCGAGCCCAATGTCGGCATCGGGGACATCAAGAAAATCGAATACGCCTGTGAAACAGACCCGAATTCCGGCCAACCCATGTTGGTGCGACGTCTGACGACGAATCTTCTAGCCACCGTCACGCCGCAGCCCCAGGAAGAGGTCATCTGCCGCAACCTGCGAAACTTTACCTTGAGGTACTTCGACGGTTCGTCCTGGCAGGACACCTGGGATTCCACCTCCGAGAGCGACCTTTTGCCGGTCGCCGTCCAGATCACCGTCGAGCTGGAGGGCGTTTCCGGCGGCTCCAGTTCGCAATTCTCGAAAGTGTTGCTGATTCCTTGCGGAGAGGCGGTCAGCACCGCGACCACGTCGGGAGGGTCGTCATGAAGCCCGCTGGGATCCAGGATAGGCCAAGGCGGTCCAGGGCCCCCCGGCCGGTGGCGATCCATAGCCGCCGAGGCAGGGCGCGGCGGGGCACCATCCTCATCGTGACCATGTGGATCGTGCTGGTGCTGGCGGGGTTGGTGCTGGTCTTGGGCCAGGCGATGCGCGTCGAGGCGGTTTGCTCCGCCAACGCCTTCTCCGCGCAGCAGGCCGAAGCCGTCGAACTAGGGGCCATCCAGTACGTTCTGTCGCACGTGGACTCCCTGGGAGGAGATGTGCCCTCCGAGGCGAACACGCCGTGCCAGGCCGTTCGCGTCGGCCAGGGCGCCTTCTGGATCCTCGATCCATACACCCCGGACGACCATACCTACGCCTACGGTATCGTGGACGAGGCCTCCAAGCTGAACCTCACCACCGCCTCGCAGGACATGCTGGATATGCTGCCCGACATGACGGATGAGTTGGCCGCTTCCATCATCGACTGGCAGGACAGTGACGACGACGTCTCGCCCAACGGCGGGGAGAACGAGTACTACCTGTCCTTGCCCGATCCGTACTATTGCAAGAACTCGCCCATGGAGACTGTCGAGGAGCTCTTCCTGGTCAAAGGCGCCACCCGGGACATTATTTTGGGGGAGGATATCAACCGTAATGGCGTGCTGGACGCGAACGAAGACACCACCCAGGACGGCCGGTTGGACCACGGCCTACTGCCCTATGTGACGGTGTACAGCGCCACGCTCAACACGACGGCCAGCGGGCTGCCCCGCCTCAACGTCAACGATGCCAACAGCCAGGCCTTGTCCGACCTGCTGCAAGGGAACATCTCGTCAGGCCAAATCGACGTGACCGTGAACCGTATTCGGTCGGAACGCCGGACGCGCCCCTTCCGGAATGTTTTGGACTTCTATTTTCGTTCCGGTCTGACGATCAGCCAGTTTCAGGTCATCGAGGACCTGATCACGACGACTCCCGCCCCCGTTCGGCGCGGGCTGATCAACGTGAACACCGCGCCGGCCGAGGTGCTGGCGTGCCTGCCGGGACTGGACTCCTCCGACGTGTCCGCCTTGTTGGCGGGGCGGGCGGAAAATGGGTCGGAGCCGGACAGCCTCGCCTGGGTGACCCAGGCGCTGACGGTGCCGAAGGCCACCGCCATTGGCGGGCTCATCACGGGGCGGGCGTACCAGTTCTCAGCCGACATTGTGAGCGTTTCCGGCGACGGCCGGGCCTTCCGCCGATGCCGCATCGTGGTGGACGCCCGCAGCAGCCCGCCGAGGGTGATCTATCGTCAGGACCTTACCTACCTGGGCTGGCCGCTGGCGCCGGAGATTCTCACGATGCTGAGGGCGGGGGCGTCCCTGGATGAGGTGGCGGCGGCCACGACCACGGGTCAGGAGGTTTTGCAGCAATGAGACGCCGGCGAAAAAGTCTGGGTCTGGCGGTGACGGAGCAGGGGATCACCGCCGTCGAGGTCGGCTGGAACGGCCCGGCGGGGACGATCCTGCACGCCGCCGCGCTGGACTTTTCGGATGAGCTGAACCTCAGCCTTCCCGACGCGCTCGGCCGGGAGCTAAAGGCGGTGCTGCGCCGCAGCGGTTTCCAGGCGTCGCGGTGCGTCATCGGGCTGGCGGCGTCCTGGATCGTGGCACGGGAGAAGGTCGTCCCCGCCACGGACGCCGATGCGCTGCGAGGGGCGCTGTCCATTGCCGCCGAGCTGGAGTTTGCCTCCAGTCCCAGTGATTTGTCGTTCGACTACGTCGCCTTGCCGGCCGGACAGGGGACGGCGGCGATGCTCGTGGCGGCGCCGCGCCGGGTCGTCGGGCAATTGACGTCGATGGCGCGGTCGGCCGGGCTGTCTGTTGAAGCCATCACCGTCTCCGCCGCGGCAATGGCGACGGGACAAGAGGCCTCTCCTGCCGGCCGATTGATCCTGTGCCTGCTGCCCCGCGGCGTCGAGGCGGTCGTTCAGTCGGGCGGCGGTATCCGCCTGATTCGTCATTTGTCCGTTCGCTTGGACGCCCCCGGCGCCCCGTTCGATGCCCTGGTGGGGGAGTTGCGGCGCCTGCTGGCTTTGGCGCCGGGCGGGCAGGAATCCGGCCTCATCCAGCAGGTGCTGATGTGGGATTCGATCGAACGGGATGCCTCGTTCTGGGACAGCCTGAAAACCTCCCTGGGGCTGCCGTGGAAGCTGGGTCAATTGGCGTCCGACCTTGGTGTGGCTGTGGCCCCCTCGGTGCCGATAAAGAATCTATGGGCGCAGGCGGCGGCGCTGGCGTGCTGCGCGGGCCGGGGGGGAATCGATTTCCTGCACTCGCGGCTGGCCCCGCCGGCCCGAAGCGGCTGGAAATGGCGCGTCGGGGCCGCCGTGGCGGCCTGCGCGGTCCTGCTGGGCGTGGGTGTTTACTTTTTCTTGGATTGGCATGCCAAGCAGCAAGAGGTGCAGACCTTGAAGACGCAATTGTCACAGCACAAAGACGCCATTGCTCAAGCCAAGACGCTGACGGACGACGTCACCTTCGCCCGGACGTGGTACGACCATCGCCCGGCGGTGTTGGACTGTCTGCGCGAGATCACCGGGGCCTTTCCGCAAGAGGGCAAAATCTGGGCTACTAGCCTGGTGATCCGGCAGGACATGCAGGCGCTTCTGACGGGCAAAGCCGTCAACGAAGCGGCGGCGCTGGAGGTGTTCGACCACCTGAAATCCGATCCTCGGTTAGTCCGCGTGAAACCGCTGTTCATTCGCCAAACCGGCGGCACGTCGCGGGACGTGTCGTTTGCCGTCAACCTCAGCCTTCGTGGAGCCGACTGACGTGGTTCTGTCCAAACGTGAACGATATGCCTTGATCGGCACGGCGGTGGCCGTGACGGTGCTGGCGGTGGACCGCCTGGCCGTTGCGCCCCTGCTGGCGTGGCGGTCCCGCACCGACGACGAGCGGGCGCATTTGACGTCGGAATGGGACCGCGCCACGGCCCTGCTGGCCCGTCGCGATCAGGTGGCTTCCCACTGGCGGCAGATGGTGGCCTCCGGCATGAAGAGCGATCCCGGAGAGGCGGAAAGCCAGGTCCTTCACGCCGTCCGCGATTGGGCGGAGGAGGCGGGCGTTTCCCTCTCGCTATTGAAACCGGACCGCCTGGCTGAAAAGAGTCCGCTGCCGGAAATCGCCTTCCAGGCCTTCGGCACGGGAAAGATGAAGGCCGTGGCCCGCTTGCTATGGCGCATTCAGACCGCCGCGATCCCCCTTAAGGTCACGGAAGTGCTGCTCAGCACCCACAAGGAAGGGACGGACGACCTGTCCTTCCAGCTGCGCCTTTCGACCGTGTACGCCACGACGCAGCCTGCCCCGGCCTCGCTCGCCGCGCGGTCCCAACCGCAAGGAGGTCTCTAATGCGGCGGGCGCTTCCATCCTTGGGTTGGCTGGCCCTGCTGGGGGCGGCAATGGTCATGGGCGCCGCGCCCACCAGCGCCCCCACGACGAGCCCCAAGACCTCCTGGGAGGCTTACCGCCTGATCCTGGATCGCAATATCTTCGCACGCGACAGGGCCGCCCCCTCGCAAGAAGAGGGCGATGCCAACCGGTCCGGTCCTCCCCACGGCGGCGAGGGCTCGCTGATCCTGACGGGGATGGCCACGTGGGGGAACGTGCGCCTGGCGTTTTTTGAAGACAGCCAGACAGGCGAGACGCTCAAGGCCGTCGGCGGACAGGCCCTCAGCCGCGGCACGGTGATTTCAATCTCGTTGGACAGCGTGGAATATCGGTCCGGCGGCACCATGCGCAGGATCTTCATCGGAGAAAATTTGATCGGCCAGGCGGGAACACTGGGCTCTCCCGGTGCTTCCTCGCGGCCGGCTTCCACCACGGAGGCGGCGGGTCAATCCGGCGGCACGTCGGGCAAGGACGCCGGTGACGTTCTAGAACGGATGCGGCAACGCCGTTTGCAGGAAGTGAGATGATCATGAAAACGCCACACCGCAAATCACGTCGAATCGTGACGGAAACCCGCCGGCTTCCAGGGGCGAACCCCCTGGGCATGGCGGCTCTCTGGATCACGATTCTTATCTGGGGCGGCTACTTGGCGGTGGGGCAGGAGACGGCGACGAAGCCGGCGTCTTCTCAACCGGCGATGAGGGTTGAGACGGAAATTTCCTCCTCGGTCACCACGATACCGGTGGCCCAGACGGCCTCCGCGACGTCCGAACCGGCGACGACCGAGCCGGCGGCATCCCAGCCCACGGCGTCTGAACCAGTGGCGACCCAGCCCGTGACGTCCGAACCGGCGACGACTGAGCCGGCGGCGTCCCGGCCCAGTATCCCGGGGTCGCCGATATCGTTCAACTTCAAGGATGCCTCCATCCAGACCGTTTTGGAGTACCTCTCGGAGACCGCGGGCTTGGTGGTCGTGGAAGGCGTTAAGCTGGAAGGACGCGTCACGATCATGAGCCGCCAGCCGCTGACCGTGGACGAGGCCGTGCTGCTCCTGGACACCGTGCTGAAGGAAAAGGGATACGCGGCCATTCGCATGGGGCGGACGCTGAAGGTGGTCACGATCGACCAGGCGAAAAAAGAGCTCATTCCCGTGCGGTCGGGGAACGATCCGAACCGGATGCCGTCCACCGACCAGATAGTGACGCAGATCATTCCCCTTGAGCATGTCGACGCCGTCAAGCTCAAGGCCGACCTGGCCTCGCTGATTCCATCCAGCGCCGACGTGACCTCCAATGCCTCCAGCAACACCCTGATCGTGACGGGGACCGAGGCCACCATCCGGAAGCTGGTGGAGATCGTCCGGGCCGTGGACGTGCAGATGGCTGGGCTGACGCAGGTCGAGGTGTTCCAGTTGAAGAACGCCAACGCGACCAACGCGGCCAAGTTGATTACGGATATCTTCAAGGAGGAGCAACCGACCCAGACGGCCACGGGGGCGGGATTCCCGTTCGGCGGCGGCCTTCGGCGGTTCTTCGGGATGCCGGGCGGGCCCGGCGGCGCCGGCCAGACGACCAGCGAGGCCGAACAGGGCGCGCGCAGCGTCAAGGTGACCGCCTCGGCCGACGACCGCACCAACACGCTGGTGGTCAGCGCCGCTCCCGACATCTTGAAGGTGATCGAGGGCGTCGTGAAGGAATTGGACGCCAATCCCGCCGAGCAGCAGGGCTTTTTCATCTATCATCTCAGGAACGCTCAGGCGAAGAACCTCGAATCGGTCCTGAACACGCTGTTCGGCTGGACGGGAACGAGCTCCGTCGGCACGACGACCACCGCTCGCCAGTCGGCCGGCACGATGGGGTTTGGAAGTAGCTCGATGGGCGGCGGGATGGGCGGCGGCATGGGTGGCGGTGGTTTCAGCTCCCTGCCGACGTCCTCGGCGGGCGGCATCCGGAATGTGGGCGTCGCTCAAGGGGGGATGACGGTTGCCGCCGCTCGGTCGTCGTCGCCGAACGCCGCCGCGGCGGCGGCCAGCCTGGCCGGGCAGGCCTATATCGTCGCCGACACGGATACCAATTCGCTGCTGGTCACGACCGCCTCCAAGAACTTTGATCGCGTCAAGGCGATCATCGCCGACCTGGACCGTTCGGTGCCGCAGGTCCTGATCAAGGTCCTCGTGGCCGAGGTCACCCACCAGGGCACGTTGGACCTGGGCGTGGAGTTTTCCGGCCTGAACATTCGCGATGGCAACATGGGGTTTAGCGCGGGAAGCAACTTCGGCATCGGCACTGGCGGCACGGGCTTTGTCTTCGCGCTGAATGAGCAGAACGTCACCGCCGCCATTCACGCCCTGGCCTCCGTGGGCAACCTGGACGTGCTTTCCAGGCCGTACATTCTGACCAGCGACAACCAATTGGCCTCGATCATGATCGGCCAGTATGTCCCCTTCATCACCAACTCCCGCGTGACCGACACGGGCGAGACTATCAACTCGGTCCAATACGACAACGTCGGCATCATCCTGAACGTCACCCCGCACATCAACCCCGACGGGCTGGTGACGATGGACGTCAATCCGGAGATTTCCGACCTGTCGAGCTCCTCGGTGGTCATCTCCCAGGCCTCCGGTACCATGCCGGCCGTGACGGCCCCGGTCTTCGACAACCGTTCGGCCTACAGCCGCGTGGCCATCCGCGACGGCCAGACGATCGTGATCGGCGGCCTCATGCAGGATCGCCTCACCAAGGCCGTCGACAAGATACCCTTCCTGGGCGATCTGCCAGGCATAGGCGTTTTGTTCCGGCACACGGTGGACCAAAAGACCAAGACCGAACTGCTGATCTTCCTGACGCCCCACGTGGCCATGCAGCCGGATGAACTTCAGCCCATGTCCAAGGCCGAGCAGAGCGGCACCAAGCTCATTCAAGGGGCGGTGGAGGAAGGATCGTTCCAAGAGCAGATGCGGGGAATGCAATTGGGGGCGGCCTCGCAGCCGGCAAAGTCTGAAAGTACTTCCAATCCTACTACGGATCGCACGACGACGATCATAGACTCAGGAGGCCAGCATGAGTCAGGTCCTTAGCCGATTTGGGCTGACGATTTTACTGGCATCGATCGGGTGGATGGGGGGTTGCCAGCAGCCGGCGGCCCCGGCGGCGACAATGCCCGCGAAAAGTGATGATCTGGATCAATGCGCCGAGCGCCTCCATGACATTGGCGGGCCGCTGTTGTTGTACTACGTCACGCATCGGGAGTTGCCCAAGAGCCTGGACGATTTAGGCAAGGTCGGCGACAACTCCATACCGCCCCTGGTCTGCCCTATCTCCGGCAAGCCGTACGTGTACGATCCCGTCGGCCTGCCGGTGGCTGGTAGGCCCGGACGATTGATTATGTACGACGCCGTGCCCTGCCGTCCCGGCAAGCGCTGGGGCATCCTGGTCGAGACCCCTCCTCCGGGCCAGCCGCTGGTTATCCGAGTCGTCTGCCTTCCTGAGGCCGCCATTTTCTGGCAAAGCCCTCCCAAACACCCCTGATTTGCCTTGATGAACACCGCCAAGGCGTCCACGGGTTGGCAAGTCCCTGAGCGCTCGATAGCAAGTCACCGCCCTGTGACGACTGACCCACTCAGTGGCCAAATTGCCGGCGCATCGTCAGCCGCTTGGCCAGGTAGAAGATCACCGGGTACACCAGCAGCTCCATGAGGAAGCTGGTGGTCAGCCCGCCGATCATCGGGGCGGCCAGGCGGCGCATGGTGTCGGCGCCGGCGCCGCTGGCCCACAGCAGGGGCAGCAGGCCGCTGAAGGCCGCCAGGACGGTCATGGTCTTGGGGCGAATGCGCTTCACCGCGCCGTCGTGGATGGCCGACCGCAGGTCGTTGGGGTCGCGCATCCGGCCGTCGCGGCGGAACCGCTCGAAGCTGTTGTCCAGGTACAGCAGCATCACCATGCCGGTTTCGGCGTCCAGGCCGGCCAGGGCGATGATGCCCACCCACACGGCCAGCGAGAGGTTGTAGCCCAGCAGGTACAGCAGCCAGACGGCCCCGACCACGCTGAACGGCACCGCCAGCAGCACGATGCACACCCGCAGCCAGCTCCGCGACGACAGATACAGCAGCAGCACGATGGACACCAGCGCCAGCGGGACGGCGACCATCAGCCGGCGGTTGGCCTCCTGCATGTACTCGTATTGGCCGGACCAGACCACGCTGTAGCCTGTGGGGATCGGCACGGCGGCCGCGACGGCCTGCTGGGCCTGCCGGACGTAGGTGCCCACGTCGATGTGGGCGATGTCCACGTAAATCCAACTGCTCAGGCGGGCGTTCTCGCTGCGGACCATGTCCGGCCCGGGCCGGATCGTAAAAGCAGCCAGTTGCGCCAGCGGCACCTGGCTGCCGGAGGGCGTCATCACGAGCGTCTGTTTGAGCTTGGGCAGGTTGTCGCGAAGCTCCTGCGGGTAGCGCAGGTTGACCGAGTAGCGTTCCAGGCCCTCCACCGTCCGCGTGACGCCCATGCCGCCCAGGGCGGTGGCGATCACGTCCTGGACCTGCTGGATGCTCAAGCCATAGCGGGCGATGGCGTCGCGGTCGATGGCGATGTCCATGTACGAGCCGCCCAAGGTCTTTTCCGCATAAGCGCTGAGCGTGTGAGGGCCGGTCCGCGCGTCCGTCTGGATGACCTGGGCGATGCGAGCGGCCAGGGCCGACAGTGTCGCCAGATCCGGGCCCATGACCTTGATGCCGACGGGGGTCTTGATGCCGGTGGAGAGCATGTCGATGCGGGTCTTGATGGGCATCGTCCAGGCGTTGGTCAGGCCGGGGATCTGGAGGGAATCGTTCAGGCCGGCGACGTGTTTCCCGTCCGGGCCGACGTAGCCCAGCACCAGCTCGTTGACCGTGAGGGGCCGACTGTCCGGCCAGAATTTCCGGTACGGTCCTTGCGCCCAACCGGGCAGGAAGGAATAGAATCGCCGGACCGGCACGCGGCGCCAGAGGTGCTTATCACGCTGGAGCGTGATTGTCGTCTCGAACATGCTCACCGGCGCCGGGTCCGTGGCCGTCTCGGCCCGGCCGGCCTTGCCCATCACGCTGCGGACCTCCGGGAACTGCATGAGAATCTTGTCGGTCTGCTGGAGCAGCTCGCGGGCCTTGGTCATGCTAATGCCCGGATCGGTCATGGGCATGTACAGCAGGTCGCCTTCCTCCAGGGGCGGCATGAACTCGCTGCCCAATTGGCTGAAGGGGACCAGCGTAATCAGGATGATGCCCACGGCCAGGAGGATCGTCAACCAGCGGAATCGCATGACCGTGTTGAAGGCCGGATTGTAAATCCGCTCCAGGAATTTGCTGATGGGGTTTCGGTCTTCCGGCATGAGCTTCTGCGGCAGCAGAACCAGCGCGCTGAGCAGGACCCACAGGCCCACCATCCAGCCGCGATAGTCCCCAAATCGTGGCAGGGGCATTCGGGCCAAAAGGATCGCCGGGGCCAGGATGACGGCTGCGTAGATGGTCAATCGCTTGGCCACGGACAGCGAGCGGGGGACGACGCGCTCGGAGATAAAGAAGACCATCAGCACGGGGATCACCGTGACGGCCAGGATGGCGCCCCACAGCATCGAGAAGGTCTTGGTGTAGGCCAGCGGCTTGAACAGCCGGCCGGACTGCTCGCCCAGCACGAAGATCGGTAGGAAGCTCACCACGATGATGAGCAGGGCGAAGAACAGGCTGGGGCCGACTTCCCGGGCCGCCTCGCCCAGGACCGTCGCCCGCGGCCGGGGAGGCTGGCCGGTGGCGACGCGGCGGGCCTCCCACTCCAGATGCTTGTGGGCGTTCTCGACCATGACGATGGCGCTGTCCACCATCACGCCGATGGCGATGGCGATGCCGCCCAGGCTCATGATGTTGGCGTTGATGCCCAGGGCGTTCATCGTCGCCAGGCTGCCCAGCACGCCCATCGGCAGCACGAAGACCGCCACCAGGGCGCTACGGGCGTGCAGCAGGAACAGGATGACCACCAGCGAGACGATGACGATTTCTTCGATCAGCGTGCGCGTCAGTGTGTGAATGGACCGGTCGATCAGGTCGCTGCGGTCGTAGCCGACGTCGATGCCCACGCCGGGCGGCAGGCCTTGCTGGACCTCCTGAAGTTTTTGGCGCACTTTTTCGATCGTCGTGCGGGCGTTCTCGCCGAAGCGCATGACGACGATGCCGGCGACGGCGTCGCCGCGGCCGTTCCATTCCAGCAATCCGCGCCGCATCTCCGGCCCCACGCGCACCTCGGCCACGTCCGCCAGGCGGATCGGCGAACCGTTGGGACCCACGCCGAGGGAAATCTTGCGGAGGCCGTCCACCACCTTGTCCGTCCGCAGCGATTCAATCGACTTGCCCTTGGCGCGGGCCGCGGCGATTTCCTCCTCGCTGACCGTGCCCAGGTAGCCCAGCCCCTGGACGGCGTATTCCCGTTCGCTCAGCTCGATCACCCGCCCGCCGACGTTGATGTTGCTCTGCTCGACGGCGGACTTGAGCTTCTCTAGCGGGATGTTGAAGCCCAGCAGCTTCACCGGATCCACGGTGACCTGGTATTGCTTTTCAAAGCCGCCGATGGAGGCCACCTCGCTGACGCCCTCCACAGCCGTCAGCTCGTACCGCAGGAACCAGTCCTGAAGGCTCCGCAGATTGGCTAGCGTCTGCTGGCTGTCCACCAGCGGCTGGCCGTCCAGCGGGCAGCGGTCGTACCCTTTGCTGATGATTGTTTTTTTCAGCCTTTCCCGTGCGTCCGGCGGCGCCTCGGAGGGATCGCCATAGTGCAGGCTGGTCAGCGGGTCCAGGTAAAGCGCCCGGCCGGAGGGGAACACGCGATGATGGATCAGTCGCTGCTGCGTCTTTTCATCCTGCGGGGCCGCGGACGCTTCGGCGTACCATTTATCCGTCAGGGGGTCGTGCCACAGGCCGTTGGGATGGTCGGGGCAGTACTTTCCCGTCGTCAGGACGTATTCGTACACCCAGCCGACGCCCGTGGCATCCGGCCCGATCTGCGGGCTGAGGCCCGCCGGCAATTGCCCGGCCACGTAGCTGAGCCGCTCCAGCACGCGGCTGCGGGCCCAGTATAGGTCCGTGCCGTCTTCGAAGATGACGTAGACGAAGCTGACGCCGAACATGCTGTAGCCCCGCACGACCTTGGACTTGGGGACCGCCAGCATGGCCTTGGCCAGAGGGTACGTGACCTGGTCCTCGACGATCTGAGGTGCCTGGCCGGGGTACTCGGCGTAGACG
>JBEKZI010000072.1:0-11487 GCA_049510055.1 Phycisphaerae bacterium | reverse complement strand
AGCTCGACCGCTTCCGGCAATTCCTGGAATCCAAGGGTTCGCGCGTCAGGGCGGACCTGACGGCTGAGATGAAGGCCACCTCGGACCTGCTGGACTTCGAGCGGGCGGCCGAGCTGCGGGACCAGCTCCGCGCCCTGGAAGGTCTCCAGAAACGCGGCCTGGTGCACGAGGACGTCCAGCCGGAGGTGTTCTTCATCGATCCGACGGAGGGCCTGGCGCATCTGGCCGAGGTGCTGGGCTCACCGGCCGTGCCGCGCGTGATCGAGGGCATCGACATCGCCCACCTGGCCGGCAAGGAGATGTGCGGGGCGATGGTGTGCTTCATCGACGGCCGGCCGTTCAAGAGCGCCTACCGCCGCTACCGCATCAAGACCGTGGCCGGCAACGACGACCTGGCTTGCATTCGCGAGGTGGTCTCCCGCCGCTACCGCCTGGCCGCCCAAAACGAGGAACTGTTCCCCGACGTCATCCTGATCGACGGCGGACAGGGACAACTGGCTGCGGCCGGCAGCGCCTTCGACGATCTGGCCCATCGACCGCCGATGCTCCTGGCCCTGGCCAAAAAGCAGGAAGAGTTGTTCGTCCAGGGGCGCGGCGAGCCCCTTCGCCTGCCGCGCCGCGACCCGGCCCTGCGGCTGCTGCAATCGGTCCGCGACGAGGCCCACCGCTTCGCCCAGCATTACCATCACATCCTTCGCCGCAAGGCCACGCTGGACGAAAACGGCCGGCCAGGCCGCCACTAGGACGCCGGCCCTTACGCCGGCGCACCAGCGGCCCTATAATATCGCCGCAAAAGTCGGACCTGCCTGCCGGCAGGCAGGTCCAGACCGTAGGATGTCAAAGCCAATTCGCACGGGGCACGAAGCGGCCAGAGGGCGACACGATGAATGAGAAGGAACCGATCGATGTGGTGATTATCGGCGGCGGCCCGGCCGGGCTGGCGGCGGCGCTCTACACCGCGCGCGACCGCTACCGCACGGTTATTCTGGAGAAAAACGGCCTGCCGGGCGGGCAGATCATGCTCACTGAGCGGATCGAGAACTATCCCGGCTACAAGCTCATCACCGGCCCGGACCTGATCCAGCAGATGCGCGAACAGGCGGAGGCTTTCGGCGCCCGGACGGTCCCCAACCAGGCCGCCGACTCCCTGAAGCGCCGCCCGGACGGCCTGATTGAGGTCGGCGTCAACGACGGGGCCGGCGCCTACCTGACCAAGGCCGTGATCCTGGCCCCCGGCAGCGACTACCGCCGCCTGAACGTCCCCGGCGAGGACGTCTTGCGGCAGTCCACGAAGGTCAGCTACTGCGCCACCTGCGACGGGGCCTTCTACCGCGACAAGCACGTCCTGACCGTCGGCGGCGGCAACACGGCCGTGGAGGACACGATCTACCTGGCCAAGCGATTCGTCCGCAAGGCTACGATGATCCACCGCCGAAAAGAGTTCCGCGCCCAGAAGGTGCTGGTGGAGGAGCTGTACGAGACCGCCAAGGGCGGCACGCTGGACATCAAGCTGCCCTACGTGCTGGAGGCCATCGTCCCCAACGCCGCCAAGACCGAAATCGATCACGTGACGATTCGCAACGTCGAAACCGGCGCCGTCGAGGAACTGGCGGTCGACGGGGTGTTTGTCTTCGTGGGCATGGTACCCAACACCGCCTGGCTGCGCGGCGCGGTGGAGATGAACGAGGCAGGGTACATCGCGGCCGATCCGGTCACGCTGCGGACGAGCCTGCCTGGGGTGTTCGTGGCCGGGGACTGCCGCCAGCAGGCCGCCATGCAGCTAGCTACCGCTTGTGCCGACGGTGTCGTAGCGGCTATGATGCTTAAGTATCACTTCCGCGACCCGGCCTGGTGGTCGAAACCAGCACCCAAGGACACCGCCGGCGGGTGGTAGGAAGCCCTCTAAGAAAGGAAGACCAATCATGATCCGTCGCACGAGTATCCTCTTCATCTTCATCGGGGTGGTGCTATTCGTGGTCAGTGGGGCCATCGCCGAGGAGCAGACCCTCACGGTCGCCGCCGACGGCAGCGGACAATTCACCACCGTTCAGGCGGCTGTGAACGCCGCGCCGGCCAAGAGCAAGGAACGCACCATCATTGTCATCCAGCCCGGCACGTACAAGGAACGCATCACGGTCCCCAAGGAAAAAGTCCTCATCACGTTCCGCGGCACCGACCCCAACACGACGATTCTGACCTATGATCTGAACGCCGACTCCAAAGAACCCAACTCGTCGTCCGATTCCACCAAAACGGTGGGCACCACGGGTTCCAGCAGCACGATCATCCTCGCCCACGACTTTACCGCCGAGAACGTCACCTTCGAAAACACCGCCGGCAAGGGCAGCCAGGCGGTGGCGCTGAAGGGCCAAGCCGACCGGCTGATCTTCCGCAATTGCCGCTTCCTGGGCTGGCAGGATACCCTCTACTCCAACCTCGGCAGGCAGTACTTCTATCGTTGCACCATTGAAGGAGGCGCCAACTTCATCCTTGGGGCGGCCAGGGCCTACTTCGATGATTGCATCATCCACAGCCGGGAGGGCGGATGCATCACGTCTCAGGGGCGGGCCAATAATAATGATGCTAACAGCGGTTTCGTTTTATACAGGTGCCGGCTGCTCGGCGACGCCCCGACATACCTCGGCAGGGCCTGGAAATCCTATGCCCTGACCATTTTCGACCGTTGCTGGATGGACAGCTACATTCGGCCGGAAGGCTGGGATAACGGGGGCAGTGCAGACAACGAGAAAACGGCCTTCTTCGCTGAATACAAATCCGAAGGCCCCGGCGCCAATCCTACCGCTCGCGTGAGCTGGTCCCATCAGCTCACCGATGAAGAGGTCCAGGCCTACAGCGCCGAAAACTTCCTCAAGGGGACGGACAATTGGAACCCTGCGGCCGAGATGCCTAAAGCTGCCGAACCGGCGGCCGTCACGCCGAACACGGAAAAAGTCGCTGCAGCCCAAGCGGCCCGGAAAGTCGTCAACTCCGTCTGCCCGATCGAGGGCACCAAGATCGACCCGACCAACGTGCCCGATTCGCAAATCCGCACCTACAAGGGCAAAAAGGTCGGCTTCTGCTGCACCATGTGCCCGACGGTTTGGGACAAGCTCTCCGACGAGGAGAAGGACGCCAAACTTCAGGCCGCCCTGGCCAATCCTTAAGCAGGCGGCGTGCTAAAAACAACGAGGGCGGGTTCCCTCACCCCGCCCTCGTTTCTTTATTAAGTCCGCGGTTTCAGGGCTCCGACGCTGGTGCGGCGGCAATGAACGAAGCGGAGTACATTGCGGCCGATCCGGTCACGCTGCGAACGAGCCTGCCGAGGCGGGGTCTGCCGCCAGCAGGCCGTCATGCAGCGAGCTACCGCTTGTACCGGCGGCGTCGTGGCAGCTATGATGCTTAAGCACTACTTCCACACCTCGGCGTGGCGCTCGAAACTCGCTCCCAAGGCCATCGCCGGCGGGTGGCAGGAAGGCCTCTGAGGAAAGGAAGACCGATCATGATCCGTCGCACGAGTATCCTCTTCATCCTCATCGGGGTGGTGCTATTCGTGGTCAGTGGGGCCATCGCAGAGGAGCAGACCCTCACGGTCGCCGCCGACGGCAGCGGGCAATACACCAGCGTTCAGGCGGCCGTGAACGCCGCGCCGGCCAAAAGCAAGGAACGCACCATCATTGTCATCAAGCCCGGCACGTACAAGGAACGCATCACGGTCTCCAAGGATAAAACCTTCATCACGTTCCGTGGCAGTGATGCCAACACGACGATTCTGACCTACGATTTGAACTCCGACTCCCCCGATCCCAAATCATCCGACTCCAAGAAAACCGTGGGCACCGGCGGTTCCAGCAGCACGACCATCTCCGGCCACGACTTTACCGCCGAGAACATCACCTTCGAAAACACCTCCGGCAAGAATAAGCAGGCGGTGGCGCTGAGGGGCCAGGCCGACCGGTTGATCTTTCGCAATTGCCGCTTCCTGGGCTGGCAGGACACCCTCTACCCCTACGACGGCAGGCAGTACTTCTATCGTTGCACTATCGAGGGAAGCACCAACTTCATCCTCGGGGCGGCCAAGGCCTATTTCGACGATTGCGTCATCCGCAACCGTGGCGGCGGTTGCATTACGTCCCAGTCGGCGGACGTTATGAATGCCGACAACGCTTTTGTTTTCCACAGGTGCCGACTGTATGGTGACGCCCCGACGTACCTCGGCAAGCCCTGGAGACCTTATGCGCGGGTGGTCTTCGATCGTTGCTGGATGGGCAATCACATTCGGCCGGAAGGCTGGGATAAGGGAGGCGGCTCGGAGAACGAAAGGACGATTTTCTTTGCCGAGTACAAATGCGAAGGTCCCGGCGCTGATTCCTCCGGCCGCGTGAGCTGGTCGCACCAGCTCACCGACGAAGAGATCCGGCCCTACAGCGCCGAAAACTTCCTCAAGGGACCGGATAAGTGGAACCCCGCGGTTGCAACGTCCCCCGCCGTCGAAGCGGCGGTCGAGGAAAAAACCGCCGAGGCCCAAGCGGCCCGGAAGGTCGTCAACTCCGTCTGCCCGATCGAGGGCACCAAGATCGACCCGACCAACGTGCCCGATTCGCAGATTCGCGAATACAAGGGTAAAAAGGTCGGCTTCTGCTGCACCATGTGCCCGACGGTATGGGACAAGCTCTCCGACGAGGAGAAGGACGCCAAGCTTCAGGCCGCGCTGGCCGCTCCTTAAGCAGGCGGCGTGTTAAAAATAACGAGGGCGGGTTCCCTCAACCCGTCCTCGTTTCTTTATTAAGTCCGCGGTTTCAAGGCTCCGACGCCGGCGCGGTGGCGGGCGGCTCCTCGGCGGGGGCGTCTTCGATCCGCAGGTCGCCGTAGACCACCCGGTAGGGCCCTGCCCCGCCGCACTTGACCTTATCCGTCACCTTGTAGCGGCAGATGATCCTTCCGGCGTCGCCCAGTTCCACGCCGCCCCCGACGTAGCGGAAGTCCTTCACCGACTGGGTGAAAAGATTCATGCGGATCATGGGGGTGACCAATTCAATCACCTTCTGGGACGCCTCTTGCTCCGGAAGGCCCTTGCAATTGGGTTCCTGATCCTTGATCTGCTTGATGAGGTCGGCCACCGGCACCAGCGTTTGGGGGAACTGCTTGTTATTCATTTCTGCCAACCGCCGCAGGCCGGCCACCAGGTCGCTCTCGGTAATGTTCCCCATGGGCATCTGGAGATTCATCTGCTTGTAGCCCTCGGGCACCGTCAGGCTGAACAGCGAGTCGTCCAACGCCACGCCGGTCTGGAAGTCGCTCATGGTTATTGAGCCGATGCCGGAGAGGTTCATGTCTATCTCGACCGGAGAACCACTGTGCGGATCCACCCAGATGTCCATGGTCTGGGCATTCTTGGTCGCCCGGAACCCCTTGGCCGGGCGCCCCTGGATCTGCCTGGTGCCGAGTTCTTCGGCATTGCCTTGAACCGTCTTTTTCATGTCGGCGACAAAGTTTTTGCTCCGTTTACGGGTAACCTCGGGCATCTGCCCCAGGTCCACCACGACGGCGGTCTTCTGGGCGGGGACCAGCGAAAGCACCTTGCCAGTTTGGAAATCTACCGTGCTGATGACCTTCCCGCCGGTGGTCGCCAGGACGATCTCCTCCCGCAGCAGACCGGGTTCCTTGTAAAAGCATTCCATCTCCATCTTGCCGGGTTGGGTGGGGTACGTCACGTTCATGCTCATGTGCCACTTCATTGTCTCGATCTGTTCGATCTGCCGCTGCACCTCGGCGAAGGCCACGGTAGCATTGCGGCCGAGGAAGAAATACGCCACGCCGGCCAGGCCCAGGAAAAGCACCACGGCTGCGGCGATGCTGAGTATCCGTTTCATGGGAAATCTCCTTGTTTGGAGGACCGGCGACGCCCCGGCCGGATGCGCCAGGCCGTCCAGGCAGCCCACCATACCCAGGACGTCTTCCGGCGGACCCGGCGGCACGGGGGTGTCGCGAAGGGCCTCCGTAGCCCGCTCCAGGAGTTCGTCGTTCTCAGGCCTGTCGCGGTTCATGGTTCCACCTCCGCTCGCTCGTCGCGAGCTGAATGCTGCAACAACTCCCGCAGCCGGCCGCGGGCGCGGTACAGCAGCACACTCACCGCGGATACCTTCAGGTCCAACTGACGGGCGATGTCCCGGTAACTGAGGTCGTCCAGGCACCGCAGGCAGAACACCTCGGCTTGCTGGTGGGGCAATTGTCCCAGGGCGCCCCGCAGGCGGTCCGACAGGTCGGCATAGGCGAGTTGGTCTGTCGGCGAGGGGTCCCGTGCGGGCACGGCTGACCAATCGGGCATTTCCCGGAACTGTTCCGCCTGGCGCAGGCGCCTGCGCAGGCGGTCCAGGGCCCTTCGGGTAGCCAGGCGCGCCATCAGGGCCGGCCAGTGGCGTACCTTCTGGCTGCGGGAAATCTCCCAGGCGGCCAGAAAAGCCTCCTGGAAGCAGTCCGCCGCCTCGTCATGCCGGCCCAGCAGGCGGTAGGCGGTGCGCCATACCAGGCCGCTGTATCGGCTGACGATCTCTTGCCAATCCTTCATCGGTGCCCTTTTTGCCCTTTTTGCCATTTCGCCTTGGCATCTGCCGTCATGAGTGTAGTCGATGGAGGAGGCGGTTTTGTTTCAGGAAATTCCCCAAAAAATACATCATTCCCCTGAGGTCCGGATCGTCACGAGGGCAGGCATGCCCCCCTACCTGCCTTGCCAATCGACAATAATGATGGTCAGTCCACCGGCGGGGGTTCGCCGTCGGTGCGGCGGATGTCGGCGCCCAGGGCGGCGAGCTTCTGTTCGATCCGATCATAGCCGCGGTCGATGTGGTACACGCGGTTGACGGTGGTCGTGCCGCGGGCGACCAGCCCGGCCAGCACCAGCGCGGCCGAGGCCCGCAGGTCGCTGGCCATCACGGGGGCGCCGATGAGGTGCTTGACCCCCGTGACGATGGCCGTGTAGCCCTCCTTGCGGATGTCGGCGCCCATGCGCCCCAGCTCGGCCACGTGCAGGAAGCGGTCGGGGAAAATCTTCTCGGTAATGGCGCTGTTGCCGTCGGCCAGGCACAGCAGGGTCATCAGCTGGGCCTGGAGGTCGGTAGGGAAGCCTGGGTACGGCTGGGTGGTCACGTCCGCCGGCTCCAGGCGCCGGGAGGAGGAGACCACCACGGCGGAGTCGCCCGCCGGTTCCACCTGCACACCGATCTCGCGGAGCTTGTCCACGGCGGCCATCATGTGGTCCAGGTTCACGTGGCGGACGACGACTTCGCCGTTGGTGATGGCGGAGGCGATCATGAACGTCCCGGCCTCGATGCGGTCGGAAATGATCCGGTGCTCGGCGCCGTGGAGCTCCTTGACGCCGTCGATGACGATGCGCGGCGTGCCCGCCCCGCGGATCTGCGCCCCGGCGGCGTTGAGGAATGTGGCTAGGTCGGCCACTTCCGGCTCGCACGCGGCGGACTCGATGATGGTCCGTCCCTCCGCCAGCGCCGCGGCCATGATCGTGTTGGCCGTGCCCAACACCGTCGAGCCGAACGGCCCGCCCAGGAACACCGGCGCGCCCTTGAGCTTCTTGGCCGTGGCGACGATGTCGCCTTCCTCCAGGCCGATCTCCGCTCCCAGCGCCCGCAGGCCACGAATGTGCAGGTTCACCGGCCGCAGGCCGATGGCGCAGCCGCCGGGCATGGACACGCGGGCCTTGCCGCGCTTAGCCAGCAGCGGCCCCAGCACGCAAATGCTCGCGCGCATCTTCCGCACGCGATCGTACACGGCGTGCGAGTTGCCCTCGTCACGAACGGCGACCTCGATCCGCTCTTCCCGCCTTTTCCCAGCTTCCTGGACTTCTTGGACAACAACGTCCGCCCCCAGCTCGCCCAGTAGCTCGCGCATGTTCGCGACGTCGGCCAGGTTCGGCACGCCCAGGATGGAACTCTTGCCCTCCATCAGCAGCGTGGCCGCCAGGATGGGCAGCGCGGCGTTCTTGGAACCACTGACGTCGACTTGGCCCTTCAGACGTGAACCGCCCTTAATGACGAACTTATCCATAAGTTCCGCGTTCTCCCAAAGACTCCGTTTTCCGCGGCTACTACTTTACCACAAGCAGCCCGGCCGGGCAATCGTCCGCCCGCTGAGGAGGGCTCACGCGCGTCGGATAGCCACCAGCGACCGCTCGATGCCCTGATGGTCGCGGATGACGCGGGGCGGATCGAATGCACCCGTGGCAGCCAGAAGCTCGCTAATGGCGTCGGCCTGCGTGTAGCCGAACTCCAGGACCATCGCCCCGCCGGCGGCGAGCACCGCCGGCGCGGCGGCCACGACGCGGCGGAGGAAGTCCAGGCCGTCGACCCCGCCGTGAACGGCGATAGGCGGCTCATGCCGGACCGTCTCGCTGATCATCTGATGCTCTGCCACGTAAGGCGGATTGGCTGTGATGACGTTAAAGGGCGCCAGGTCGCGGCAATCCTCCGGCATCGCCAGCAGGTCGGCCACGCGGAAGCGGACCCGCCCGTCCAGGTGATGCAGGGCCGCGTTCTCAGCCGCCACGGCCACGGCCTGCGGCGAGATGTCCGTGCCCAGGACGCTGACGTCCGGCACCTGGCTGGCCGTCGCGATGGCTACGCAGCCGCTGCCGGTGCAGGCATCCCACATCGTCGCCGCCCCCTGATGCTTCCGCAGGTGCGTGACGGCTTCGGAAACCAGAACTTCCGTCTCCGACCGTGGCACTAGCACGTCGGGAGTGACCTTGAACCTCAGCGAGTAGAATTCCTTTTCCCCCACCAGATAGGCGACCGGTTCGTAGGCCTTGGCTCGGCGGACCAACTCATGAAAAGTCGCCAACTGCTCCGGCGTCGGCTGATAGTCGAACCGCGTGTAGAGATGCAGGCGGGGACACTTCAGCACGTACGCCAGCAGCATCTCCGCCGCCAGGCGAGACTCGTCTATATGAGCGGCCGTGAAATAGTCCCGCGTCCAATTCAACAGCTTCAGAACGGTCCAGGGACTATCCTCGGAGCTTTTCACACCCAGGGCTTACCATACCCGCCGTGGCGACACAAGGCGTTGACGCCCGTGCCCGTCGTCCGTCCCAGCCACCGATCCACCAGCGGAACTCGTCCGGCCGGCGCCTTCCGGCCGGGCGAGCCGCCGGTCAGCTCCTGGCTGGCAGTGCCGTCCTGAATGCCGCCGTCGGACGGCGCCGCCCAGGGGTCACGATCAGCCGCGTGGGCGCGAAGACCACGCCCTTGGCCTCCATACACAGGATCGCCATCTCGGCCTTCTCTCCGGGCAAGGCCACGACGGCGTCGGAGGCCAGGATCACTCCAAAGCCGCGCGCACGCAGCCCCACGGCCGCCTGGAATACACCGTGACTCAGTCCGGCCCCACAAAGGACAAACGTGCTGGGGCCAAGCTCGGTAATCAACCGCTCCAGGCGGCTGTGGGTGAATATGTCCGTGACCCGCTGCTCGAAGACAAGCTGGCGGTACTGCCGCAAGGCCTTTGGCGGCAGATCGGTCACGTTGCGCAGACCGAAGTCAATCCTCCGCGGCAATACCGTCTTGGGCAGCCGGCGCTCCCCGGCGGTCCCCTCGATACACACAGGGACGCCGAAGGGGCTCAGGCGGTCCGGACGGACGCGCAACACCGTGCTGATGACGGGTATGTTCTCAGCCTTGGCCCAGGCGAACAGCCGCTGGATCTGCTTGGCGGCCTTGTCGGCCTGGGGCGTGTAGAGGCGGCCGGCGGGCGCGAAAAAGTCCCGCTGTGCCTCCACATCCAACAATATTCGTTCATACACCATACGAGCCTCACAGTTACTACGCCGGGTACCGGCGATAAGCCTTTCTGTTTAAATGGTAGGTAGGCAGAATGGATGTATCCTCCTGAAAAAGCGAAGGATGCGCTTCTCCTGCCCCTGCAAAGAGATAAGTAGGCCGGAAAATCGGAAAAACGCCACCCTTTACCCCACCCTTGTTACAGGCAATAGGCCTGGACGAACCACAGCCCCACACCCAGCACCACCACACCGGCTACTACATAGACAAGCAACCCTAGAATCTCCAACGGCAGGCGACGGATGTTGTGCGTACGTAAGGTTTTATAGATGATGGTCACGGAGATCAGAATCGGTAACATCAGCCACAACAGGCTGTTACAGGAAAACGTCATCGGGTTGTAGAACAGTGCCCCGATGGTCATGACGGTTTGCCTCCCTGTTGGCCACCGGCCGTGACAAGGCTCTTCTGAGGCGGCGGAGGCTCCCCGCCGATCCCCATCAACGCCAGGATCATCGCGTCGAAGATGCACATCAGGTTCAGCAGCCCCGCGATGCCCGAGTAGGCGCGGGCGATGGTGTCGGTCGGGGCCGTCAGGGCCAAGTGCTCCTCCTGAAGCTTTTGGTCCATTACGGCGGCGGCCTGCCAGGGCTCGCGGGCCAGGGCGGTTTGCCGCTGCCGGACGGAGGGGTCGGAGGCCAGGCGGTTCCACGTGCGCTGATAGAACTGCCAGGCCGCCAGGCCGTGAACGCCGGTGATCATGTCCGCCACGAACCACCAGTGCTCGTTGACCGGGTCCAGGGTCATCACGCCTCCCATGGCCATGCCCGCCCAGAAGGTCGCGGCGATCGTCAGGAAGATGATGAGGCCCCGCACGGGCCGGCCCAGAACGACATGTCCCATCCCGGGCACGATCCAGCCCAAGACCATCGACAGCATGGCCAGGGGGACGTTCGGTTGGTTCGTTGGGCTCGTTTGGTCCATAGACACTTATACGTACGCTCAGCCGCGTGGCTGTGAACTTTCCCGCATGCTCCCCGCCCTGTCAAGCTGTATATCGCTTGTTCGGCCCGCCGGCCGATGATAGCATGGGCCAACGGAGTGCCAAGACATGATCGAGGCCGAGCATCTCAAGGAACGCATCGAGGACCTTCGGGGCCGATTGTTCTCCATTCGGGACTCTCTTTGACGTCCCGGCCCTGCGGCGGCGGATATCGGAGTTGGAATCACAGATGTCCGCCACGAACTTCTGGAGCAACGCCGACGTCTCCCAGCCGATTATCACCGAGCTGAAGGCCCTGCGCGCGGTCGTCATGCCGGCGGAGGAATTGGCTCGGCGGATCGAGGACCTTTTCTCCCTGCGCGAACTGGCCATCGAGGCCAACAGCCCCGAAACGCTCACCGAAGCGGAGGAGGAAGCCCGGAAGGTCCAAGCCGAATTGGAGAAGCTGGAGTTGCGGACGCTGCTATCCGGCCCGCACGACGCGAGGAACTGCTACTTCTCCATCCACGCCGGGGCCGGCGGCACCGAAAGCTGCGACTGGGCCGCCATGCTCCTGCGGATGTACCTGCGGTACTTCGAGCAGGCCGGCTATGAGGCCACCGAAGTGGACCGCCTGGCCGGCGAAGAGGCCGGCCTGCGGAGCGTCTCGCTGCACGTGGTGGGCCCGTACGCCTACGGATACCTCTCCGCCGAGCGCGG
>JBEKZI010000071.1:0-11488 GCA_049510055.1 Phycisphaerae bacterium | reverse complement strand
GACCGGCGTCAACCTGCGGTCCGCCGGCGGCGGCATCCATCCCGGCTGGCTGCTGATCGGCGGTTTCGCCTTCCTGTGCCTGGCCGGGGCGGGGCTGCTGATGCTCCCGGCCGCGACGCCGCCCGGCAAGCCCATCTTTTTCTATGACGCCCTATTCACTGCCACCAGCGCCTGCTGCCTGTCGGGGTTGACCATCCGGCCGACCGGCACGGAATTCACGTTCTTCGGGCAGGCGGTGATCCTGGGGCTGATCCAGCTCGGCGGATTGATGATCATCTCGTTCGGCACGATGCTCGCCCTGCTGGCCAGCAAGACGTTGTTCTCACGGACCCCGCGGACCTCCGCGACGACGGGGCCGATCGCCCCAACCGACCGCATCAGTGGGCTGGGCAGGTTGGTGCTGCTCATCTTGTTCAGCACGCTCGCCCTGGAAGCCCTGGGGGCGGTGCTGGCCTATCCGATGTTCGCCGCCGCCGCGGCCGAGCCGCACGGAGCCGCTGGGGCCGTCAACACCGTCTGGGCAAGCGCCTTTCACGGCATCTCCGCCTTCTGCAACGCCGGCTTCAGCGTGTACGACGGCAATCTAATGGAAGGCGTGCGCAGCGGCTGGGGCAGGCCCTTGCGCGACCACTGGCAGATTCTGGGCGTGATCGCCCCGCTGATCGTCCTGGGCGGGCTGGGCTTTCCGGTGCTGTATGATTGTGCCGCCTGCGCCCGGGCGGCGATGTCGCGATTTGTGGCTCGATTGAAGGCCCCCCACAGCCAGACCACACCCGGCGTGCCGCGGCCGCGAATCGCGCTGCACTCCAAGATCGTGCTGACGGCCACGGTAATCCTGATCTTCGGCGGCGCCGGCGGGTTGCTGCTGGTCGAGCCGCCTTCCGACGCCGCCCGCTACGGCGCCATCGGCCGCACGCCCGTGTACAGCGACGACATCCGCCACCGCCGCGATTGGCCGCGATTGGCCTTCCGGCAGCGCGCCCGCTACGCCCTGTTCCAATCGGTCAGCGCCCGCACGGGCGGCTTCAGCACCATCGATTCATCCGAGCTGTCCGATGCCGGCAAGGCCTGGACGTGCGGGCTGATGCTCATCGGCGGCAGCCCCGGCGGCGCCGCCGGCGGCATGAAGGTCACGACCATCGCCCTGTTGCTGATGGCCGCCTACGGCGTGCTGCGGCGACAGAAGGAAGCGGAGGTTTTTCGCCGCAGCTTGGCCGCGTCGCTGATCGGCAAGGCCGTGACGGTGGCTGTTTTGTACCTGGCGCTGGTCGCCGCCGTCACGCTGTTGCTGTGCGTGGCCATGCGGACGGGCTTTGGGTTCATCGACCTGTTCTTCGAGGCGTGCAGCGCCTGCGGCAACGTGGGGCTGTCGGCTGGCGTGACGGCCAATTTGAACCTGTTCGGCAAGATCGTCGTCACAGCCGGCATGTTCCTCGGCCGCGTCGGCCTGCCGGCCGTGCTGCTGGCGATCACCCCCAGGGGACTTGTCGCGGATTACACACTCCCCGCCGACGCTATCGTGCTCGGCTGAGTTTCGCAGCCAGGTAAAAACTCCGCCCCTCAAGCAAACCTGCCCGCGCCGCTTATTTCCTGACTATCAACTGCGGCGGCGCCATCAGGCCGCACGGCACCAGGTTGTACCCTTCCAACTCCTGGGCGGGCTTGGGATGGTATTCGCCGGGGCCGATCCGCTGGGGCTTGAAGTTCAGATGCAGCGGGCCGTGGGAATTGCGGCGGTGGCCCAAGACCTCCACCGTCAGCACCGCCGAGGGCCCTTTCACAAAATCGGTGACGTCCAGCTCGTAAGGCGGCCAGGCGATGATCCCCGCCGGCTGGCCGTCCACCAGCACACGCACGGCCACGCCCTCGAAGGCAGGGACGGCCACGAACAGGCGCCGGCCCGCCGTCAGCCGCGGTTGAATCGTCCGCCGGTAGCTCACCGAGCCGCCATAGAACGCCAGGCCCTGCTTGACCCAGTTGCCCACCCGCAGCGTTTGCGGGGCGGCCGCCAGCGCGACCTCCGTGCCGTCGACCTTCGTGCCGAAGTCGCCCAACAGGTAGATGATTTCCAGCCCCGAGTGCAGCTCGCTGTATTGGCACGTCGCTGTCAGCTCGTTGCGTCCGGTGTGCAGCACGGCCGGGTCGATGGCCAACTTGCGGAGCGAGCGATCCACCCACCAGCCGCATTCGGCGTCGCAGGCCAGCACCTGGCCGTTGACGGCCAGGCGGAACGTTTCCGGATGCTCGATGGCCAGGTACAAGGGCCCGGCCGGCAAGACCTCCACGTCGAAGGCGTACGACAGTTCCACCGAAATAGTCTTGGGGTTTTCCACCGCCGGGCGGGCCCAGGGTTGGACCATGCCCCGGGCGCGGCGCGGCACGCCCATCGCGTCGCGAGCGGCGTGGTCCACGCGAAGGATTTCCGCCGGCCCTTCCGCCGGGCCGTCGCCGATGCGATAGATGGGCCGGTCCAGCACCAAGCAGTTGGGCTCGGAAAGCTGGACGTCCCAGCGGCCATTCAACGCCTGCCGGCGAACGTCCCGCAAGGCCTTGCGCCGCGGCCAGATCTGCGCCGGCCGCTTCTTGGGCAGCACGAACAACCGGCTGCCGATGGCCGGGAGGCTGGTCTGAATTCGCCAACCCCTGGCCCTGGCCTTGCCGTCGGCGGTGTAGATGGCGCCGGTATCCGCGTCCAGCTCAAGCGGCGAGCCGGCGGGCGTGCCGGAAACGTCGATGCACACCTGGTCGAACGCCAACTGCCTGTCGCGGACGGCGACATCCTCTTCTTTTTTGCCGAATAGGTTGTGGCCAGTGTTGCAGACGAACAGGTAATACGCCTCGGCGTCCTCGCGGAGACAATAAAGGGCCGAGGCGATTTGCTTGCCCTTCCCGTCGGTGATGGAGACCCGCCGGGCCACCGGCCCGACGGCCTCGACGAGCGCGGCGTCGTTGGCCGGGCGCGGGCACGCGGCGGCGAAGTCCACCGCCGCGCGGCTGGGCATAGCGTCCACGTAGTCGGGCGCCTGGCGGCTGAAGATAACCATCCCGCCGGCCTGGCGAAACTTTTGCAGCAGCGCCAGCGTGGTGGAGCGGATCGTCCGCAGCGGCGGCACCAGCACGGCGGTGTAGTCCGCCTGGCCCACGGTCAGCACGGCCTTACTGGCCGAGTGGCGCACGCGGCCATGGCGGGCGAGGATGTCCTCATCGCCCCAATCGAAGTCCAGGTGCGCCGCCAGCAGCGCGTCCCGCAGCTTCCAGGCCATGTCCTTGTAGTCCTGCCTGGCCTCCTTGTTCTCGATGGAGCACAACGTCCAGAGGCTCTCGACGGGGTGGATCACCAGCAGGTCGCGGACCTCCTTCCCGCGGCTCATCAGCACGTGAATGCGGGCGAAGTAGTCCTCCACCTTGCCGTAGGCCTCCCACCAGGGCGACTGGTAGAAGATGGCGGCGGGATAATCCCGCTTGGCCTCGCCCTCCATCGTGTACCAGGCCAGGTGCTGGCAGCGGAGGTTAATGCCCAGCGCCGCCTGCCAGTCGCCCAGGGCCTTGTGGCCGGCAAAATTGAAGTCCCAGCCAGTGCAGCCGTAGGTCTCGGTCAGCCGCCACCGCCGGCCGAACTGGTGTGCCGCGGAGCTGACCTGCTTGGCCGTATCGTACTCACGGCGGTACTCGGTCAGCAGGTCCATGCCCGGGGCTTGCATGTACTCGTAGAACCGCAGGCATGAGCCGACCACATAGGTCTGGGTAATCAGCGTTTCCTCGCCCAGCACGTGGCCGGTGAAGGGCAGGCCGTGGCGCTGGCACCATCGGCCAATCTGCTTGGCGAAGGCGTCCACGAACAAGGCCGTGATGCAATCGTAATAGTGCCAGCGGGGCCGGCTGACGGCTTGGCCGTCCACATCGAACAAGACCTCCACCAGATGGTCCAACAGGTCATAGCCGTATCGCTTGCTGAATTGCCGAGGGAGGTCATTCGTCCACGGAAGGAAGTTGGGGCCCGGACCGTGGCCGAAGGTGGGCTCGTCGGTGAAGATGCCGGGGATGGTCCGGCCGAACTGCTTGCCGAACCGCTTGAGGTAGGCCTCGTGCGTGACGCGGAGGAACTCCCGCACGGCGCGGGGGTTCATCGTGTCGATGTAGGTAAAGCCGTTGTACCAAGCGGTGCAATCTTTCACCTTCACGCGAAAGGCCAGAATCTTCTCCCCCTTGGCCAAGATCGGCTTTTCTCCGCGCCGCAACCGCCGCACGCCGGCGGCCTTGGGCGGGTCGATCACGGCCACAAAGGCGGCCAGGTATTGCTTGTCCCACCGGAAGTCCGCCGCGCCGTCGAAGGTCAGCATCTCCAACTGTCGCTCGCGGTAGGCCGGATTGCGGGTCACCAGGCCGCCAGCGGCGCCGGAAGGCCAGCGGTCCTCGTCGTACAGCCAGGCCTTCATGTCCAGCTTGGCGGCCTCGTCCACGCACGCAGCCACGCAGTCCATCCACTCGGCCGACAGGTACGGAGTAGCCAGGCCCACGCGGCTATGCATGAAGAACCCGCCCATGCCCATGCGGTGCATCAGGCGGATCTGCCGGCGAAGCTCGGGCGGGTCCAGCCGGCCGTTCCACGCCCAAAACGGCGCGCCGCGATATTCGCTGGGAGGATTGCGGAATTCGTTCAGGAGTGATTCCTTCATCGTGGCACCTTCTCATCCGTGGCCGGCCGGGCCGGTGAGCCTATCGTGCGGTTATGGACGGGGATTTTACCTTGCCCCGGACCATGCGGACAATGAACTGTCGGGCTTACCTTTCTCCGGCAGCCTCGCCGATAACCTCACAGTAAGGCCGGCGGCCCCTTGCGGAAACAGAAAGTCTGGGTAGACTTACCCGACCCCCCGGCATAGCCCAGACCCGCTGAATAGAACTAGCTTCATGCCGTCTTCGCGGCGATAGGGCCGCAAAGGCCGGGGAAAAATAGCCGAAATGAGCGGTCTCCTTCAACGGCTTAAGAACCTCGTTGTCGGCGCGGCCCGCAGCCCCACCGACCGGACGGTATTTCACAAAATATCGCTGATAGCCTTTTTCGCCTGGGTGGGGCTGGGCGCCGACGGCTTGTCCAGTTCCTGTTACGGTCCGCAAGAAGCCATCGGGGTCCTGCGCGACCATATGTTCCTGGGGCCGATCGTCGGCATCGCCATTGCCATCACGGTCTTTGTCATCTGTTCCAGTTACTCGCAGATCGTGGAGTTGTTCCCCACCGGCGGCGGGGGTTACCTGGTCGCCAGCAAGCTCCTTTCACCGACGCTAGGAATGGTGTCCGGTTGCGCCTTGCTGATCGACTACATGCTGACGATCGCCGTATCCATCGCCAGCGGGGCGGACGCCCTGTTCAGCTTTCTGCCGCCCGAGTGGGGACGGTACAAGGTGCTGTGCGCCGCCGCAGGCATCCTCGTGCTGATGATTATGAACCTGCGGGGGGTCCGCGAGTCGGTGATTCCGCTGATCCCGATCTTTCTGATCTTCGTCATCACGCACGTTTTCGTTATTCTCTATTCCTTCGTCGCCCACGGACCAGCCGCCGGCCAGATCGTGGCGTCGACCGCGACGGACCTGTCCAAGGCCAGGAGCGAGCTGGGGCTTGCGGGAATACTCGTGTTGCTCCTGCGGGCCTACAGCATGGGCGCGGGCACGTTCACCGGCATCGAGGCGGTTTCCAACGGGTTGCCGATTCTCCGCGAACCGCGGGTGCACACGGCCAAGCGGACGATGCTCTACATGGCCGTGTCCTTGGCCTTTACCGCCGGCGGGTTGATGGTCGTTTACTTCCTGCACGGCGTGACGGCCACGGGGCAAAAGACCGCCAACGCCGTCTTGCTGGACACGGTCACCGGAAACTGGGGCGACAGCGGCCGCGCCTTCGTCTGGATCACCCTGGTCTCCGAAGCGGCCATTCTGTTCGTGGCCGCCCAGGCGGGATTCGTGGACGGTCCGCGCGTCATCTCCAACATGGCGCTGGACCGGTGGTTCCCCGGCAAATTCGCCGTCCTCAGCGACCGGCTGGTGACGGCCTACGGCATCGTGGTCATGGGGATGGCGGCCCTGGTCCTGGTGCTGCTGACTCAAGGCCGCGTCAGCTTTCTGGTGGTGCTGTACAGCATTAACGTTTTCATCACCTTTGTGCTCTCGCAGTCGGGCATGGTGCGGCACTGGTGGAGCGTGCGGGCCACGGTCGCCGCCTGGCGCAAAAAATTGTCGATCAATGCCCTGGGACTGGTGCTGTGCAGTTCCATCCTGGTGAGCATGATCGTCGTCAAGTTCCACGAGGGCGGCTGGATCACCTTGCTGATCACCAGTGCCCTAGCCGTCCTGGCCTTGTCCATCCGGCGGCACTACAAGCGCACCTTTGCCACGCTCAAGCGGTTGGACGGCCTGGTGGCCGTGGCCGAGGCGGAGCAGGTCTCCCCGCTCCCCGCCCCGCCCCGGATGACCCCCGGCGGCAACACGGCCGCCATCCTGGTCAACGGCTTCAACGGCCTGGGGCTGCACTCGCTGCTGGCGGTCATCCGCCTGTTCGGCAAATCGTTTGACAACTACGCCTTCGTGCAGATCGGCGTGATCGACGCCGGGAACTTCAAGGGCGTCCATGAGGTCCAGCAGCTCCGCGAGCACGCCTCGACCGAGGTCCAGCGTTACGTGGACTACATGGCCAAGCACGGCTTGTACGCCGAGGGCTTTTGCGCCACGGGGGTTGACGTGATTGAGGAGATCGGCAAGCTCGCCCTGGAGGTCAGCCGGAAATTCCCTAACGTCGTCTTCTTCGGCGGCCAATTGGTATTCGCCAAGGAATCCCCCTTGAACCGGCTGCTGCACAACTACATCGTCTTCGCCGCCCAGCGCCGCCTCTACGCCGAAGGCATCCCCTTCGTCATCCTGCCCGTGCGGTTATAAGGGGGGCGCCTGATCCGGGGCGTCCATCGAGGCCAGCAGGTCGTAGGTCTGCTTGGCCTCGGCCTCGTCCAGGATCGTGATGGCGTAGCCGGCGTGCAGGAGCACCCAATCGCCCACCTTGACGTCGGGGACCAAGGCCAGGTCCGCCTTCGTGCGGCTGCCGCCCAGGGCCACCACGCCCACCGAATCGGTGATGCTCTCCACCTTCGCCGGTATCGCCAGGCACATTAGTCGCTCCCGCCTTCCTGCCGGCCGCTGCGCGCCGCCGAACGGCGGTCCCTCGCCCACCGCGCCGCCGCCACCGCCGCCTGGCCGACCGCCACGCCGCCGTCGTTGCACGGGATGGCTTGATGCACCAGGACCTCAAATCCATCCGCTTTCAACCTAGCCTCCAGCCGCGCGGAAAGATACCGATTGGCAAAGCACCCGCCCGACAGGGCCACAACGCCCAGGCCCGTTTCGGCCCTGGCCCTTGCGGCCGATTCAGTCAGGAACGCCGCGGCGGTGTTGTGGAACTTGGCCGCGATGATGCCGGCCTCCAGACCGGCGGCGACGTCGTCCACCATCGCGCGGACCATCGGCCGCAGGTCGATCTCGAACGGACCGGCGGAGCGAATCTCGTAGGCGTACGATTCCTCCACGTCGCGACGGGCCAGGGCCTCCAGCTTCATCGCGGCCTGGGCTTCAAACCCGTTGGTCGACGCCACGGACGCCAGGGCCGCCACGGCGTCGAACCATCGCCCCAGCGAACTGCTGGGCGGACAGTTGGCGCCCAGGGCCAGCATCTCCGCCACCGCCGCCAGGCCCTCCGGCGGGGCTTGCAGCCGACACCGCCGGGCGGCCTCCAAACCGCCGTCACCATAAGCGTCGATCAGGGCCGCCAGCGCCGGCCGCCAGGTCTCCACTGCGGCCGCGTCCCCGCCCGGCAGCGGCACGTAGCGCAGGTGGCCCAGCCGCCGGAAGTCCGCCAAATCGGCCGCCAGAATCTCGCAGCCCCACACGGCGCCGTCGGTGCCCAGGCCCATGCCGTCGCAGGCCAGGCCGATGACAGGCCCGCATCGGCCGTGCTCGGCCAGGCAGGAGGCGATGTGGGCATGATGATGCTGCACGCCGACGATCGGCACGGCCGCCCGCCCGGCCAGTTCGCCCCGATGCCGCCGCGCGGCGTACTGGCTGGACAGGTACTGCGGATGCTCGTCGGCCGCAAGGATCGCCGGCTGGATGTCGAACAAAGCCTCCAGGTGGTCGATGGTGTCGAGGAAGTGGCGGTAGGTCCGGCCATCCTTCAGGTCGCCGATGTGCTCGCTGAGCACCGCGCGGTTGCCCTTCAGCAGGCAGACAGTGTTCTTCAGCTCCGCTCCCACGGCCAGCACACTGGGGGCGTCGGCGGCCAGGTGCGGCAGGACGACGGGCGTGGGCGCATAGCCTCGCGCCCGCCGCACGACGGTCCACCGGCCGGCGGGACGATACTGGACCACGCTGTCGTCGATCCGCCGCTGAATGTCGCGGTTGTGCAGCAAGATCGCGCCGGCGATGGTGCCCAGGTGGGCGATGGCGGCGTCGTTGTCCTTGATCAGTGGCTCGTCGGCCAGATTGCCGGAGGTCATCACGAGGGGCGGCAGCCCTTCGTCAAACAGCAGGTGATGCAGCGGCGTGTACGGCAGCATCACGCCCAGGCAGTCCAGGCCTTCTGCCAGCGATGCCGCCACCGCGGGGCGCCCGGGCCGGCGGGGCAGGAGGACGATGGGCCGGATGGGCCCGGCTAAAAGTTCCCTGGCCTGCTCGTCCAGGACCACGAGTTTCTCCGCCGCGGCCAAGTCGGCCACCATGAGGGCGAAGGGCTTTTCGTCGCGCCGCTTGCGCTGGCGAAGGCGGCTGACGAGCGACTCGTCGTCGGCCCGGCAGGCCAGGTGGAAGCCGCCCAGCCCCTTGATGGCCAGGATGCCGCCGGTGCGGAGCATCTCGGCCGCGGTGACGACGGCGTCGTCGCAGACGATCTGGCGGCCTTGGGTGTCCACCAGCCAGACGCTCGGCCCGCAACGCGGGCAGGCCACCGGCTGGGCGTGGAACCGCCGGCAGGACGGATCGGCGTACTCGCCCGCGCACAGCGAGCACATGGCGAAGTCAGCCATGGTCGTGTGGGGCCGGTCGTAGGGAATGCGGCGGACGATTGTGTATCGCGGCCCGCAGTCGGTGCAATTGATGAACGGGTAACGGTAGCGCGGATCGGCCGGATTCCGCATCTCCGCCAGGCACTGCCGGCAGACGGCGGTGTCCACCGTGACCTGGGCGTCGGCCACCTCGCCGGCTTGCGAAGGAAGAATCTCAAAACCGATCTCCCCCGCCACGACGGCCAGGGGGCTTTGCCTGGCCTCCGCGATCTTCGCCAGGGGCGGCAATTCCATCCTCAGCCGCCGCAGAAAAATCTCCAGCCGCGCGGCGGCGCCTTGAACCTCCAGGGCGACCCCTTGGGAGTCGTTGGCTACAAAACCGCTCAGGCCAAGCTCCGCGGCCAGGCGGTAAACAAACGGGCGAAAGCCCACGCCCTGCACCTGGCCGGTGATGGCGACGCGAATTCGTTGTATTGGCTGTGCTCTCATCGCAGGAACCATCCAGACCGTTCATTGTAGCGAAACAGCCCGGCCCCCTGCAAACTCACCCGCTGCGCCGACCCAAAGGCGGCTTGTAAAACTCCCAGCCGCGTCGGATACTAACGGGCAACCATGAGCACGCTGAAGGACATCCTGGCCGGCCGGTTTATCGTCATCGACGGTCCCGATGGGGCCGGCAAGAGCACGCAGGTGGACCTGCTGGCCGCGGCCTTGCGCCAACAGGGGCTGACCGTCTGCCAGGTTCGCGATCCGGGCGGCACGGCCATCGGGGAAAAAATTCGCGCCATTCTGCTGGACCGCAACCACGCCGAGATGGCTGTGCGGTGCGAGCTGATGCTCTACATGGCCAGTCGGGCGCAGTTGGCGCACCAGGTCATTCAGCCGGCCCTGGCGGCCGGGCAATGCGTGCTGGGTGATCGCTATATTTCCTCCACGGTGGCCTACCAGGGCGCCGGCGGCGTGGATGCCGAAAGCATCCTGGCCGCGGGGCGCACCGCCGTCGGGGCGACCTGGCCGGATTTGACGATTGTGCTGGACCTGCCGGCCGAGGCGGGTCTGGACCGCGTGCACCGTCCGGACCGCGTGGAATCCAAGGACCTGGCCTACCACAAAATCGTCCGCAAACTTTTCCTCCAGCAAGCCAAGGACGATCCTAAGCACTTCGCCGCCGTGGACGCCTCGGGCACAAAGGAACAGGTCCAGCGGCGCGTCATGGACGTCGTCATCTCCTGGCCGTGGCCGAAGGCCGCCAACGCAAAAAATCGCCGCTAACCTCTTATGCCGGACCTCTTGGACATCGTGGGACAGGATTCGGCGCTGGCGCGGCTTCAGCAGGCGATGAACAGTGCCCGCATGCCGCACGCGTTCCTGTTTTCAGGCCCCATCGGCGTGGGCCGGCGGACGGCGGCCATCGCGCTGGCCAAGGTGCTGCTGTGCGAGCAGCCGGCCGTGCGCCCCAACGCCGGCCGATTGGCTGAGCTGGCGGCGGATTTCCTCCTGAAGCTGGCCTGCGGCCGCTGCCCCAGCTGCCGCGCAATGGACGCCGACACGCACGCCGACTTCCACCGCATCTACAAGGAACTGGCCCGCTATCACGACGACCCCGCCGTCCGCGGCCGCGTCACGCAGGAATTGAGCATCGACGTCATCCGCGATTTCCTGATCGTCCCCGCCGGCCGGGTCGCCTCCCGCGGCCGGGGCAAAGTGTTCGTGGTCCTGGAGGCCGAACTGCTCAGTGAATCCGCCCAGAACGCCCTGCTCAAGACGCTGGAGGAACCGCCGCCGTCCGTCACGATCATCCTGCTGTGCTCGCAAGCGGCGGCGCTGCTGCCGACGACGCTCAGCCGCTGCCGGCTCGTCAACTTCGCGCTGCTGCCGCGGGACTTCGTGCGCGATCGCCTGGTCGCCGCCGGCGTGGACCGCAAGCAGGCGGACGTCTGGGCCGCCTACACCGACGGCTCGCTGGGCGCGGCCTTGCGCCTGGCCGAGCAGGACATGTACCCGATCAAGTGCGAGCTGCTGAAGCGCCTGGCGGCCGGCGACGCCGAACTGGGCGAGCACCTGGCCAAGATCGCCGACGACCTGGCCGGCCAGGCCGTCGCCAAGGTCAAGCAGGAGCAGGACGCTGACCTCTCCAAGCAACTAGCCCACCGCCGGGCCGGGGCGGACATCCTGGCCCTGGTCGCCAGCTTCTTCCGCGACGCCTTGACGGTCGCCACCGGCGCCGACCGCCCGTTGATCCACGCCGACCAGGCCAAGGCCGTGGCCGCGTTGGCCGGCCGGTTCGCCCCGGCGGAACTGGCCAGGGTCATCGAGCATCTCGACGAATACGAACAAATGCTGTGGCGGAACGTCAATCCGCGCCTGATCTGGGACAACCTGGCCATCACGGCCACCGCCGCCGCGGCACCGCGCCCCTGAGCCGGCGAGTCTTTGAGCGTTGACGCCCT
>JBEKZI010000070.1:0-11580 GCA_049510055.1 Phycisphaerae bacterium | reverse complement strand
CCCGGCCTCTCTGATGCAACGGCCTCGGCCTATCAGGCACCCGACTGCCAAATTGACAACCCCCAGGCCGAAGGCCCTGCAAAGCATGATCTCTAACTCCTGTGTTATTAGTTGCTTACAGGCTTAGTTTTGTGGCCCCATTCGGCACATCCTTTGCACCCCAGTTAGGTGGAACGTGAAGCATGCGAAAAGTGAAGGACTCCAAGAAGACCGTTGAGGAGGTGAGCAAAATGACCACGCTAGCAAGAAGGCACACGCACCAGTGGCCATTGTGGCGATGGGAAGACGCTTTCGGCGACATGATGGAGCGATTCTTCGAGCCCACGCGGTTCCTGACCGACGGCGAGTGGATGCCCGCGCTGGACGTTGCGGAGCGTCAGGACTCCATCGTCGTGCGAGCCGAGGTCCCGGGTCTGAGGTCGGAAGACATCAACGTCTCGGTGGAGGGCCGCACGCTGATGATCAGCGGCGAAAAGAAGGACCAGACCGAGGACAAGGGCGAGACCTATTACCGCAGCGAGCGCCGCTACGGTGGCTTCCGGCGAGAGGTCCTGCTGCCCACGGACGTCAACGCCGAGAAGATCGAGGCCGTCTGCCACGAGGGCGTGCTGACGATCACGCTGCCTAAGGCCCCGCATGCCAAGAGTCGCAAGATTCTGGTCAAGGCGGCCTAGGCCAGCGACCTGACACGGCTTGGAAGCCCACCGCCGCGCCAAGGCACGACGGTGGGCGACGTGTTTTCAGGTGCCGGCAACCGCCACGTCCAGGAACCAGCAGCCGTCGCGGAGGACGCGCTGCCCAGGGGCCAGTTCGATCGGGTGGGCAAACAGCGGCCCGCGGGTAACAACCGTGTGATACTCCCCGCCCTCGCCGCTGAGGTCGATGCCGGCCCGGACAAACTCCTGCAGCAGCGTCTCGTCGAGCGTTCTGCCGAGCATGGCGCTATCCAACACTCCATCCCTCACGGCCACGAGGGTGGCTCGAAAGCCTAAGCCGAGGAACTCATGGAGCAATTCGTCCCGTGGGCGAGCCCAAAGCGGCTCGACCGCCCGAAGGCCGCCGCGGGTGCAGAGCATCTCTGCCCAACGACGGTTCGACTCCCCGTCGATGTCCCCGAAGACCACCGCCCGTACACCAACGGCCGACATCTCTTGAAGAGCGGATAGAAACGCCGCCTCATAGTCGCCCCATGTCGCCGACCGCGTGACGAGGGGCACGCCCAAGGCTCGCGCCTGCGCCCGGAGCATCGAGACGTGCAATCCGTGAGACCTCGACCTTTGTCCGGTTTCGGTGAGCATGCTCAGCAGCGCCAGGGGGCGGCCGCCGGCGCGAATAGCGCGGTGAAGCGCGAGAGCCGAGTCCTTCCCCCCGCTCCAAGAGCAGGCCAACGGCTGCCCGGCAACGTCCAACACGGAAGGGGAAGTCCCCTGCATCGCGGATCTCCTTACGGGTACCTTTGCGCAGCCAACCGGGCAAGTCGGCTGCCCTTGGCCTGCGGGGTCACAGGGCGTATGCTAGCAAGGGTGTTCGGCCTGCTCAACATCCGCAAGCCCCCCGGCCCCACCAGCCACGACATCGTGGACCAGGTTCGCCGCCGGACGGGCCAGGCCAAGGTCGGCCACGCCGGCACGCTGGACCCCTTCGCCGAGGGCGTGCTGGTGCTGTGCCTGGGACCGGCGACGCGGCTGGCGGAATACGTCCAGGCCCAGCCCAAAAGTTACGTCGCGCACATTGCGCTTGGGGCCACCAGCGACACCGACGATCCCACAGGCCAGATCGCTCCCGCTCAAGACGCTCACGCACCGGCTGAGGAATTGGTGCGCGGGGTGCTGAAAAAATTCGTCGGCACCATCGAGCAAATTCCGCCGGCCCACTCCGCCGTGCACGTAGCCGGACGTCGGGCGTACAAGCTGGCCCGGGCGGGGAAGGACTTCGCCCTGGCGGCCCGGACGGTGGAGGTCCACCGCATCGACGTGCTGGCTTACGCCTACCCGGCCCTGGAGCTGGCGGTCTCCTGCGGCGGCGGGACGTACATCCGCGCGCTGGCCCGCGACATCGGCTCGGCATTGGGGTGCGGCGGCTATTGCAGCCGGTTGGTCCGCACGGCCGTGGGGGTCTTTACCCTGGGCCAGGCCGTCGCGCCGGAAGACCTGGACCCGCAGCAAGATCTGCTGCCGGCGGTCCTGGCCCTGGGCGACATGCCCCGCCTCACGCTGGACGCCTCCGCCTGCGCCCGCCTGGCCAAGGGCCAACACGTCACGCTCGCGGCGCCCCAGCCGTCCCGGCCGATCATCAGTCCGGCCTTTCCCGTCGAGCTGGCTGCGTTGAACGAGCAGGGCCGACTTGTGGCCATCGGCACGGTGGCCCAAGACGGCGTAACGCTTAGCCCCACGAAAGTCTTCCCCGTCGATTGAAATTTTTGGCGATTCAGGCTCGGCGATTAGGGCTCGTCGATCATGCGGATTCTGGCCACGTGGCGCCCGCCTTCAAAGGGCGTGTCCAGCCAGAGGTGCACAATCTCCAAGGCCATTTCCCGGGACATCATCCGCTGGCCCAGCGAAAGCACGTTGGCGTCGTTGTGCTGGCGGGACAGTTTCGCCGAATTGAGGTCCCAGCAGACGGCGCAGCGGATGCCGCGGACGCGGTTGGCCACGATGGCCTCGCCGTTGCCGCTGCCGCCCAGCACGATTCCGCGCTCGAAATGGCCGTCGGCCACGGCCTGGGCCACGGGGCGGATGAAGACCGGATAGTCGCAGGGCTGCGGCGAGAACGTGCCGAAATCCTTCACCTCGTGGCCGTGAGCCTCCAGAGAATGCCGGATGGCTTCTTTGTAATCGAATCCCGCGTGGTCGCTGCCGATGGCGATTTTCATTTTTCCCTACTTCTCCGCATTCGTTTGTCCGTAACCTCATCAAACCAGTTTAAACGCAACATGTAGAAACGGTATATCAACCCGACGAGGCGCATTTCAACCATCAGAAAATACATGAAGACCCCTGCAGACAGCACTCGCGAGACGACAGGTATCCTCGGCAGATAGCCAAAGGCGATATACCCCGCCAGCACCAAAATCATCAGAACGCAGACCACAAGATAGGGCCCAAGCACCTTGACGATGGCCACCAGGATCCGTACGGGGTTCAGCCCGCCCAATCCGTTGTACATCGCCACCGACAGCAGGGTCATCGGCAGGCACATCGCCCCCAGGACCACCAGCAGCCTTAGGAGGGTAAGGGATCCTATAAACCTCAGGAGGCTGCTTTCGTCGGTGGAAATATTGAAGAACGAGCATATCCAGGGAAAAAGCAGCCATATCCAGGTCGGCAAAAAGACTACCAATAGCGTCGCTGCAAGGAGAGCAGCGGGACGGAAAATGTCGTCCCATATGCTGTGGATGTCGGGCCAATCGGGGGGATCGTCTTCTCCTGAGGCGGAACTGGAAATTAGTGTAAACACATAGGCACACACATAGGCCGTTACAAAGAGGCCGATGAGGCTAGTGATCAGACCTATGAGGGGGAAAAAAGAAAGGATGGCGAGGATCGCATTGAAGACAACCCAGCCGGCGATGATCTCCCGGCCGGTGCCTTTAATCGGGTAGAGAAGAGCTGCGCCTAAGCTGGAGTAAAATGAGCCAGGGTGGTCACCGCCTTTGCTCGCCGGCTGGGGGGGTGCTCGAAGCGACAAGGGGGCCTTGGCAGTCGCCTGCGTCTGGCCTGTATTGAGCGAGACTGTTCGGCTGCCGCAACGAGGACAGTGCGGCTTGCCATCTCCCCTGGCGGAACAAGCCCCGCACCAGAACCCTCCGCACGTCTGGCACCACCACGCCGCTTCCGCGTCGGGATGGTTTGCGCAGGTTTTCTGTCCCATAGGCGGCCCCCTACGTGCCGTTTTTAGATCGTGTACTTGCCCTTGTGGCGCGGGGCGGTGAGCTTTTCCCACTTGGGATCCAGCCGCGCCACGCCATACCAAGCGCGGGCCATGAATAGGGCGTCCAGGATCGCGATGGCGACCATGGCCTCGGCCACGGGGTAGATGCGCGGGCAGATGCTGATGTCCCGCCGCGTGACGGCGGCCAGTTTCTTGGCCTTCATCGTCCGCATGTCCACCGTGTCCTGCTGCTTGGAGATAGTCGGCGTGGGTTTGACGGCCAGGCGCAGCACCAGATCCTCGCCGTTGCTCATGCCGCCCAGGAATCCGCCGCAGCGGTTGGTGCGGAAGCAGACCTTGCCGTCCTGAACGAACGGCTGATCGTTCCACTGGCTGCCGAGTAGACCTGAGGCGGCAAAGCCGCTGCCGAACTCCAGGCCCGTCATCGCGCCGATGCTGCACAGGCCGTGGGCGATGGTGGCCTTGAGCTTGTCGAACACCGGCTCGCCCAACGCGGCCGGGACGCCGCGGGCGACAATCTCAATCGCCCCGCCGGCGGTGTCGCCGGCCTGGCGGACCTTCAGCAGGTCGGCGATCATCTTCTTGGCGGCCGCGAGGTCGCAACAATTCAAATCGTTCTTGCGATAGTTGGCCTTCATCTGGTCGAACGTCATCGTGCCGGCGGCGATGCTGCGGCCCTTGATGCCGTGGGACTCCACCACGTGCGCCAGGATTTCGATGCCCTCGCGTGCGAGGATCTGCTTGGCCACCGCCCCGCCGGCGACGCGCCCGACGGTTTCGCGCCCGCTGGCCCGGCCGGCGCCGCACCAATCGCCGTGCTCGCCGTACTTGTAGAAGAAGTTCACCTCCGCGTGGCCGGGGCGGATGACGTCCTTGACGTCGTGGTACTGCTGGATGTGCACGTCCTGCGTGTCCACGTTGCGGACGACCATCCCCACCGGCGCGCCGGTGGTCAGCCCTTCCTGCAAGCCGGCGACGATCTCCACGCGGTCGGTCTCCTTGCGCGGGGAGTCCAGCTTGCTCTGGCCGGGGCGGCGCTTGTCCAGCTCGCGCTGGACGCGCTTGACGTCCAGCTTGATCCCCGGCGGTACGCCGTTGACGATAATCAGCAGCGCCCCGCCCCAGCCGCTGCCGCCATCGCCCTCATGCCAGCCGTAGGATTCCCCGCAGGTGGTCACCTGGAACAGTCTTCCGAACGTGTTGCCTAGCATCGTTGGGTTCCTTGATGTTCCTTCGCGGGACAGGGCTATTCGGTCTGCATGTCGCAGCCGACGGCCTGCATCTGCTCCACGAAGTTGGGAAACGTTTTCTTGATGCACTCGATGTCGGACACCAGCGACGAGCCCGACACGCCCAAGGCGGCCACGGACAAAGCCATGACCAGCCGGTGATCGCTGCGGCTGTCGAGCTTGGCCCCGTGCAGGCGGCTGCGGCGGACGAGCAGCCCGTCGGGCCGCTCCTGGACGTCGGCGCCCATGGCCTTCAGCGACCGGCAGATCTCGGCGATGCGGTCGCACTCCTTGTGCCGGCAGACTTCGGCGTTGGTCAGCAGCGTTTCGCCCTCAGCGTAGGCGCCCAGGACGGCCAGGAGCAGGAACTGGTCGATGAAGTCGTTGCAGTCGATTTCCCGGCCGACCAGGCGGCTGGAGCGGGCGACGACGGCGTCGCCGCGCACCTCAATGTCGGCGCCCATGGATTTCAGGACGTTGACCACTTCCTTGTCGCCCTGGACGTCATCGAAGTCCATGCCGGGCAACTGAATCTCGCTGTCGGGCGTGATCAGGGCGGCGGCCAGGGGGTACAGCGCCGCGGACCAATCCAGCGGAATGCGGCAGTCGAAGGCCTTCCAGCGGCTGTTCCCGCGGACGCGGTACAGCTCGTAATTTTGGTTGCTGAACTCCACGCCGCAGCGGCGCAGCCAGTCCATCGTCAGGGCCACCCAGGGTTTCTCGCCGGGCCGGCGGACGGCCAATTCCGTGGGCGCCTCGGCCAGGGCGGAGGCGATCAGTAGGGCCGAGACCGGCTGGCTGTCCAGCCCGTCGATTTCCGCCCGGCCGCCGCGCAGCTTGCCGCGGACGACCACCGGGGCGTGGCCGTCGCCCTTGGTCGAAACCGCCCAGGCACCCAGGGCGTTCAGCGCGTCGATCAGCGGCTGGCACAGGCGGATGTGCCGCAGCGATTCGTCGCCGGTCAGGACCGTGTAGCCTTCGCAGCAGGCCGCCAGGGCCATGAAGAACCGCAGGATGATGCCGCTGTTGCCGCAGTCCATCACCTCGTCGGGGACGGCCAGGCAGCCGGCGGTGCCCGTGACGTGCCAGATGTTCCCGGCCTTGGGATCGATGCCGGCACCGAACATCTCCAGCGCCTCCACGCCGCGCATCCAGTCGTTGGAGACCATCGGGGCGGTGATCTTGCTGGTGCCCTCAGCCAGGGCGGCCATAATCAGCGCGCGGAACGAGTGCGACTTGTTGGGGGGGACCTTGACCGCGCCCCGAAGATTCGGCGATGGGCCTATCAGCAAGTTCATTGGGCCTCCCGACTTCGTAGGGGGGTATCGTACGGGTGGCCGGGAACCGTTGCAAGGCTATCGCATTGCCGGCGGGCCGGTCCAGCCGCTCAGCGGACGCGGACCACGTCGCCCTCGATGTGCAGCCGGCCCTCGGCGAACAGACGAATGGCCTGCGGCATGGCCAACAATTCTTCCTGAAACACGCGATCGGCCAGCGCCTCGGGCGTGTCGCCTTCCAGCACGGGCGCCGTGCGCTGGAGAATGATCGGCCCACGATCGTATTCGTTGGTCACGAAGTGCACCGTGCAGCCGGAGACCTTGCACCCGGCCGCCAGCACGGCCTCGTGGACGAAGTGCCCGTACATGCCGTGCCCGCCGAAGTTGGGCAGCAGCGCGGGGTGGATGTTGATGACCCGTCCCAGATAATGCGGCGGGATGTGCCAGAGGGACAGGAACCCGGCCAGGACGACCAGGTCCACGCCGGCGGCATCCAGGGCAGCCGTGATGCGCCGGGAGTACTCCTGGAGGTCGGCCGCCTTGCGATAAGGCACGAGCTCCGTCTTCAGCCCGGCCTGGCGAGCCAACTCCTCGCCCTTGCAGCGGCGCGAGGCAACCACCACCGCGACCTGGGCCGGCAACTGGCCGGCTTCGATCAACCGCTGGATGTTCATCAGCGTCCGCCCGCTGCCGCTGATCAGCACGCCCAGGCGGACGGCTTTGACGTTGTTGTCGCCTTGCGCCGGCATAGGAAGACTGAGAAGCCGGCGCCTCTCGTACGTCAATCGACGCCGGTCGCAGGATGGATCGCAAGTACCCGCCGGAGGCGGGCCCTTTACTGTCGGATACGTTGCAGGGTCTGGTGCCGGCTTACCACTGCCGGTCGCGGCCGCCGCCGCCACCGCCACCGCCGCCGCCACGACGGCCACCACCACCGCCGCCGCCACGACGAGCGCCGCCGCCGCCACCGCCGCCGGCGCCACCGCCGCCGGCCTGGCTGCGGGCTTCGTTCACCTTCAGAGCCCGGCCGCCGACGTCCTTCCCGTTGAGCTGGGCAACAGCCGCCTGCCCTTCAGTCGCGTTGGGCATTTCCACGAAGCCGAACCCTCGTGATTCGCCGCTGAACTTATCCTTGATGATGCTGACAGAATTGACCTGCCCGAAACCGGCGAAGAGCCCCTTGAGCTCTTCCTCGGTTGTCGAGAACGACAGATTGCCCACATAGATGTTCATTCGATGTCCTACCATGTGCCCGTCTAAGGGCGTGTACTGTGGCGCAGCGGCCGATTGGTAACCGTTACCAGGACCCAGTGCCAGGAAGCCGTATCATAGACATAATCATAGGCAAGTAAAAGAGCTTTCTTAATCCTCCCCGCCGAAATCCTTGACGCCCCCCCGGCCCGTAGGATACAAACGACCAGACCAGTCCGGGGCCGTGGCGCAGCTGGGAGCGCGTCTGCATGGCATGCAGAAGGTCATGGGTTCAAATCCCATCGGCTCCATTCGACTCCGCGAGGGCTTGGCCCAGGCGGAGTCGAATGCCCTGAGCGAGCCCTGCGAGTCGAAGGGCATCCATTACCGCGGCTTTTCCCCTCCCGTCAGTCTTTACTCTTCCGGCACTTCTTTGGCTTCCATCCAGGAGAACATCTTGCGGAGCCGGCGGCCGACGACCTCGATGGGATGGTTCTTGTCGGCCTCGTAGAGCCGCTTGAAGTTGGGCTTACCCTTGCGGCATTCCTCCAGCCACTCCTTGGCGAACGAGCCGTCCTGGATGGCCTTGAGGATTTTCTTCATTTCCGCGCGGGTGGCGTCGTTGATGATCCGCGGCCCGCGGGTGAGGTCGCCGTACTCGGCCGTGTTGGAGATGCTGTATCGCATGTAGCTGATGCCGCCCTCGGCCATCAGCTTGATAATCAGCAGCAACTCGTGCAGCACCTCGAAGTAGGCGATGCCCGGCTGATAGCCCGCCTCGGTGAGCGTCTCGAAGCCCGCCTTCACCAGCGCCGTCAGGCCGCCGCACAGCACCACCTGCTCGCCGAACAGGTCGGTCTCGGTCTCTTCCTTGAAGGTGGTCTCGATGATGCCGGCCCGGCCGCCGCCGACGCCGATGCCCCAGGCCAGGGCAATGTCATGGGCCTTGCCGGTTTCGTTTTTCTCCACGGCAATCAGGCAGGGCACGCCGCTGCCTTCCTGGTAGCAGCTCCGCACCGTGTGGCCGGGGCCCTTGGGGGCGATCATGACCACGTCCACGCCGGCCGGGGGGACGATCTGCTTGAAGTGGATGTTGAACCCGTGGCAAAAGCCCATCGCCTTGCCCGGCTTGAGGTTCGGCTCGATGTCCTTTTTGAACACCATCCCCTGGACCTCATCGGGCAGCGTGATGACGATCAGGTCGCCGTCGCGGGTGGCCTCGGCGGCTGAGACGGGCTTGAAACCGGCCTTGACGGCCAGGTCGTAGTTATGCGTCTTGGGCAGTTCGGAGACGATCACGCGGATGCCGCTGTCGCGGAGGTTCTGAGCGTGGGCGTGCCCCTGGCTGCCGAAACCGATGATCGCGACGGTCTTGCCCTTCAGCGGCTGGAGGGAACCGTCCTTGTCGTAAAGGATCTTCAATTCTGCCATGTGATGGCCTCCTATATCCGTGCGCCGGACAGTTCGCGAAAGAGCGTTCTTGTACACCTCCCCGCCGATTCCGTCAAGCCGTTTGCGGCCGGCGGTCGCGTCCGACGAGCTTGACGCCTTTAAGCGTGGGATCCGTCAATGGCATCAAAGACTGCAACGCACCGCGATTTTGGGCCTTAAAAAGGCCGTGTCGGCTCCGCGCCATTGCTCCAAAAAAGCCACAAAAGGGCCAAAAAAAACGTGAACCGACCTTACTCGGCACTGGACGCTGGTCGCTCCCGATGTTATAATTCTGCGGTATTCTCGCGGCATATCGTTTCTGGTAGGACCCCTCGAACGGAGACCGTGTCGTAAACGCGCCGGATGGACAAAGACCGCTCCCACCCACGTCTGTTTGGGAGGAGGGGGTTGGGTTTTTGTGTTCCGCAGGTGGCGGTCGTTGAGGTGGTCACATCGAGCCACCGGCCCGGCTAGGAGCGTTATGGGTGACACGAAGATAACGGCACACGCCGCACTTCCAATGAAAGGAGCATGGAAATGAAACACAAGATCACCCTTTTGACGTGCCTGATGTTTGTGCTAGCGTCGGCCGCCGTCGCCTGGGCAGATGAAGACTGGAATGTCGCCAACGGCAACTACGGTGGGACCGGCAACTGGAGCGGCGGCTCCGTACCGAACAACGAGCAGGCTTTCGTCCGCAACGGCGGCGTCGTCACGATCGACTCTGCCGAGCCTAACATCGTTTCGCTGCGGATCGGCGGGCCGGAGGGCGGCAGTGCTTCCAGCGGCACCCTGTATGTGCAAGGCAGTGCGTCGCTGACCATGGGGACAACCGGCGGCGGCACCGACGGTAACTTTGTCATAGGCCAAGCCTACGGTGGCACGGTTCACCAGAGCAGCGGCGTCATCACGACTCCGGCGCTCCTCATGAGTGCCTCTGGCACGGCTACCAACAGTTACTACGATCTCTCAGGGGGCAGCTTGATTGTCGATTACTCCCTGCCGGGTGGAGTCGACGCGACCGTCCTGAACCTCGGAGGCAACGCCGGGGCAAACGGCGGGACGGCCAGGTTCGTGCAGAGCGGTGGCTACGTAAGTCTCAAGAACTCCGCCAACATCAATATCGGCAACGGTACCGGCAGTTGGAGCGAGTTCACCATGACCAATGGAGCGATCATCCAGCCTGGTAACGCCCAACTCAACATAGGGCTCAACGGCAGCCGCGGCAGCTTCACCTTCGGCGGCGGATCGCTGGCCCTCCCCTACAAGTTCCAGGTGGGCACCTACGGCACCGGCCTATTCGTTCAGACAGGCGGCACGATCGCATCGGGGTCCTCCGGGGTGAGCGCCGCGCAGGTGGCCATCGGCCTGGCCCAAAGCGCCGGCACCACCGGTCTGCTGCCGACCTATGGCGAGTACGACCTACACGGTGGCCAGCTGCAATGCAGTGACAAAGTTCGCATAGGATTCGGTTGGAATCCCACCGCCGGCCGTGCCGTGGGCGTTATGAACATGGATGGCGGCACGTTCCTGGCGACAACGACAGTAGCCTACAACGCCCTGTGCATAGGCTACAACAGCGGCGAGGGAACCTTCAATCTCACCGGCGGGTCTACGCGCGTCAGGGGGGTCACTCTGGCGGGAGCGTATGGAAGCTACACCTCAGACTATATTAACTATGCGTATGGGCCTAGCCCCAAGGGAGTCCTTAACATCAAGGATGGTGGATCGTTGTATTCGTATGACCGTGTCACGGTAGGCGCGAACGGCCAAGGCATTTTAACCATCTCCAACGGCGGGACGTTGACGATTACAGATACCGCCGAGTCTGGAAACGGCAATACCGGCTTCCGCATCGCCGGCGGCTATGCGGACGGCAACGCGGACGGCACGGTCACCATCAGCGGCAGCACGTCGTGCATCAACGTAGCCGGGGACCTGGAGGTGAGCCTGAAAGGCGGCACGGGTAGATTCAATCTCAATGGCGGGTCGGTGAACATCACCGCGCCCAGGAAGTGGGTAGCCATCGGCAGCGGCGACGGTGGGACCCCCGTCGCGACCGTCGGCATATTCGACATGACCGACGGCTACTTCAAGGTGTCCTATCCCAGCCCCAGCGGCGCCAATGACGTCCAGATGCCGGTCTTTGTGGGCTTCCGCGGGACGTCCGCAACGGGTGGCTCGTATCAAACGGAAGGCACACTGAGGATCACCGGCGGCACCTTCATCGCCCCTTCAATCCACATGCTGGAGCGGTGCGATCCCAACTACGCCAATAAGGCGTATCTGAAGGTCGGTGCCAACGCGTCCGTCACCCTCAACGGAACGGACGCCAATTCCGGTCTGCAAATCTTCAACGGCGGAACGTCCACCGTGGAAATGGAGTTGGCTTCGGCTTCGAAGAACGCGCTGCTGAACGTCACCGGTGGAACGGTGAACCTTGGCACGGCGCTGGCGACGCTGGTGGTGACGGATACTTCCACCAACGGCTACCGGCCGGGCCAGGGCGATAAGTTCACCCTCATCACCGCCACCGGCGGTTCGATGGGCGGAAGCTTCAA
>JBEKZI010000007.1:0-47466 GCA_049510055.1 Phycisphaerae bacterium | reverse complement strand
ACTTCTTCGTCTTCGCCGACTCCACCGGCCGAATCAATCGCCTGGGCTACGACCCCTCGGCAACGGGCAAACCTCAGCAGATGGTGGACCTGGACAAGTTGCCCCCCGCCGGCCGGCAGCACTTGGTGATTATCCTGGACGGCTTCGGCTACGAGGTGATCAAGCGATACTACGACGCCGGCGGCCTGCGAATGTTTTATCCGCCCTCGCGCGTCATCGCCCCGTATCCCACGCTGACCGACCTGGCCATCGAGGACCTGCTGGGCTACGTGCCATGCCGGGGCTTCGAGGCCAAGTATTACGACCGCAAGCGCGGCGAGATCGTCGGCGGATCGTGGGCATACCTGGCCGGAAAAAATCAGCCCTACGACCGCCTGCTGGACTACCGCGCCGGCATGCTCTGGGACGCGATAGGATATCTGCACCCTAAGCAGGTCTTCGGCAAGGAGGTCAACGACCTGGTTCGCACGGTGGATCGCGACAAGGACCGCCCCGAATTGCTGGCGTACATGGTTAGCTCGGCGGGCATCGGCACGATCTACGGCGCAGCGGGGCAGGAAGAGGCGCTGAAGGTCGTCGACCGGCTCGTGTACCAACTGCTCTGGTCCAGTCACGGGACGATAGAAGTGACGCTCACGGCCGACCACGGCCACTCCTACACGCCCTCCACGCTGATCCCACTGGACAAATACCTGAAGTCCAAGGGTTGGCGGGTCACCGACCGGCCGCAGGGTGACAAGGACGTGGCCTACGTGCGGTTCGGCCTGGAGACCTACGCCTGCTTCGGCTGCCATCGGCCGGCGGAGCTGGCCGCCGACTTAGCCGCCTGTCCGGGCGTGACGGTCGCCAGCTACGCCGACGGCGAATCGGTCGTCGTGCTGACCGCCGACGGTCGGGCCGTCATCCGCAAAAAAGGCGACCGCTACTCGTACAAAGCCACCCAGGGCGACCCGCTGAAGCTCAAGGACATCCTGGCCACGCTGACACCCGACGCCAAGGGCTTCTACGACGACCGCCAGGTGTTCCAGGCCGCCGGCATGGCCGAGTATCCCGACCCACTGGAACGCCTCTGGCGGGCGCACTTCTCGGTAGCGCAGAACATTCCCGACGTCATCATCTCGTTGGAGGACAAATACTATTCCGGCGCCACGACGTTCAGTGGGGCGGTGAAGATCGCCTCCACGCACGGCGGCCTGAACCGCAGCAACTCCACCACGTTCCTGATGTCCACCGTCGGGCCGCTACCGCCGCTGATGCGATCCGCCGACGTTCCCGTCCGGATGACGGCTCTGCTGGGCCGCCCCTGGCCGGCGAAAACGCCCCGCTGAATTTCGCTCTATTTATTCGGCGGCGAAGCGATTTTCCGTTGTCGGCCTTGCCCATAAAAGCTACGATATCGTACGAATAAGCCGATCCGCGCGCCGGCGTGAGCAAGCACGTCCTCCCGGTGGCGCGGAACGATGGATCAGACCATGGATGGTAGGATCAATCAGGGCAAGGACGGCGGGGCAGCGCCCGCTCGTGGCCGCGCGGTGACCACTATCACGCCTTGGGGGGTGAGCCTGCTCTTTCACGCCGGTATCGCCATTGCCGCGGCCACGGTCGCCATGACCGTCACGCACGCAGGACCGCGGGAATTTTCTGCCACGGCCCTGGGGGCGATCCTTGCCCCGCAACCGGCCGGACGCATCACGATGGCCCAGGCGTTCCAGGCAGGCGCCGCGCCGCGCGCCAGCATGGGTGGCGGCAGCAACGAGGAAGCCGTCGCGCCGGGACATGGCGCGCCGCCGGCCGGCGATTCACCGAACCTGATTGGCCCGGTTCCCTCAGCCGGCGAAAACGCGGCCGACTTCGGCCAGCTGGCGGCCGTCAACCAGGCGGCCGCTATCGGCCAGGCCACGTCGCTGGGACCGGCGGCCTTCCGCGCCGCGCCGCGCAGCAGCCTGTTCGGCGCCGGCGGCAACGCCCGTCACGTGGTTTACGTGCTCGACCGCTCCGGCTCGATGATCGACACGTTCGAGGAGGTCCGCCGGGCCGTGCTGCTGTCCATCGGGCGGCTGGACGGCGATCAGGACTTCCACGTCATCCTGTTCGCCGAGGGCCGGGCGATTGAGAATCCTCCCGGCCGCCTTGTGCCGCCGACCGAGGCCAACAAGCTCCAGGTCGCCGATTTCCTCGCCGCCGCGCGGCCGGGCAGCCAGAGCCACGCCCTTGTGGCCCTGAACCGGGCCTTCGACGTGCTGGACGAAGCTTCTAGCGCCGGTGCTGGCGCCGGCGGCAGCAAGCTGATCTACCTGCTGACCGACGGCGTCCTGCCGGACGGCCCGGCCATCCTGGCGGCCATCCGGGATCGCGATAAGAACAAACAGGTGCACATTTGCACGTACTACTGCGGCAACGACGCCGCGGGCCAATCGCTGCTGAAGGAGATCGCCCGCTCCACCGGCGGGCTGTTCCGGCAGATCGACGTGCCGTCGGCCGTCGGCCGGACGGAGACTCCGCGGGACTAAGGCCTTGCTGAACATAATCAGGAACAGGCGAAAAACTTAGGAATCGCCTGAAGGCGTGAGTGACATGGATGGAAGTGTAAATTACTTCGACGTCCTGTTCGTGTACTGCGGCACCATTGGCTGGATCCTCTGGGCCCTGAGCGTCGTGACGGTGGCCGTGATCGTCCGGTTCTTCCTGACGATCCGCCGCGCCAAGCTGGTTCCCCCCGGCCTGGTGGATCGGGCCCGGTCGCTGTTTGCCCGCAAGCAGTACCGCGAGGTGGCCCAGATGGCGGCCTCGGACCCCAGCTTCCTGGGCCGCGTCCTGCACGCGGCCATGTCGCAATCCGCCCACGGCTACCCGGCCATGGAGCGGGCGATGGAAGACGCCGGCGGGGAGCAGGCCGCCAAGCTGCTCCGCGACGTGGAATGGCTGAACCTGATCGGCAACCTCAGCCCAATGCTCGGCCTGCTGGGCACCGTCTGGGGGATGATCCTGGCCTTTTTCACGATCGTCGCCAAGGGCGGCATTCCGCACCCCGGCGACCTGGCCGGATCGATCGGCATGAAGCTGGTGTGCACGCTGGAAGGCCTGATGGTCGCCATCCCGTCGCTGGCGGTGTACGCCGCCATGCGACATCGCATTGATTCCCTGTCCACTGAAGCCATGGCCCTTTGCCAAGAGCTCATTGCCGCCTTTCAACCGGGGCGCGGCGCCGTGATCTCGCTGACCACGGAGGATAAACCGACCGTCCGTGCCGTAGGCCGATGAAGCGACCTATCATCACAAGTCCGACGACCGGCATCCGGAAGAAGTTCCGGATGCCCAGCTTTACTTCCCGCCCGGGCGTGCGGATCGGCGACGTGTCGTTTAACGTCACGCCGCTGGTCGATTGCACCTTCCTGCTGGTCATCTTTTTCATCCTGACCAGCCAGTTGGCCTCCGACAACCTGACCGCGATGGAGCTGCCCCGCCCGCACGTCAGCCAGGCCGTGGCGGGCGAGTCCAGGGAGAATGAGAAACAGGTCCGCCGCCTGATCGTCAACGTCATGTCGGCGGAGGAAGAGGGGCTGACCAGCGCCGACCGTGTCGGCCAGGCCGCCGCGTACAAGATCGAGGGCCGGCTGGTGGAGGTGGGCGACTTCGACACGCTGGTGAGCATCCTCCGCTCGCAGCGGGCGGCGGCGGGGGCCGGCGAGCTGCGCCTGGAGGTCCGGGCCGACCGGCGTGTGCAGTTCGGGCACGTCCAGCCGGTGATCGACGCCGCGGCCGAGGCGGGCATATCCAAAGTGGACTTCACGGCCCTGCTGGGCAAGGGCGGTTAGACGATGGCCATTGCCGGAACCTACACGACGACGAGCAGCCGGCCGGGGCGATACGTCCCGCCGTGGCGGCGCGGCCGGCCGATGGGCAAGATGCAGCCGCTGCTGACGCCGATGATCGACGTCATGTTCCAGTTGCTGCTGTTCTTCCTGCTGACCAGCACGTTCCGCCACGCCGAAGGGCAGATTCCCGGCATGCTGCCGCAGCGGCAGACGGGCGCGGGCCTGGACCAGACCATCGTCAAGCCCATCCGCATCGCCATCCTGCCCGCCGAGGGCGACGAAGGGGCGACGTACCAGTTGGCCGGTGCGGCCGCGCCGCTGAGCAATCCGCAGGATCTCTATCGCGAGCTGGCCTCCCGGCGGCAGGCCTACGGCAGCGACGAGGTGCCCGTGGCCATCCAACCACGATGGGACGTGCCGTGGCAATACGTCGTCGAGGCCGACAACCAGGCGCATCGCGCGGGCTTCAAGACCATCGGGATCGTCTCGTCGCCTTAGCGCCACCGGAGACATGGCGTGGTATGGGTTCGCGCGACTCTTTTGCTGATTCTCGCAGTTGGCCTGGCCGCCGGGCCGGCCGCCGCGCAGAATCCACCGCCCCCTCAGCCCGCCACCGCCCCGGCGGAGGTTGACGATCTGATCCGCCAGGCGGGATCGGCGGCGGTGGACCCCGCCCAGCGAGACGTCCTGCTCGCCCAAGCCGTCCGGCAAATGCAGGATCAACTGCACGACGCCCTGGCCCACCCCGCCGCCTCCCCGGCCGACGTGCTGGGTCGGCTGAACCTGGAGGTCAAGATCGCCGAGACCGAGGCCCTGCTCCGCGGCGGGCCTTACGCCACGCGGCTGCTGCACCTGGAAGGCGACGCCGCCGACCGCCAACATCTGGCGGAATTGGCGGCCGGGGCGATGAAGCGGCTGAAGGACGTCTCGGCGGAGATCGACGGCAAGCTGGTGGTCTGGCGCGGCGACTATCGAAACCTCGTCACGGCGGTGCCGGCCTTGGAAAGCCTGCAAACCGCCGTGGCCTACAAGACCGCCTGGGCGGCCCTGTACCGCGGCCTGGCGATGGAGGACGGGCCGGAGCGGAACGCTCTGCTGGATGAGGCCGTGGCGCTCGCCCAGCCGTTCACTGAAGTTTCGGCCGAGGGAGCGGACAACGTCGCCCGCCCCTGGTCGCTGCTGCTGGTGGGCATCGCCTACCGGGAGCGCGGCGCACACGGCCGGGCCGCGGCGGCTTTGCAGGAGGCCGCCGCCTTCCCTTCGGCGGACCTCCGTGCCGAGGTGCGATTCCAGACGATTCGCAATCTCATCGAGCACGGCTTGCAGTTGTGGCAAGCCGGCCAGGCCGAGGCGGCCCGGCAGCAATGGAAGGCGGCCGAGGCGGCCTTGCAGGCCGCCGAGCCGCTCACCGACGAACTGGGCAAGGCCCTGCTCGCGCACAGCCTATACCAGGCCACCGCCCAGGCGGCCGAGTCGCCCGAGGCGCGGCAGGAACAAGGGCGCAAGGCCCAAGAGGCGCTGATGAGTTTCGTGAAAGCCCATCCTCAGGCGGCGGTCCAATCCGACTTCCTGGAGATCGTGGCTGCCAAGTACCGCTCGGTGCAGGACCGCGGCACGCTGGGGCCGGTGGTCCTGCTGGCCTTGGCCGTGACGGCCCGGCCGGGGGCGTCTTCCGCCCCGGCGGCAAGCGACGGCCAGGCGATGATCATGCTTCACCGCGTGATAGCCGGCGGCGACGAGGCGTCCGCGGCCCTGCGTCCGGCGGCGATGTGGCACCTGGCCACGATGGAAGTCGCCTGCGGCGAAAGGCGTCAGGCGGCGGAGCTGTTCGCGGAGCTGGCGCGGAAGTACGGCGATTCCTTCCTCGCCCGGCCCGCGGCCCTGAATGCGGTCATCTGCTATAGCGACCTGCTGCATGCGGAAGGGCAAGGCGCCGGCCCAAACATCGATTCATCGACCGCGGCCAAGGTCCACGAAGGTTTTCGTGCGGCGTTGGAGATGCTGCTTTCCCGCTGGGGCAAGCAGGCCGACGTCGCCGGATGGAATCTGGACTTGGGTTGGCAGTACGAGGCGATGGCCCAGGCCGCCGCTGGCGACGCCGCCCGCAAATTGGAGGACCAGGCCCTAGCCGCCTACCAGGCCGTGCCGGCTTCGGATCCGCGGCACGTTCAGGCGGTTTGCCGGGCGATGAACATCCAAGCCCGCCGCGTGCTGGAAGGTTCTGGTGACGATCCGGCCCGGGCCAAGCAGGCGGCCGCGATGGTCGAGGCGCTGCACCGCTGCGCAGCTGAGGCCGCCTCCGCCGGCGCCGGCCGGGAGACGGCGGACGTGGGCGCCTGGGCCGATCTGACCGCCGCCAAGCTGCTGGCCGACGTGCTGGGTCGGCGCGACGAGGCGATGGCGCTGCTGGCCGATCTGCCCGCGCGCTGGCCGGGATCGAATTTTCTGGGCCAGGCCGTGGAGTTCCAAGCCGCCAAGCTTCTGGAAGCCGGTCAACCGGCCCAGGCGGTCGCAGCCGTCGAATCGCTGGGCAAGGACCATCCCGATCAGGCCCAGGCGCTTGGCCGCCGGATTCTGGAGGAAATGTACCGTCGCGGCGGCGCCGCCTCCGCGCCCTCATCAGCCGGGCCGCCGCCGTGGGCCGCCGCGAGGTTGCGATTGGCGGAGTATCTCTATCGCCGCTGCGGCACGCCGGCCGGGGGGGAGAACGCCGCCTTCCGTTACGCCTATGCCCAGGCCTTGCTGGATGCCGGAAAGGCGTCCGAGGCGGCCGAGCTCTTGCTGGCCTGCCGCAAGCAGGCGGAGGAGGCCGCCGATCGGCAGCGTGGCCAGATCGACTCGGAAGTGAAGGCCAAGCTGGCCGCCGTGGAGGCCGCCCGCGGCGACGTGGCCAAGCTGCGGGCGATGGCCGCGGCGCTTCTGGCCGAGATGGACGCCGCCGGCCTCAAACCCCACGCCAGCCGCGGCGGCTGGGCCGTCGGCGGCGCCTTGGCCGCGCTGGACGGCGCGGTTGCGCCGGATCAGCAGCAGCACCTGGTGGATCAGTTGGCCGCCGCGTTGTCGCAGGGGTATCATCAGCTCGGCGAGGCCCGCAAGCAGGCCGTGGCCGCCCCGGGGGACATCCTGCTGGACCTGGCCCGGGCATATAGCGACATGGGCCGATTCGAGGAGGCCGCCCAGCTCTACGGCCGATTGGCCGAGGGGCTGGACACCCGTCGCGATCCGGCGGCCTATTGGGCCGCCGAGCTGGGCTACTGCCGCAGCATCCTGGCCGCCCGCCGCCAAGACAAGCGTGCGATGAAGAGCCTGGTGGTCCGCATCGCCCAGTTGAAGCAGCAGGACCCCTCGCTGGGGAACCTGGCGGGGCAGTTCGAGGACATCGAGGCCCAGGCGGCCCAGGCAGGGGAGTAAAGCCGCCGCCCCCGCGCGTTGACCGGATGGGGTGGAACGCTATACTCACATCAGCGGCGGCATAGCCAAGCGGACAAAGGCGACGGATTGCAAATCCGTTATACCTGGGTTCGAATCCCAGTGCCGCCTTGGGCGAGCGTGTATTCGCTAAAAACGCCTGCCGAGACAAGGAGGCTTCGCGGACCATGCAGGGGCTCCTGGCCATCCTTCTGCTGGCTGTGCCGGTCGCGGCGGCGATCGCCTTCGTCGTCGGCGGGGCGCGGCAGGTCCGCCGTCGCAACCGCCTGGCGCGGGCGGCGCACGAGGCCGATCTGATGTTCTCGGTGGAGGACCCCTTCGGCGTGCCGCGGCGGTACGCGGACTTCGCGCTGATCAGCGCGGGGCACGGCGCGCGGGCCACCCACGTGACATACGGGCGGCTGGGCGGGCTGCCGATTCGGGCGTTTGACTTCCGTTACGAGATCGGCCACGGCACGCGGCGGCATACCCGGCACTATGGCGTCGTGGTGGTGGAGGTCGAATCGCCGTTGTCGCCGTTTTTGCTGTGGAGTCGCCGGGACGGCGAGTGGGCGCCCTTGGCGGTGCAACAAGCCGACAGCGTCTCGGACGGTTGGAGTTGCCGCGGCGAGGGGGTCGCCTGGGCCTTGGCGCAGCTGTCGGGCGACCTGGCCCGGCTGGCGACCGGCGTCGAGGCGGTCGTCCCGACGGCCTGCGACGTGGCCGAGGTCCGCACGGCGCTGATGGTCTGTGCGCCGGTTCAGCGTGGAGAATTGTACGTCGGCCGCCTGGAAGACGTGGTCGCCCTGGCCAAGGCACTGGTCCGCTAAGCGGGCCGGTTTGTTCCAGGAGTGTTGAAAGCCCGCCGGAGGCATGATAAAAACATCCCTGACCCGCGGTTCGGGCGGGTAAGTCTGTGGAGAGTGATAGTGGGTACCACCAAAGCGATGGGCGCGTGCCGGGCCGCGATGTTCGGGGTCCTGGCTTTGGGTTTGATCACCGGCGGCTGCTCCGATACCAAGAGCCGCCGCGTCGACAAGCAATTGCTGGACGCGGTGGAGACCGCCCAGCGTCTTTACGCCCGGGCGATCTCGCTGATGTCGTCCACGCCGATCAAGATGGAGGGGCAGTATGCCCCGCCGTCGGCCGCGAGGGGCAAAGGCGTTTCGCCCAGCGGCACCGTGGAGCTTCCGCCGCCGATGGCGGTCAATCCGGAAGCCTGGGATGCCCTGGTCAAGGCCGAAAAGGGCCTGGCCAGCGCCCTGGGTGAATACGGGCGGGACGCCGATCCGTCGGAGCAGGCCATCGCCCAGACGTTGATGGGCGACATCCTGGTCCTGGAGGCCAAGTATAAGTCGACGGCCTCCGCCGCCGACAAGCAGGACGTCCGCGACACCGTGGTCCTGGCCGACCGGGCCGTCTCGATGGTCCAACTCTATACCCGCCTGGTGGCGTACTCCAATCAGCTCACGGCCCTGGGCAACCGCGACGTGGTGGAGATGCTCGCGGCCGCTCAGCAGGAAGCGGCCAAGGTCAAAGAGTCCGCCGTCAAGGCCCAAGCCGAGATCCAATCGCTCCAGGCCCAGAGCGAACAATTGCGCGCGGCCAACGAAAAACTCATCCCCCAGATCCGCCAGATTCGGCTGGAGGCCGATCAGACCGGCGGCGCCCGAAGGATGGAGCTGCTGGACCAGGCCTTTAAGATAGAAGCGGAGGTCAACGAAAAGGTCTCCGCCATCGCCGCGCTGGAAAACACCCTCGAGTTGCAGCAGGCCGCCCTGGCCGACCTGACGCTCCAGATCCAGGCCGCCGAAGGCCAGCAGAAAGCCGCCGAGGCAATCGTCGAAGCGCGCAAAAGCTACTCCGGCCAAAGCACTGCGGACTTGGAGGCCGTCCAGGCAGCCCTGGCCAAGGCCGCCGGTGACGTCCAGCAGCAGATCATGCACCTGGCCGAAGTCTGCCAGAAGCTTTCCAGCGCCCAGGACGCCGCGGCCGAGGTCTACGGCCAGGCGGTGATGCGATACGAGACGGCCAAGCGGCTCCGCTCCGGCGGCCGGGACCCGCAGCTGACCGCCCGATTGGCCGACGCCCACTGGTCGCTGGCGGACTTGAAGAATCAGAGCCTCACCTTCCGCCGGCTGAACATCCAGTTGCTGGAACGCCTGGCCGCCGCCGGCCAGTCTCAGACCGCCGGCATCGTCCTCGGCGGCGAGGCGCTGGAGCTCCCCGAGAGCCTCCAGCCGGCGGTGCCGTCCTTTGCCCGGGGCGTGCTGGCTTACGTGCCCGACCCCCAACAGGTCCGCAAGGACGCCATTGAGAATTACCAGCAGGCCGGCGAGCTCTACGACACCGCCGCCGTGCAGGCGCCGGTGATGCTCCGCTGGGCCTACCAGGGCCAGGCGGCGGCCACGTACATCGCCCTCTACCAGCTGGCGCCAAGCCCCGAGGTGCTGGCCAAGGCCAAGGAGGCCCTCCACGACGCCCTGGAGGACAAGCGCGAGTCGAGCTATCTGAACGCCGTCGTGGAGCTGGAAAGGCTGCTGCAAGTCTACACCGCCGCCCAGGCCAAGGAATCCGCCGCCGCGCCGAAGCGGGCCAGCGCTCCACCGCCTACCGAACCCGGCACGCCGGCGGCAGAACCCAACGCACCCGCCGCGGCGCCTGGTGCATCGTCCGAGACGCCCGGCACGCCGCCGCAATAACGCCGCCGCGGGGTCGAACCTGCCCTGCCTGGTCGGCGGACTTTTCCGCATCACGTGATAGTTTTTTGTTAGTCGCTGCTGCAAAAAGCGTTGCCAACCATCGCCGGCGGGCATACCATGGTCCGTTCAGGGGTTCCGCGGGACAGTAAAGTGTGGTTGGGCAGGCCATGCGGAAGTACCTAAACAAGCCCATTGGGGAGTTGGCGACGGAACTGGCGGCCGGCCTCGCCCGGCTGCGGAAGGGGTACATTGACGCGGCCGAGACGCTGCTGCACGTCGTGGAGGCTGGCGAGCTGTATCCCTACGAGTTCGTCGTGTACCGCCTGACCGGTTTTCGCGGCGGCGGGCAGAACGTCCAGCAGCCGCTGAGCGGCAAGTCACTGCGGGCCGACCTGCTGACGCTCATGCTGGACCTGTGCGACAGCTTCGACCTGCATCCCAGCGACTACCTCCAGCCGGTGTTCGACATCCCCGCCCTGGCGCGGCGATTCTCGGTATCCGCCAAGACCATCCAGCGGTGGCGTCGCTACGGCCTGCCGGCCCGGCGGCTGGTGTACGGCGACGGCAAGCGTCGCGTGGCCTTTCTGGAAAGCTCCGTGCAGTGGTTCGTGCAGAACCGCGCGGGCATGATCCACCGCTCGGTGCGATTCACGCAGATGACCGAATCCCAGCGGGCCGACATTCTCCGCCGCGCGCGGCGCATGGCCAGTTTCACGCGATGCACGCTCAGCGAGGTGGCCCATCGCATCGCCCGCCGCATCGGCCGAGCGGTGGAGACCATCCGCTACACCATCCGCCGGCACGACCTGGACCATCCCGACGAGGCCATCTTCCCGCGGATGGCCGGGCCGCTGCACGATGAGGAAAAGACCGTCATCTACCGCAGCTTCCTTCGCGGCGTGACGGCCCCGGTGCTGGCGAAGCAATACCGCCGCACGCGCGGCAGCATCTACCGCATCATTAATGAAGCCCGCGCCCACCAGTTGATCAACCGGCCGATCGGCTTCATGCCCAGCCCCCAGTTCGCCCAGCTCAATGCCGATGCGATGTTTTTGTCCGACGCCGCCGCCCCCGCGCCTCGTGAGCGAAGTCGAACGACCTCGCCAGGCCGGCCGCCGGACGACCTGCCCCCGTACCTCAAATCCCTCTACGAGGTGCCCCTGCTGGACGCGGCCGGTGAGAAGCGCCTGTTCGCCCGGTACAACTACCTGAAGTACAAGGCCGACAAGCTCCGCAAGCAGATCAACCCCCGCACCGTCCGCACGGAGCTGCTGCGGCAGGTCGAATCGCTGCTGGTCCAGGCCAACGTGGTCAAGAACCAGATCATCCGCGCCAACCTGCGGCTGGTGGTCTCCATCGCCAAGAAGCACGTGGGCGGCGCGCAGAGCCTGTTCGAGCTCATCAGCGACGGCAACGTCTCGCTGATGCGCGCGGTGGAAAAGTTCGACTACGGCCGCGGCAACCGCTTCTCCACCTACGCCTCCTGGGCCATCATGCGCAGCTTCGCGCGGTCCGTGCCGAGGGAACGCTACCTGATGGACCGCTTCTCCACCGGCCAAGAGGAGGTGCTGGACATCGCCTCGGCCTTGCGGGCCTACGATTCCGACGAGCTGCGCCTGCCGGAACTCCGCGAGAGCCTGGACGTGGTGCTGGCGCACCTGTCGCCGCTGGAACGGTCCATTTTGGTGGAGCACTATGGGCTGGACCAGCCCACGCAGACCCAGACGCTCGATCAGCTCGGCCGGCGGCTGGGCGTGTCCAAAGAACGCGTCCGACAAATCGAACTGGCCGCCCTCCGCAAACTCCGCAAAATCCTCTATCCCCAACAGGCGGATTTGCTGGGGTGAGGTGTCGCGTCAGCCGTCGTTAGCTATTCTACTCCGAATCTTTGAAAGGCAACCTTGGCACTGGGGTGTCCCGAGACTTCAGGAGGTTTGTGTCATCGGGAAACAAGGCAAGAACCCGGTCGAGCACGACCTTTAAATCCTGTGGAATACCTTCTAGCGAAAAATTCCCCAAGATGTCTCTATCGGAAAACGATATCATGTGCTTTTCAGCTACTTCTGTTCTAAAGCCCTTGAGGATTTGCTTGCAGTCCAAGAGCTTATATGGAATTTCTCCGCGAGCTAATGGTTCTGTGTATGATTCGCGGAAGTACTGTTGAAGTTTTCTTGTCTCCTCAGTGCGATGGCTAGCATCGCCTTTGAGCTGTTGCTCATGCTCGACAAGAAGTCGTGCATTTGTGTCGTCTTCCAATTTTTTCGCTTCTACCAGTATGTATTTCCGGATTCCGTCGACTGTTATGTCGTCGGGAAGGGGCGCTTTCGGGCACTTTGTTTTCCACTTTTTGGTGAGAACTTTTGCCAGGATCGCGGGTTCAAGCAGATAGGATTCGCGATGGCGTCGCTCAAAGTGTGCCAATGACTGCCTCTCGTTCGCTGCCCTTTGAATACGAGCCTGGACCTCGGCGTCCGTTAGGAAGTCCCTCTCAGACACGTAAAGGTAATTGAGTTGTACGCCGAGTAAATTCCCGAAACAGCCAATGGCCTCGAATGGCCATTGTTTTGTCGCGCCACCTGTTTCGAAAACCGTCAGTCCTCTTGAACGGCTCTTAAAACCCGGTTTGTAAAGCTCTCCACATTCCAGGATGAATTGCTCAAAATCAGCCTCTTTTCCTTCAACAAACAGTGCACGGCGGTTCTTGAGGGTGTTTATCACCTTTGTCGGCGGGAGTGCCAGGCCTCGGTCTCCAAGCATGGGAACAAGCGTATCGACGTCTTTAGCTCTGAGTGGTTCGGGGGATTCACGGTCGATCAGGAGAACATGCCCAAGACCTGCTGCGTCAATCAGGGTCGGGCTATGGGTTGCGATGATCAGTTGGATAGTTCGCTCTTCGGACAGCCTGTTTAGGATCCCAAACGTCAATCGTTGAAGGTCATCGTGCATGTGTGAGTCTGGCTCGTCGAGAAGAGCCACACGCGAGGTATGAAGGAATAGGAACGTCAAGAGATTGACTACCTGAAGGAATCCCGAACCTGCGGATACTAAATCAAAATTGCATTTGCCTTCGTTGTAGGTAGCGGTTAGCCACTCGTCGCGGTCAATATTGAAAGGTACATCAAGGCCTCCCAAGGAGAACAAGGGGGAAATCATGGCCTTGAATTGCTCCCATTCCCGTTTTTTCTGTTTGAGACGGTAGAGTAAGTTTCGGAGGACTTGGTTCTGGCGTCCCTCTAAGATCATTCGCTCCTGCGCGACTTCACGGTATAGATCTTCGCGCACAGTTACACCGATCGTGCCAGGGACATAAACTGGGTTGTTGCGTTGAAGAGCATCATACTTCTTCCGTGAAATTTTCTGGTTACCACCGTCAATCAGCAAATTGCGTCCGAAGGCTGTATAGACAGTAAAACTCAGCTTTGGCCCCTCATCGGTCTCAAGTTCGAGTCGTATCTTGGTCGGATATGCACCCTTTCGCGTCTTCTGCATATAAAAGAGGTCGCGTGCCTCGAAGTAGGGAATGGCCCCAAGTTCTGGGACTTGTGTCTTCCCGAAAGTGACCAGGGTATCTCCGATAACAGCCGTTTGTGCAGCGCACCAGAAGAAGATATTCATCGCGTGGAAAACTGTGGTCTTGCCACAGTTATTGCCACCGATGAGCAGATTAACACGTCCAAACTCGATGTCATACTTCTGAAAACCCTTGAGATTCTCGATATGGATCGATTTGATCATCTCGCAACTCCATTAATCTTGGAACCTGCGCATCTTATAGAGCTAGGGAGAAATTGTACCGCGCGGGGGAGGGGGCGGCCACTTGTAGCTTCCACGTGCGGCGGCGATAATTCCGAGCGATGGGTGAGGCACGCGACAGATTGGCAAGCGGGGCGCGGCCGGCCGAGGCCGTCTCGCACGTGGCGCGGATGGTCCTGGTGGCCTTCATCGCCACCTTTGTCTGCGTCCGGATGCTGGTGATCCTGATCATGACGCGGGCCATCCCGGACCTCTACGTGCATGCCAGGGGCATACACATCCATCACCTGAACTTCGGGATTCTCCTGCTGGCGATTGTGGGCATGTGGCTGCTGTTTCGCCGGCCGGAGGGTGTGGAGTTCAGTCTGTTGGCCGTGGCTTACGGCATCGGACTGGGCTTGACGTTCGACGAGTTCGGCATGTGGCTGCACCTGGGCGGCGACTACTGGCAGCGGGCCAGCTTCGACGCGGTGGTCGTCATCTTCGCCCTGCTGGCGTTGGTGGCGTTCGCGCCGGAGCTGCGGCGGTTCCGGCCGCATCATTGGATCACGGGGCTGATCCTCGTGGTGCTCGTCGCGGCGTTCCTCTACACGCTGGTGGTCTCGTTCCGATACGTCGGGCGCCGGACGGCCCCGGCGCTGCACCACATCGAGGAGCTCGCCCCATACTAGCAAGAGCGGAAAACTGGCCCAAAACGGCCGATTTGCCTTGACATAAATGGGGTATCTGCGGTAGTATACTGAGTGCTTCGACCTCCGTTCGTGGAAGCGGCGGAGTATGTTACAAGTCGAGAGGTGAGGACGGCCCCCTCACACGATCGCACCTCTAAGCCCTCCCCTGGGCGAGTTTCCAGAAACCTTTCTACTGGACGAGCCTAGTTGGTCTCTGTCTAGGCCGTGGGCGTTCCATTGCCTGGCAGGAGAAAAAAGGAGCAAGAGTTATGAGTGGATCTTTAGTGAACAAACGATTGGTTGCAGTGGTTGGAGCATTGGTGATCGGGCTTTGGGGGACGTGGGCGATGGCGAATGTGTTGAACATGGGGGACGGACTGACGAGTCTTCAGTTCGTTCCGGTGGGCAATCTGGGCAACGCCGCGGACACCACCGGTTACGGCTCGGTCAGCTATGCCTACAGCATCGGCAAGTTCGAGGTCACGGCCGGGCAGTATTGCGCGTTCCTTAACGCCGTGGCCGCCACGGATCAGTACGGCTTGTACAATCCACGCATGGATGCCAATTTCACCCCCGTGTACGTCAGCGACAAGTACGGCTGCGGCATCGTGCAGAGCGGCACGGCCGGCAGCTACACGTACAGCATCTCCGCCGATCGGGCCAATCGGCCGGTGAACTTCATCGGCTGGGGTGACGCGGCCCGGTTCTGCAACTGGCTGGAGAATGGTCAGCGGGCGACGGGCGTCGAGGACCAGACCACCACGGAGGATGGATCCTACGTGCTCAATGGCGCGACGTCCAATGCGGCTCTGATGGCCGTGACCCGCAAGACCGGCGCCATCTACGTCATTCCGACGGAGAATGAGTGGTACAAGCCGGCCTACTACGATCCGAACAAGTCCGGCGGGGCCGGCTACTGGCTGTATCCCACGAGGAGCAACAGCTTCCCCAGCAACAGCGTGGATCCCAATGGCAAGGACAACGCCAACTTCGTGATAGGCACCAGCTACTCGGTCGGCAGCCCGTACTGGGAGACGGAAGTGGGCGCGTTTTCGAGTTCCCCCGGCGCCTACGGCACCTCCGACATGGGCGGGAACGTCTGGGAATGGAACGAAGCGGTCGTCTCGTCAACGCAGCGCGGGCTGCGCGGCGGCTCGTTCCTGGATACCGAGTACGGCATGGAGTCGACGGATCGCTGGGAGTATTGGGCGAATTTTGAGTACAACTTCATGGGCCTCCGCGTCGCGGAGATCCCCGAGCCAGTCACGATGGCGATGCTGGCGTTGGGCGGTCTGGGAATGCTCCTGAAGCGAAAGAACGCCGGGCAGTAATCCTTCGCGTGGTGAATACGTAACCGCTCGCCTCGAGGCGGGCGCGGTAAAAACGGTTGTATGGGCGGCTGCTGTGGAAGCGGCCGCCCTGTTTTTTTGCGCCGCGGCCCCGGCCGGTGCGGGCTACGTCAGGACCCACTGCCCGGCCGCGGCCATCAGGATCACGACGACCCAGGGCGGCGCCCGCAGGGCCGTCAGCAGGCCGAACGCCAGCAGGGCGGCGGCCACGTCGCGGGTGTTCCGGACGCTGCTGGTGAACACGGGATTGTACAGCGCCGCCAGCAGCACCCCCACGACCGCGGCGTTGGCGCCCCGCAGCGCCGCCTGGGCCCAAGCCGTCGAACGCAGCCAGCCCCAGAACGGCATCGCCCCGCCGATGAGCAGCCAGGCCGGCAGGAAAATTGCCAGCACGCACCACAGCCCGCCCAGCCAGGCATACGGCCCGGCCGTCATGACCGTCCCGAGGTAGCCGGCGAACGTGAACAGGGGGCCGGGCAAGGCCTGGGCGGCGCCATAACCGGCCAGGAATTGATTGTCGTTCACCCAGCCACGGGGCACCACCTCGGCCCGCAGCAGAGGCAGGACCACGTGCCCGCCCCCGAACACCAGCGAACCGGCGCGGTAAAAGCTGTCGAACATGGCGACCGGTTTGCGGCCGGACCAGGAGTCCAGCAACGGCAGGGCGACCAGCAGCGCAAAGAACGTCGCCAGCGCCGCCGCGGCGGGGATGTGGCGGCGGAGGCTGACCTGGACCGCCGCGGCGACGCGCGGGACCGTTTTGCGGTAGAGTCCCCAGCCGACGAGCGCGCCGGCCGCGATCACCGCGATTTGGGCGACGGCGCCGGGAAAGGCCAGCAGCACCGCGGCGGCGAGCAGGCACATGGAAATGCGGGTGCGGTCGGGGCAGAGGTTCTTCCCCATGCTCCAGACGGCCTGGGCGACGACCGCCACGGCCGCCAACTTCAAGCCGTGAAGCCAGCCGGCGCTCTCCAGGCCGACCAGGGCGACCACGCCGTAGCCGAAGGCGATCATCAGCACGGCCGAGGGCAGCGTGAAGCCCAGCGACGCGACAAAGCCTCCCAGCAGTCCGGCGCGTTGCAAGCCCAGGGCGAAGACCACTTGGCTGCTGGCCGGTCCGGGCAGGAACTGGCACAGGGCCACCAGGTCGGCGTACGCGCCGTCGTCGAGCCAGCGGCGCTTGGCGACGAACTCTGCTTGCAAGTAGCCCAGGTGCGCGATCGGCCCGCCGAAGGAGGTCAGCCCCAGCTTCAAGAAGGCTGCGGCGATCTCCAGCAGCCGATGAGAAAATGGAGCCGGCTTTTGCCCCTCCGGCGCCGCAGGGCAAGGCGGATCAATCTGGGCGTGGGGCGGAAGGGGCGCCATTTATGGCATTTTCCTTCCATTCCACGCTGCATCAAGCGAAACTCTGCCGGCGCCGACGATGAATAAAAACAGGCACCCCAGCCACAAGCAAAAATCCGTCCGCGCCTCGTGGACCATGCTCCAGAACCCGTAGCGGGGAAGGTTCGCCACGGAAAACAGCCAGTACCCGTGCCCCAAGAGGAGGGGGACCTTGGTGGAGAGGATGGCCACCGAGATGACGATCCATAGGATCGCCGCGGCGGGGCGTGTCAGCAAACCCAGCAACAGCAACAGACCGCCGATAACCTCGACCGCTCCCACGAACGGCCCCATGACTTCCGGCGCCGGGATGCCGATCCGCGCAAACCGCCCCGCGCCAAGTTCGTTGGTGAAGAGAAACTTCTGGAGGCCTTCGGAGAGATACACTCCGCCCACCAGAAGACGGACCAGAAGCGTCGCCGCCGGGGCGTGGGTCACCAGCACTCTGCGCATGACGATTCCCATAGGGTCAATCCTTGGGCGTGAATTGCGCCAGGTCGTAGATGCCCAACGACTTTTCAATGTCAGCCACGCGGTCCACCATCTTTTCAAAGCCGCGGTCGCCGAACAGCTCGCGCTCTTTGTCCTCGAACACGTCGCCCAGCTTGTCGTATTCCGTGGCGGTCGTGATTTCGTGCACGGCGGGGAACAGCACGGTGTCCTCGCGGGCGGCGTGCGGGCCGTACATGCGGATGAATCGCCGCAGCACGCCGGCCAGGCGGTCGCGGTCCTCGTCCTTTTTGAGCGATTGCGGGCGCGACAGCTTTCTCGTTTCCTCGGTGAGGCGGCGGCCGGCCTTGTGCTGCTCCAGCAGGACGTCCACCAGGTCCACGAGCCGATCGGCCTTGCGGAAACGCGGGAACAGGTAATTCTCCTCCAGCTTCTCGTGGTAGTCCTCGATGAACGCGTGGATGATTTCCGCGGCGTCCTTGACGGTTTCCGGAGGCAGGTCTTCGTGGGCCTCCAGGCGGCGGGCGGATTCGTCATAGATCAGCAGCACGCGCCGCAGCACGCCGTGTTCCCGCATGAGGTCTTCCACCGGCAGGATGTCCTGGGTGGGCTGGCCTTCGGCGGGCGACGTTTCCGGTTCCGATTTTGGCGACCGGGCCGCCAGCATGCGACCGGACAGCAGAATTCCTCCGGCCGCCGCGGCGGAGGATGTGATGAACTTCCTGCGACTGATCTGAGGTGTTTCGGACATAGGACATTCTCCTTTCCTGCCGATGGCCCGGCCGGGCGCGTAGCCGACCGCTGTCTTAGCGTATCTACTGAGAAATTCTAGGCCCCTTCGACTCACCTATCACCCAAGTGGCATTGCCTCCGGCCGGTCGGCCACGGCTTATTATTTTTGAAAACACAAAAAATTTGGATTCGGAAAACAGCGCGCCTAGCATTTTTCGACCATATCGCAATTCAATTAGAGACTCATAAATGCAGTTAGCTATCGAGGCAGTTGCCTGAAAGCGGGCGTTCAAGTGAATAGCGGGCGGGCCTTCAACAAGAGGCCCGCCCGCTTTATTGCGAGGCGTCGCCATCGGCCTAAATAGAAACAGAAAAGATCTCGGCCAAATTTGGAATCAGCAAACAGCGTGCCTAGCATAGAACGAATAGGTTGTTTTGAGCCAACAACTCACCACAAGGAGCCAATAAGGAGATCGCAGCATGCCGGCAGGATGAGGCAAAAAGGAAGGGACGTATGTATATCAAACTGAAGATCACATGGGGGATGGCGATGATTGCCCTGCTGCTTGGCGGGGCTCCGGTGCGAGGGGCGCTGATTTGCAGTGACTCCTTTACCACCTCCGGCACCGTGCCCGCCCGGCTGGACCAAACCGTGACCACCGGCACCGGCTGGGCGACCGCCAAGTGGATGTCCAACAAATACGTCAACGTGGTGACCCCCGCCACGCCCTTGGTTTACCACTGGGCCCCCGGTTTCGGCGTCAACGGCGGCAGCTTCGCGGTCTCGTCAACCGGGTATAACAGCAGCAACGACCTCTATCGTCCATTCGCCAGTCAAAGCAGCGACGTGTACGTCAGCTTTCTTTTCCGCTGGAAGGGCGGCACCCTGGACAAGAAGGATGAAGTCAGATTCTGGCTGGACGACGGCGCCTACAACAGCACCAAGTCCCCGACGGTCGGATCGGTCATCAGCGGCGGCAGCGACTTCGCCGCCAGCTTCGGCACCGGTAAAAACATCCAGCGGGACCCCGTGGCCGCCGTCCTGAATACCACCTACTTCGTGGTCGCCCACATTTACAAGGACGGCAACAGCAAGACCTACAACCGAATCGCCCTGTGGGTCTATCCGGACGGGTCATTGTCCACCGTCCCCGACGTCGTGACCAGCCTCTATGATTCCAAGCTCAAAACTCTCAGCCGCGTGGGCCTCAGGACCGCCAGCCTGGATCAAAATGACGTGTTCCAATTCGACGAATTGAAAATCGGCCAAACGTGGGATGACGTCGTGGTGTTCGGGCCGGCGCCCGAACCGTCCACGATGGTCCTGCTGGCCCTGGGCGGACTGACGACTCTGCTCCGGAGACGCAAGACCTAGCAGGCAAAGCCCCCTGCGGTCTTGCCGGGCGGCGATCCTGAGAGAATCGAGATCGCCGCTTCATTTTAGGAGCGGTTTCAAAACCGGCCTTGGCCTGTGGCGCCGCCGCCCTCGGCCGTGCCAAGGGGGGTTGTCCGCCGAGGTTTTTGATCCGGCACTGTTGAGAAAACACCCCGGCGATCCTAGGATATTGAAAACGTTCCTTATCGCTTTCGCTTTGCCAAAGGAGAACCTGCCATGAAGGTGTTGCGAGTCATGCTCGTGGGCTTGATCGGCGTCGCCTTGGTGACGCTGGTGGGCTGCCATCATAAGGAAAGGGTCGTCGTCCACGAGACGGAGTACGTGGAGCCGGAAGGGGGCTACGTCATCGTCGACGAGCCTCCGCCGCCGCTCATCGTGGAGTACCGGCCGCCGTGCCCGTCGGCCGACTGCATTTGGATAGACGGTTACTGGCACTGGGACAACCATCGGTACGTCTGGAATCGTGGCCGCTGGAGCGTCCCGCCGCATCACGGCGCCGTCTGGGTTGCCCCGCGATACGAGAGGCACGAAAACCGCTACCACTACACGCCGGGACATTGGGAAGGCGGCGAGCATCACGAACAGGCCCCGGAACGCAGAGAATCCCCAGGCCCCAGAGGTGGGCCGGAAGGCGGCCACGAGGAACATCGTTGAGTGTGGGTAAAGTGATTCCGTCGGCCGCCCGCGGAACGCTTTTTCCCCCTATCCTATAATTTTTAGCGCGGTGGGGCCTGCCAGCCGGCAGGCCCCCTGCGCATCAATCTTACGACCTTCGATCTTCGACCTACGCACTACGACCTTCGACCTACGACCTTCCAAAACATGGACGCCCTGGAGCAACTTCGAGCGGCCATTGACGCCGTCCTGGACCGCCAGGCCGACGCCGCGACGCGGCGCAACGGCTTCGTGCACCTGTACGGCGTAGCCGGGCTGTGCGCCCTGCTGGCCCTGCGTCGCGGCCTGGACGCCCAACTGGCGGCTGCGGCCGGGATGCTGCACGACATCTCGGCCTACCAGACCGGCGACATGACCGACCACACCCGCCGCAGCAGCGACCTGGCCCGGGGAATGCTGGCGGCCATCCCGGCCTTCACGCCGGCGCAGGTGCAACAAATCTGCGACGCGATCCTCCGGCATGACGAAAAGCTCGCCGTCCACCAGCCGCTGGACGAGGTGCTCAAAGACGCCGACCTGATGCAGCACTACCTCTACAACCCCGCCGTCCGCTCCCGCAAACCGCCCACCGACCGCCTCCGGGCGGCCATGCGCGAACTGGGCATTGCCCTGTAATCCAGCCGGTGCCGTGGTTGCGGAGTGTGCAACCACGCTTAGCTTGGACTAGTGATTCAACGTGGCCACAAACTCCGTGGCCACGCCACCCGTCTCACGGCCGAATCGCCGTAAACCGTACCCGCAGGAACTTGGGAAAGTAGATGCGCGAGTCGGTGGCCGCCTTCCAGAAGTCCTCGGAGTTGCACACGTATGACACGATGAGCTCGTCGTCCTGGCGCGACAGCTCCGGATGCGCTTTGGCCGCGTAGCAAAAGTACGTCTTGTCCCATCGCATCTCAGGCGTGCGGTAGATGGTCACCGGCGCGCTCCAGGGGCCGACGGGAGACGGCGCGGATCGCATCATTATCTTCTCGGAAAGGCCGTTCTCCGTGTACACCAGGACGTATCGCTTGAACCGCGGCAGGTAAGACACCGACAGTTCGGCGCCCATATGGCCGCACAGACGCGAGGCCTTGCGAAAGTCGCGCTGCCAGCGGCCTTTTGAGTAGAACTCCCAGGTCGAGAAGTCTTCCAGCGAAGCGACGTTGGCGCGGCCGACCAGGAGATAGCGGTCCTGGGACGCCTGATCGATTTGAAGTCCGTAGAGATAAACGACGTCGCCCTCTCGCACCAGCGGCATTCCGAAGACTGTTTCATTGCCCGCGGAATCGTAGTGTGCCCAGGGCACCTTGATCTGCTCGACTCGCCAGCGGTTGGGGTCGTCCAGCGGGTTGGCGATCTTCGCCATGACGATGCCAACCGCCCTAAAACCCCAGACCGACGTGTCGCCGGGGCGCTCCACGATCCGGCTCATAAAAAGATAAAGTCCCTTGTCGGTTTGGATCCCGCCATGAGTCAACCAGAACACACCGACGCCGTCAGCCGGCTGGATGAAGGCGGCCGGCTTGCCGTCTTTGGAGCCGTGGAAGAATGCCAGGCGGGCCGATGCGGGATCCAGACCTTGTTGAACCCCGATGGTGTTGTTGACCATGGTCGAGTCGGTGTGGCGCCCATTGCGAATCTTGCCGATCCACGTGTCCCCGAACAGCCACAGGACCCGCCCGTCCGACAGCGGCAGGGAAAATGCGATGTCGGAACCCGTCCAGCCGTCTTGGCGATAAAAAAGCTTGTTGTAATCCTCTGCGGGCTGGACGACGAAAGACGGCCCCGTGTTGCAGCCGGATACGGCTACAAGGCCGATGAGGACACAAGCCAACGCGCGCATGTCGCCTGCCTCGCCCCCTTCCGCAATGGCTTACGGTAACACCGATTCACTCCATGTCAATTGGCGAGTTAGCCAGGTAGGGTGTGCAGCTAAGCTGCACACGGGATTGCTAAATTCAGTCGAAGTCCGAGTTAAAGCCCGTCACGAACTTGTGCTGAGCGACTGAGCGAAGCGAAGGAGTCGAAGCACTCCCCGACAAGGACTCGCCTTACAGCCGCTTGCGCAAATCCGTGTTTCCGGTGGCGAGGGCGAGCTTTTTGCGGCGGGTCCAGCCTTTGAGTTGGTGCTCACGTTTGGCCGCGTCGCTACGGCTAGGAAAGACTTCGACATGGATCACTCGCCGCGGCGGTAGGCCTTTGGTGTACCGCGAACCACCTCGTAAGTGTTCCTCCCAACGTCGCAGCAAGTTGCAGGTTAAACCAGTGTAGAGTGAATTATCCGTGCATTCGAGAATATAGACGAACCACCCCATTCCTTTGACTCCTTCGACTCGCTCGTCCCTTGCTACGCTCGGGACTTGCTCGCTCAGGATGCTTCGATGGGCCGATTGACGTTCCGAAATATCGGAAGGTCGCCTCTCACGAACTTGTGCTGAGCGAGCGAAGCGAGTCGAAGCACTCCCCGACAAGGACTCGAACCTTGAACCTAGCGGTTAACAGCCGCTCGCTCTACCATTGAGCTATCGGGGAAAACACCCATAGCACCGGGACAAAAACGCCTGCCAAGTTCGCGTAGCCTTCATAGGTCGCCGCAGCGACCGGAGTAGGCCTGGCAGGGATTTTTGTCAACCCATCCAGTTTAACCCAGAGGCTGGGGAAGTCAAGGTGTGCAGGCTGGACGGAAGCGGGTTTGGCGTTATAGTGTGGCGGTTGCGGAGTAGGGCAGACGACACAGCATAGAAAGGGCCGGCCATGATCTATCGTCCGTTCGGCAAGCGATTGGGGTGGAACGTCTCGGCCATCGGGATGGGGACATGGAACATCGGCAGCCAGTGGGGCGAGGTGGACGACATCACCAGCTTCGCCACGATCCGCGCGGCGTTCGAGGCCGGCATGAACCTCTACGACACGGCCGAGGCCTACGGCACCACCCACGGCCTCTCCGAGGAGCGGCTGGGCGTGGCGCTGGCGGGCATGCGCCATCGCGTGTACCTCGTCAGCAAGATCGGTCACTACGGCCGGCGCTCCGGCCAGGCCGTGCCCAAGAACACCGTGGACATGATCCGCCTGTGCGCCCACGCCATCCTGCACCGCCTGCGAACCGACTGGGTGGACGTCATGCTCTGCCACGAGCACGACATCGCCGACCCGAGCATCTACCTGGAGACCTTCGAGCTGCTCAAGAAGCAGGGCCGCATCCGCGCCCACGGCATCAGCACCGACAACATCGACGTGCTGAAGCGATACAACGCCGCCGGCCTGGCCGACGTGGTCGAGGTGAACTATTCGCTGCTGAACCGCGCGGCCGAGGAGCAGGTGCTGCCGTACTGCCGGGAGCACGGCCTGGGCGTGCTGATCCGCGGCCCGCTGGCCATGGGCATGCTGAGCGGGCGATACTCGGCCCAGACGGTCTTCACCGACTCCATCCGCGAAAAGTGGAACCGCGACGAGAACGCCAAGGCCCGCTTTCTGGCCCAGGCCGCCAGCGTGGAAAAGCTCAAGAAGGCCCTCGCGCCGGGTCAGGACATGGTCACCGCGGCCCTGCGGTTCACGATCTCGCATCCGGCGGCCCCGGTCTCCATCCCCGGCGCCAAAGACCCTGCCCAGGTCCGCATGAATGCCGCCGCCGGCGACCGAACGCTGACGGCAGCGGAGATCAAGAAATACCTCGCGGCGATGGATTGACGGCGTGGATTAGGACTGCGATTCAAACCGGCCCTTCCAGAACGCGATGCGTGTGCGGTTCCAGGTATAGGTGAGGGCCACGCCGCGGCCGGAGGCAATGACTGCGGGGTAGGAGTATTCGCCGGCGGCGGTTTCCAGGTCCAGCCGATCCGTCCAGGTCGCGCCGTTGTCGCGCGAGATGGCGAGCGAAAGCGGCGTGCGGACCTTGACGTCCACCGGGTTGAACGCCAGCACGAGCGCCCCGTCGGCGAGCTTGGCCAGGTCGATGCCGCTGTTATTGCCGGGCAGGCCGGTGCGGTAGGGCGGCGACCACACCCATCCGGCGTCGATGGAATCGCTGCGATAGATCGCCCCGGCTGAGCTTCGCAGCAGCATGTGCACATGACCGGGGTCGGATTCCCATAATGTCGGCTGAATCAGCCCAGGCCCGACGAACGCGGCGTGATCCAGCGGCACGGCCGCGCTCGCCTGCCACGTTCGGCCGCCATCGCTAGAGCGGTCGGTGAAGGCGTCCCAGATTTTCTTGCCGCCGACAGTCGGTTCCACTGACGCTGGCGCCAGCCACGTCCCGTCGGATAGCACAATGGGCTTGTTCTTCACCGGCCCGCGCCCGCCATGATCTCCGGGCACCAGTTCCCGCGGCGGCGACCAGCTCACCCCGCCGTCAGCCGAGGTGGTCAGCCAAGTTTCCCACCCGCCGATGGTATCGCCGACTTTAAAGAACAAGTGCACGGGGCCACTTGGGGGGGCGAACAACACAGGGTTCCAGTGGGCGGCGGGACGGACCTTGGCGACCTGGATCGGCGGCGACCATCGTCCGCTTTCGCGCCGCGACAGCCAGATGCCCACGTCGGCGTGCTTCTCATGCGTCCCACCGAACCAGGCCGCCAGAAACATGTCCCCGGGTAGCTCCACCAGCGTCGAGGCGTGGCACTGTGCGAACGGCTGGCCCTCGCCGAAGATGGGCTCGGCGGCTTCCACACGCCATGTGCCGGTTTTCGCCATATCCTCCACGCGCCCGGCAGGAATCGAACCCTCCTTCGCTAAAGCTACGGAGGGTTAGGTACAACGCATATTTTGCATTCCAATCCACCGTAGCCTAGGCGAAGGTGGACGCGCCCGGCAGGAATCGAACCTGCGACCTGCGGTTTAGAAGACCGCTGCTCTATCCGTCTGAGCTACGGGCGCAAGCCGCCGCAATTTCCCCAGCGGCTGCCGTGGTCACTGTAGGACCCTCCTGAATCATCGTCAAGACGTCCCGGCCCCCTGAAGCAGCCAAGCGGGGCCCGGCCGGCGTAGTATGTAATAGGAGACAGCGGTACAAGACGAACATGAAAAACGCGGTTTGCAATCTGGTGTGCCTTGCGCTGGCGATTGGGAGCGTAGGGGTTTTTGGATGCCGCTCCACGACGCCGGCCGAGGGCACCTCTGAGGGGAGGAACGCCATGTCACAACCCAAAGGCCACCCAAGCTCGATGCCGCCGCTGACCGAGGCGGAAAAGCAGATCATCCTGGGCAAGGGCACGGAGCGCCCCTTCACCGGGCGGTATTGGAACACGTTTGACAAGGGCGTGTACGTCTGCCGCCAGTGCGGCTCACCGCTGTATCTGTCCGACAGTAAGTTCCACTCCAATTGCGGCTGGCCCAGCTTCGACAATGAAATCCCCGGCGCCGTGAAGCGCCAGAAGGATGCCGACGGCATGCGGACCGAGATTCTCTGTGCCCATTGCGGCGCGCACCTGGGGCATGTGTTCCTGGGCGAGGGTCTGACGGCCAAAGATACGCGCCACTGCGTGAACTCCGCCTCGCTGGTGTTTATGCCGGCCTCGCAGGCCCCGCCGGAGAAGGCGATCTTCGCCGGCGGATGCTTCTGGGGCGTGGAGCATTATTTCCGCCAAGTCCCCGGTGTCCTGGCCGTGCGGTCCGGCTATACCGGCGGCACGGTGGACATGCCCACCTACGAGCAGGTCTGCACAGGTAAAACGGGACACGCCGAGGCCGTCGAGATTATCTTCGATTCTAAGCGCACCAGCTACGAGGCCCTGGCGCGGCTGTTCTTTGAGATTCACGACCCCACGACGGTCGATCGCCAAGGCCCGGACGTGGGCGCCCAATACCGCTCAGCCGTGTTCTATTTGAATGGCGACCAGAAGCGCACGGCCGAGAAGCTCATTGGCCTGCTGCGGCAGAGGGGCTACAAGGTGGCTACGCAGGTCGTGCCGGCCTCGACTTTCTGGCCGGCGGAAGAATATCACCAGGACTACCTGGCCAAGCATCCCGGCCGGGCGGATTGCCACGTCCGCGTGGAACGTTTTGGTTTACCCTGAGTCACGTAGGGTGTGCAGGTTCTACGCGAAGCGTAGGTTCTGCACACAGGGAGCTTTTCCGCGTGCAACGAGTTGCACGCCCTACTCGATCAGCCCTGCGGCGGTTGAATTCGAAGCAGTCGTCGGGTTTTGCCGGTAATGGCCAATTCGATCTGCCAGCGGCGGAGGGGCAGGGCGTCGGCGGCGCGATCGGCCCACTCGATCAGCACCACGCCGGCCTCCAGCATCTCTTCGATACCAAGCTGCGAGAGCTCCGCGGCTGGGTCGGCCAGGCGGTAGAGGTCCACGTGGTAGATCGGAAACCGGGCGGAATACTCCTGCACCAGCACGAAGGTGGGGCTGGACACGAATCGCTCGTCGGCCAGGCCCAAGCCGGCGGCGATGCCGCGGACCAGGACGGTCTTACCCGCGCCCAGCTCGCCGACCAGGGCCACGCAATCGCCGGCCTTCAGCCGCGAGGCGAAGTGCCGGCCGAACTCCTGCGTGGCCGCGGCGCTGGCGGTCCGAATCTCTTCGACCTTGACCATGCGGGGATTGTACCAGTCCCGCGGGCTTGACAGCAGGGGCCTTCTCCGCGACGATGGCGACTCCTCTTGCCGCCACCATCCGTTTGGCCCGCGAGCGACGCCGCCCGCCGGCCCTTGCGAGGAGCGTTCATGAAGGTTTTCGTCGTCAACTGCGGAAGCAGTTCCATCAAGTATCAATTGTTTGACATGGCCAAGGAGACCGTTTTGGCCAAGGGGTTGCTAGAGCGGATCGGCACGGCCCGGGCCCGGCTGCACTACGCCAGCAACGGCAAGGGCGGCCGGAAGGAAGAAGGCCAAAAAAGCGTCAAGGCCGCGGACCACACGGCCGGGCTGAATCTCATCGTGGAGACTCTGCTGGATCCGCAGATCGGCGTGCTGGGCAGCATCGGCGAGATTGACGGCGTGGGCCATCGCGTGGTGCACGGCGGAGAGGCCGTGACGGCCTCGGCCCGCATCGACGCCAAGCTCATCAAAGTCATCGAGAAAAACGGCGAGCTGGCCCCGCTGCACAATCCGGCCAATCTGGCGGGCATTCGGGCGGCCATGGCGGCCATCAAGTCCGCCGTGCACGTGGCCGTGTTCGACACGGCCTTCCTGGCCACGTTGCCGCCGCACGCCTACCGCTACGCCGTGCCGACGGCCTGGTACACCAAGTACCACGTCCGCCGCTACGGCTTCCACGGCACCAGCCACCGCTACGTGACGCGGGCGGCCGCGGATCTGCTGGGCAAGCCCGTCGAGCAGGTCAACCTCATCACGGTGCACCTGGGCAACGGCTGCTCGATGACGGCGGTGGCCGGCGGCAAGGCCGTGGACCACTCGATGGGCATGACGCCGCTGGAAGGCCTGGTGATGGGCACGCGCAGCGGGGACATCGACCCGGCGATCATTTTCCACCTGCACGCCAACGGCTTGAGCGTTCAGGACATCGACAACACGCTGAACAAGGAATCCGGCCTGGTGGGCCTGAGCGACTTGAGCAACGACATGCGCGACCTGGTGCGCGCCGAGGAGGAAGAACACAACGCCAAGGCCATCCTGGCCATGGACGTGTTCGCCTATCGCGTGGCCAAATACGTCGGGGCCTATTATACGATCCTGCCCGCCCTGGACGCGGTGGTGCTGACCGGCGGGATCGGGGAGAACTCCCTGCCGATTCGCCGGCGGATCTGCCGGTACCTGTCGCGCCTGGGCGTGGTGGCCGACGACCGCCGCAGCGACCGGACCATCAACGGCAAGGCCGGTCCGATCACGGCCGACGGCTCGCCCCTGGCCGTCTGGGTCGTGCCCACCAACGAAGAACTGATGATCGCCCGCGACACGGCGGCCATCGTCTCGGCCCGCGGGGCCTGAGGGTGGCCGGCGATCCGAAAGGTAGGCACATCATGGGCATGTCACGACTCGCCATCCCAGTCTTCATGATAATCTGCCTTTTGGCAACAAGCGGTTGTATTAGGAAGTACCGGCAGTCGGTAGGCGTGAATGGAAGACTTATTGACGGCGCTTCCGAAAAACCCATCGGTGAGGCGCCTATCACGGTTACCCTCCACGATATCCACGGTGACCATCGGTTTAAGATGGTTTCGTCCCACGACGGTTGTTTTGATCAAGAGCCACAGTATCAGTCGGTCTGGTGGTTTGTGGGAGACTGGGCCGAGATACCTCCGATTGTTGAGGTTCTGGCCGAGGGGTATGAACCGTTCAAAGCCCATGGTTGCCTCGGCGGGCCTGTCAAAAAGGGCGATTACCCTGTTAAGGGTGGTTATTTGCAGCTCGGGGACCTGCGCTTAAGAAAGCAGCAGGCCGCGTCCTCTCCTGAGAAAAGCCCATGAAGCCGGCCGCTTCGCCGTGACCCGTGCCGCAAAGAAACGATTTTCCTTTGCCATCGGCGGGCGGGCGCGCATATATAGGATACCGGCAAAAGGACGGATGCCTTTTGCCGTTCCAGGATGGTCGGCCGTACAAGCAGGAGGCATAACGATGCGTGCTGAACTGAAGATCGGGATCGCCGTCGGCGTGGTGATCGCCGCGGCGGCTGTGCTGTACGTGGTCTTTCACGATACCGGCGCCAAGCAGTTTACCGGCCCGCGACCCGCCAAAACCTCCCCGGCCGCCACTCCCGCACACGGCGCGCAAGCGACGGGTGGCAGCGACACGTTAGTGCCCGCCTTTGCCGGCACCCCCGCCCAGCCGGCTGCGCCCGCCGCGGCAGGCGGGACAGCGCCCAGCGTCTCGGAGTTGGCTCCCGGCGCCGAGGCGGCCGCACCGCCTCCCGCACCGCCGGCGACTCAACCCGCCGTTCTCCAGCCCACCATGGCCGAGGGTCCCATGCCGTCGCAGATCGGCTCGGCGTCGCCGACACCAGCCGGCGGCGCTCCGGCGGCCCCGGCGGCGAGCAAAGGCAACACCACCTACGTGGTCAAGAAGGGCGACAAGGGTTTCTGGGACATCGCCGAGAAGGTGTACGGTCCCGGCAAGGGCAAGTACTGGACGCTGATCGAGAAGGCCAACAAACAGGTGGATTACGGCGGCTTGAAAGAGGGCATGACGCTGACGATCCCACCGATTCCCGAACAACCGGCCGGGCCGGTAGCGGCGGCTGCTACGCCGCCGGCGGCCGCGGCGACCGGCGGGGGAGGGGAGAAAGTTTACGTCGTTCAGGCCGGCGACGGTTGGTGGAGCATCGCCCGCAAGGAATACGGCGACGGCAAGTATTGGGAAGAACTCCGCAAGGCCAACCCTCAAATTCAAGGCAACCTCAAAGCCGGCCAGAAGATCAAAATTCCGCCGTTGGGTCCCAGCGGTTCGGCTTCCCCGACGACGATGCCGTCCACCGCGCCCAAGCCGACCCGATCCGCCCCCCCGCCCGCCAATAATGACCGCCCGATATTCGACTAAGTAGGAGGCTGAAGTAAGATACGTTCGACCGTAGGGCCGCAGGCCGCAAGGAGGATCGCCTGCGGGAGGGATAAACGTTCAAGCCGGCAGGGGAAAGGGTCCGATAAACAAAGCGAGGAAAGTCTCTTGCGCATGCGCGGACGAATCTGCAAGTCCATCGTGGGCGGGGTATTGGCTCTAAGCGGCCTGTGGGGCGGTTGCACGCCGCTCACCGGGCCTGGCAAGCATACCCCCACGACGAACGCAGCCAAGCCCGCCTCTCCGTCTTACATCACCGACACCATGGCGGAATACGCGACGCTGGTGGGAGGGTCGGACCTGGTGGTCCACGGCTACGGCGTCGTGGCCGGCCTGGGAAACAACGGCTCGCGCGAGGTGCCCGCCTATGTGCGCGAGTACTTGACTCAAATGTTGCTGAAGAGTCAGACCCTGAATACCGCGGGGGGCTCCGAAGCGATTTCCCCGCAGGCGATCCTGGAGGATCTCGATACGGCCGTGGTGGAGCTCTGGGGAGTTATTCCCACCGGGGCGCCGGCGGGGACGCGATTCGACGTCTTCGTGAGCTGTCCGCCTGAGACGCAGACGCGCAGTCTGGACGGCGGCGTCATGCTGGTGCCTGCGGAGATGCGCCTGGCGGTCCCGGGGGAACTGGCCGGCAGGCAGTCCAAGGTCTTTGCCGAAGCGGACGGAGTGATTTTCATCAATCCGTTCCTGGATCCGACCAAACGGGAAGATCTGCCCAAGCTCCGCGAGGGCCGGATCATCGGAGGAGGCAAATCACTGGAAGACCGTCCGCTGCGGCTGAGCCTGTTCCAGGCGGATTACCAAAGGGCTGATCTCATCCAGCGCCGGATCAATGAGCGATTCGGGCCCGGCCGCATCGCGGTGGCCAAGGACAGCTCCGTGATCGAAATCAGCATCCCCTCCGCGTATCGGGACAACTACGGGCAATTCCTTCGGCTCCTGATGCATTTGCCGATCCGGCTGACGTCCGGAAGTTTGGAGATCAAGGCCCGCGAGATCGCCGCGGCCATCGAGTCCTCCGGGACCAATCACGACGAGTTGGCGTTGGTGTGGGAGGCGATCGGCCGGCAGGTGTTGCCGACGGTGCAGGGACTCTACAACGCATCCAACCCGGTGTCGGCCTTTTACGCCGCCCGCACCGGGATGCGGCTGGGCGATTCAGCGGCCGTGCCGGTGGTGGTGGCCGCGGCGACGAACCCCAATTCGCCGCTGCAGGTGGCCGCCATCGAGGAACTGGGCCGCCAGAAACTTTCAGCCAAGATTACGCCGGTGCTCCGCCAATTGCTGAATGACGAGAACGAGTCGGTCCGCCTGGCCGCCTACGAGGCGCTGCTGAAACAAGGCGACGCCGCCAAGATCCAGCGGATCGCCCTGCCGAAACAGTTTGACATGGACCTGGTGGAGTCCAGCGGCAAACCCATCCTGTACGTTTCGCAATCGGCCCAGCGAAAGATCGTCCTGTTCGGCAAGGACGTTCTGATCCGCAGGCCGATTTTCTTCACGGCCCCGGAAAACCTCCTGACCATCAATGCCGAGGAGGGCGATGAGAAGCTCACCGTCTTCCGCAAGGTTCCCCGCACGGAGCGCAGCAGCGAGGCGTTCCAGATCGATCCGCTCCTGAGCGACTTGGTGCGGCTGATGGGCACGTTGCCCACCCGCGGGCCGATGGAAGAAAAGGTTTACGGCCTGGGCCTGACGTACAGCCAAGTGGTGGGCGTGTTATACCGCCTGTGCCAATCCGGAGACGTTCCGGCGGAATTCCGCTTGCAGGTATTGCCGAATATTCGCAGAATTTACGCGCAAGGTGGTGCCGCGCCACTGGGTCGTCCCGACGTGTCCGGGCAGTGACGGCAGCCTCGCGCCATGGATGGCCGACGGCCCCGCTCGCCGGCGTAATGGAAGACGCGAACGCATGAAACTCAAAAAACTGATCCTCTCGGGGTTCAAGAGCTTCGCGGACAGAACGGAACTGGAATTTGACGACGGGGTGAGCTGCATCGTCGGACCCAACGGCTGCGGCAAGAGCAACGTCGTCGACGCCATCAAGTGGGTCCTGGGGGAGCAATCGGCCAAGAGCCTGCGCGGCAGCGAGATGATGGACGTCATCTTCAACGGCTCCGCCGCGCGGCGTCCGGCCGGCTGCGCCGAGGTGACGCTGGTGTTCGACAACGTCGCCGGCACGTTGCTGGTGGCTGGCGAGCCGGTGGTCGGTGGGGAGGTGTCGGTCTCGCGGCGGCTGTTCCGCGACGGCCAGAGCGAGTACCTCATCAACAAGATGCCCGCCCGCCTGAAGGACATCCGCGAGATGTTCATGGACACCGGCGTGGGGGCCGACGCCTACAGCGTCATCGAGCAGGGGCGCGTCGAGAGCTTTCTCCAAGCCTCGCATGAGGACCGCCGGCTGATCTTCGACGAAGCCGCCGGCATCAGCAAGTACAAGGCCCGCAAGAAAGAAGCCGCCCGCCGCCTGGAAAAGGTCCAGGAGAACCTCCTGCGCCTCAACGACATCGTGGCGGAGGTGGAGAAGCGCCTGCGGTCGATCAAGGTCCAGGCCGGCAAGGCCCGCAACTACCAGACCTACACGGAGCGGCTGAAGGAATTGCGCGGGCTGTACATCCTGGCCCAGTACCACACGCTGTCGAGCCGCCGGGCCGAGCTCCAGAAGAACCTGGACGCCGGCAACGACGCCCTGGCCGCCATCACGACCAAGATCGACCAGCTCGAGGCCGCCCGAAGCGGCAGCGAGGTCGAGGCCCTGGAGCTGGAGCGCGCCAGCCGCCAGCTTCAGGCCCAGGTGGCCTCCGTCGCCAGCCAGATCCTCGCCCACCGCCAGCGGGCCGAGATGCTCACCGCCCGCGTGGGCGAATTGGGCGAGCAGATCGCCGCCACCGCCGGCCGCTGCGAGGAGCTGGAAGCCAAGATTGAAGGTTGCGACAACGACCTGGCCGCCCGCCGGGCGGAAGTGGAGGCCCTTGGTGCCCAGACGGCGGAGCTATCGCGGCGGTACGAATCGCTCGGCGCCGAGCACGCCGTCAGCCAGCAGGAGACAGCCAAGCTCCAAGCCACCCTGGAGGATGAAAAGGCCGGGACTATCGACCTGTTCCGCCGCACCGCCCAACTTCACAACGACATCCATACCCATCAGGTTCGCCGTGAAAATCTCCACGGCCAGCGAGAGCGCCTCTCCAGCCGGTCGGAGGAGATTATCTCAGCCTTGGAAAACGCCCTGGCCGACCGCACCGCGTTGCACGCGCGCCTGGTCGACGTGAACGCCGTCCTGGCGGAGTCCAAGGCCAAGCTGGACGAGACCCGCCAGACCAGCCACCGCCTGGCCGAGGACGATCAGCACCTCCAAAGCGCACTGCTGACCACCTGCGAGCAGCGCAGCGCCGCCGTCAGCCGCATGGACGCCCTGAGGGAGATGCTGGACCGCCTGGAAGGCGTGGGCACGGGCACGCGGAAGGTTCTTGAAGCCCATCGCGCCGGGCGATTGCCGGCCGTCTGCGGCATGCTGGGCGACTTCCTGACCACCGACGTCGAGCACGCCCCCCTGGTGGAGGCTGCCCTGGCTGGGGCGGATCAGTATCTGCTGGTTCGCCGGTTCGCCGATGTGCAATCCGCCGCCGCCGAAATCGCCCAACTCCTGCGCGACAACGGCGCGGCTGAGATAGTGTGCCTGGACCGCCTGGAACCGCCGGCCGACGACGCCGAATCGGCGCGCCATTCGTCGATTCGCGGGCGGGTGATCGACTGGGTGAAGTTCGAGGCGCTCGCGGCCCCAGCCGTCTGGTGGCTGCTGGGCAGGACCTACGTGGTGGACCATCTCGCCGACGCCGCCGAAGCCGCCAAGCACGCCCCAGCCGGTAGCAGGTTCGTGACGGCGGCGGGCGAGGTCCTGGAGGCCGACGGGCGCGTCCGCCTGGGTTCAGCCAGGCGGGCCGCCGGCGTCATCAGCCGCCGCAGCGAGCTGGCCGACCTGGCCGCCCAGGCCGACCGGCTGCAAACGCAGATCGAGGAGCTGACCTCGCGCCGCCAGTCCGCCCGCGGGCAGCTGGAGCATCTGGACCATCTCGCCCAGGGCCTCCGCACCGCCCATTACGAAGCCAACACCGAGCGCGTCGAGGTCGAAAGCCGCCTCCATCAGATTGACGAGCAGATTCGCCGCCTGGAGCAGGAAAAGCCCCTGGTGGCCTCGGACATCGCCGCCCTGGCCGCGGACATCGACAGCGCAGCCACCGCCGAGCTGGCCGCCAAGGAAAAGGCCGCCCAGCTGGAGCAGCTCAACGCCCAGCGCCAGGCGGAGGTGCAGCGCCTGGAAAGTGAGATCGCCGCCGCCCGCAGCAGCCAGGAGAATCTCGCCGGCCGGATTACCGAGGTCAAGGTCGCCCTGGCCGCGGCGCAGGAGCGGGCCGGGTCGCTGCGAGAGGCCTGCTCGGCCCTGGCCCGTGGCCGGGAGCAGATGGCCGCCGACCTGGCCGCCAGCCAGGCGGATATCCAGCTCAATCAGCAGCGCCGCCAGGAGGCCCAGGCCTCCGCGGCCGCCGCCGCCGCCGAGGTGGAGAAGCTCGCCGGTCAGCAGCAGAAGCTCGACGTCGAGGTCCGCGAGGCCGAGGAAAGCCGCCGCCAGCTCCAGGAGCGTCTAGAGACCATTCGCGAGCAGCTGGCCGAGCAGCGCCGCAGTCAGGAGCAGGCCACGGCCGCCGTCAACGCCTGCCGCGTGGAGCTGGGCGAGGCCGACGTGCGGATCGAGGACCTCATCTCCCACGCGGCCGAGGAAATGCACGTCAACGTCCTGGAGGCCTATCGCACGTATCAGCACGACGACCAGCGCGACTGGCAGGCCGTCAGCGACGAAATCCAACTCCTGCGCGAGAAGGTCGAGCGGCTGGGCAACGTCAATCTGGACGCCATCGCCGAGCAGGACGAGCTGGAGAAGCGCCGCGAGTTTCTGGCCGCCCAGATCGCCGACGTGAACACCTCGCGGGACCAGCTCCAGGAGCTGATCCGCCGGCTGAACAAAGATAGCCGCGACCGGTTTATGGAGACCTTCCAGACCGTTCGTGCCAACTTCCAGGAGCTGTTCCGCAAGCTCTTCGGCGGCGGGCGGGCGGACGTCCTGCTGCTGGACGAGCAGGACGTGCTGGAAAGTCCCATCGAGATCGTCGCCCGGCCGCCCGGCAAGGAGCTGCGCAGCCTGACGCTGCTGTCCGGCGGCGAGAAGACCATGACGGCCCTGGCGCTGCTGTTCAGCATCTTCAAGACCCGCCCCAGCCCCTTCTGTCTGCTGGACGAGGTGGACGCCGCGCTGGACGAGGCCAACACGCAACGCTTCGACCGCCTGGTGCAGGAATTCGTGGACAGCACGCAGTTCCTCATCATCTCTCACGCCAAGCGCACCATGAGCATGGCCAACGTGCTCTACGGCATCACGATGGCCGAGCCGGGCGTCTCCCAGCGCATCTCTGTGCGATTCGAGGACAACCGCAAACAGCCCTCCACCGCCGACCAGCTGCAACCGGCGGGAGCGTGACAACCGGAAGCTGAATCGCGAGTCGCGAATTAGCGACCATCCTTGCGATTGTCTCTGCGTGCTCACCTGTTACAATGCCTCCCGAATGCGGGTGCCGCGTGAATCTGCGCACCCGCCCAGGAAGGCCGCACGATGGACATCGAGTTTTCAGATCGGCTCCAGAAATTGCCGCCGTATTTGTTTGCGGACCTTCGCCGCAAGGCCGCCCAGGCCCGCGCTCGCGGCGTGAAGGTCATCCGCATCGACATCGGCGACCCGGACCGTCCCACGCCGGACCCGGTCGTGGCGGAGTTGTGCCGCGCGGCCAGCGACCCGGCCGACCCCAACCGCCATCGCTACGGCTGCGACGCGCCGGTGGAGCAGTTCCCCCAGGCCGTGCGGAACTTTTACCGCCGCCACTACGGCGTGGATCTGGCCGAGAACGAGGTCGTGACCACCGGCGGCAGCAAGGACGCCATTGTCCAGTTCGTCCTGGCCGTGCTGAACGTCGGCGACGTCGCCATCGCGCCCACCCCGGGCTATCCGACGTACAACATCGGCCACGTCTTTGCCGGGGCGACCACGTGCGTCGTGCCGCTGTCGGAGGCCGACGGTTTCCTGATGGACTTCGACGCCGTCCCGCGCGACGTTCGCCGCCAGGCCAAGCTCCTGTGGCTGAACTATCCCAACAATCCCACGACGGCGACGGCCGAGCTGGACTTCTTCCGCCGGGCCGTGGAGTTCGGGCAGAAGCATGACATTCTCATTTGCCACGACAACGCCTACGGTCTGAACACGTTCGACGGCTACAAGGCCCCCAGCATCCTCCAGGTCGAAGGGGCCCAGGACGTGGCGGTGGAGTTCTTCTCGATGTCCAAGGCCTTCAGCATGACCGGCTGGCGGGCCGGCGCGGTGATGGGCAACGCCTCCGCCGTGGCCGCCCTGCGGACCGTCAAAGAAAACAGCGATAACGGCACGCTGCGGGCGATCCAGTTCGCCGCGGCCAAGGCCCTGGACGGCGCCGAGCAATTCGTCCCGCCGATCAACGAGGTCTATCGCCGCCGCCGCGATCTGGTGATCGATGCCCTCAACGCCCACGGCTGGTCGCTCCAGCGGCCGCGGGGCACCATCTACGTCTGGGCGCCGGTGCCGGCCAAGTACGAAGGCTCCAGCGCCGCCTTCGCCACCGACCTGCTGGAAAAAACGGGCGTGATCGTCACCCCCGGTCTGGGCTATGGCCAGGCGGGGGAGGGCTATTTCCGCATCTCCCTGACGTATCCCGACGAGGTCCTCACCGAGGCCCTGGGCAGGATCATGGAGATGAGGCTGTAGCCATTGACGATTGACCATTGTCGATTGAACGGCGCGGCGGAGAGGATTTCCCCTTCGTGAATTCTAAGGTTTACATCGCTTTGGGCAGCAACGTCGGCAATCGGGAGGCGACGCTGCGGCGGGCGCTGAAGCTGCTGGGCCAGCGAAAGGGCGTCCGCGTGACGGCTGTGTCGTCGATGATCGAGACGATTCCAGTGGGCGGGCCGTCGCAGCAGCGTGACTTCATCAACGCCTCGGCGGAGCTCCAGACCTCCCTGGAGCCGGCGGAATTGCTGGCGGCGCTCCAGGAAATCGAGGCCCTCTGCGGACGAAACCGCCGGACGGAAGAGCGATGGGGCCCGCGTACGTGCGACCTGGACATCCTATTGATGGGCGAGCTCGTCATGCGCACGCCGGAATTGACCATCCCGCACCCGCGCATGCACCATCGCCTGTTCGTGCTTCAGCCGCTGGCCCAGATCGCCCCCGGGGCCGTCCATCCGGTCCTGGGCAAGACCATCGCCCAGCTTCTTTCTGAAATGGAAGGCAAGCCCCAGTGACAGCCGCCTTGGTGAGCATTATCGGCCCTCCGGCTTCCGGCAAGACGACCCTGGCCGAGCGATTGGCCGCGGAACTCCCGGCCGAGCTGGTCCGCGAGGACTACGCCGGCAACCCGTTTTTGGTCGAGGCGTACGGCGGCGTGGCCCAGGCCCGCCTGCCCAGCCAACTCTACTTTTTAATGTCGCGCGTGGGGCAGCTTTCGCTGCTGGCCTGGCCGGAGCAGGGTGTGCGCGTCAGCGACTACGGGTTCTGCCAGGACCGCATCTTCGCGCAGGTGACGCTATCGGCGGAGGATTGGTCGGCGTACCAACGCGCCGCGGATCGCCTGGGCCGGCTGATTCGTCCGCCGGACGTGCTGATCCATCTGGACGCCGACGAGGCGACGCTGCTGGCCCGCATCGCCGCACGCGGCAGGGCGTTTGAGCGGGCCATCACGGCCCAGTTTCTTGCCGCCATGCGACGCTCCTACGCCCAAGCCGCGGCCGAGGTGGGTTGCCCGGTCCTCCGCGTGGATACCATGGTTACGGATTTGCGGAACGCCGCCGCCTGCGCACCGCTGGTCGCGCAAGTCCGCTCGGCCCTGGAGGCCTTGCGGCGGTAGAATAGATGGCCGCCTGCATGAGGGCACCATGATTGTTTGCAAGACCATCGCCGAGATTCGCCAAGCCGTCGCCGCCGCGCGCAAGGCCGGCAAGACCATCGGCCTGGTGCCGACGATGGGTGCCCTGCATGCCGGCCACGTGTCGCTGGTGGCCGCGTGCCGGCGGCAATGCGGCTTTACGGTCGTGAGCATCTTCGTCAATCCCACGCAATTCGGGCCCAACGAGGACTACGCCCGCTACCCGCGGACCGAATCGGCCGACCTGGAGGCCTGCCGCAAGGCCGGCGTGGACGCCGTGTTCATGCCAGCCGTCACCGAAATGTACCCCAGCCAACCGATGGTCACGGTCACGGTGGGCAGGATCGGCGAGGTGCTTTGCGGCCGAAGCCGCCCGGGGCACTTTGCCGGCGTGGCCACCGTGGTGGCCAAACTGTTTAACATCGTCGCGCCCGACAAGGCGTTCTTCGGCGCCAAGGATTTTCAGCAGACGGTCGTGATCCGCCGCATGGCGGAGGAATTGAACTTTCCCGTGGAGATCGTGGTCTGTTCAATAGTCCGCGAGGCCGACGGCCTGGCCATGTCCAGCCGCAACAGGTACCTGTCCGCCGAGCATCGCCGCCAGGCCGCGGCGTTGTCGGCGGCCCTGGCCGCGGCGCAAGAGGCCATACGCAAGGACCATCCGCCCGCCGAGGTCGTCTCCGCCGCCGTGCGGGGGCACCTGGCCCGCCACGCCCCCGACGGACAGATCGACTACGTCCAGATCGTGGACCCGGCGGACCTGTCCGACGTAGCAAATACCAACAGGCCCGTGCTGGTGGCCCTGGCTGTGCGGTTAGGGACGACTCGGCTGATCGACAATGTCCTGACCGATCCGTAGCCCGCCTTGGCCGTGGCAAAAGGCACACGCGGAATATAAAATAATCCGTCTATTGTTTTGCCGGTCCGCCGGATCGGCTTAGCAGGAAGGTGGCCAGGCTGATGTTGCTGAAGGTTCTTCGAGCGAAGATTCATCGTGCGACGATCACTGCGGCGTCGGTGGACTACGTGGGTTCGGTCACGATCGACCGCGACCTGATGGACGCCGCCGGCATCGGCCGCAACGAGTGCGTGCTGGTGGCCGACCTGAGCAACGGTCAGCGGTTCGAGACGTACGTGATGGAAGGCCCGCGCGGCAGCGGCATGATCTGCATCAACGGGGCGGCGGCCAATCTGGTGACCATCGGCGACCTGGTCATCATCATGTCCTTCGGCTACGTCACCGAGGACGAGGCCCGCACGATTCAGCCGCGGATCGTCCTGGTGGACGAGAAAAATCGCGTCATCCCGCGGGCGTGAATGGCGTGCAGGTCCTGGCTCGGAAAGCGGCGGAATGAAACAGATCATCGTGGACCTGGTCTCGCTGGACCTCCTCGGCCGGCACTTCGCCGTGTGCATCTACGGGTACGGCCTGATGCTCGTGGCCGGGTTCCTGGCGGCCATTTATCTGGCCCGCTGGCGCGCGCGGCGCTGCGGGGAAGACCCCGACGTCATCACGCGTTGCGGCCTGCTATCGCTGGTGGGGGGGATCGTCGGCGGGCGGGTGGCGTACGTCATCCAGCACTGGAGCAGCGAGTTTGCCACCGCGCCCGATCCCCTGACGGCGGCGCTGGACGTCACCAGCGGCGGATTGATCTACCACGGCGGGCTGATCCTGGCCACCGCGATGGTGGTGGCCTATCTGTGGGCCAAGCGCCTGCCCGTGCGGCGCTACCTGGACATCATCGCCATCAGTCTGATGGTGGGTCTGGCCTTCGGGCGGGCCGGCTGCCTGCTCAACGGCTGCTGCTTCGGCACCGCCTGCCCGGCGGATTGGCCAGCGGGCATGCGATTTCCTATGTTCTCCAAACCGCTGGTGAAGCTGACGGGCGGCCTGGGCGGCTTTTCCAGCCATACCGAGGAGCCCTCGCCGGTTTACGAGCATCAGTTCAGCCTGGGGTTGGTCCAGCCGGACGAACGGTTGTTCGACCCAGGCCCGCCGAGGCACGTCTGGCCGCCGCGGTACCTCCACGGAAGGTTGACCAACGACCAGGTGGCTGAGCTGCTGGACGAATCGCGGTGGGAGGCCGACTTCCATGCCCTGGCGGGCGAGGATGGACGCATCAGCGAGGCCGAATGGCGGCATGGTCTAGCGGCAGGGACGGGACTGCTGCGCGGCAGCGAGAATTGGGGCCAGGCCGTCCTCCACTTTGATCACGGATGGGACGGCCAATTGGACTTGGATGAGATGCGGCAATACTTGGAGGCGCGGCGGGCGTGGGTGATGGCCCGGTTCGACGTCAACGGCGACGGCGTGCTGGACCCCTCCGAGCGGGCCGCCGCCAATGCCTACCTTCAGGCGGACCTGTTCGCCCTGGCCTCGGCCAGCCGCTCCCTGCTGGTCAAGCCCGCCCAGCTGCTGTCCCTCATCGGCGCCTTGGTGGTGGCCGCCCTCTTGTGGGGGTTTTTCCGCCTGCGGAGCCGGGAGGGGCAGGTCTTCGCCCTCATGGCCATGCTGTATTCGGCCGTGCGGTTCCTGGAGGAAGGCATCCGCGACCAGAACGCCCACAACATGGCTCGCGGCCAGATGACCCACAATCAGATTACAGCGATCGTGATCGCGGCTGCCGGTGCGTTGATGTGGGTGGTGCTGCACTACCTGCCGCCCTCGGCCGGGCCGACGGCGGTCCAGCGCCTGGCCGCGAAAAATTCTAACCTGCCTGCCGGAAAGGCAAGGCATGGACGGCGGGGCACAACGTAGGTTAATGTACAGCCTTTGCCGCCCCGCCTTGGCGGGACGGCGGCCATTGAACAAGATGCCTAGCCCCCTTGAGGGCAAAGGAGCGATCATGACGAGACGGCGGATGGGGTTGATGGCGGCGGTCGTGGCGATGCTGACGATTTCTGCTTTCGGCGACGTCACCAAGCTGATATCGGACACCAAGGACAAGGTCGGCGCCCTGGCCCGGTTCTATTGCACGATGCAGGACGAGATGGGCGTGCGCACCCTGGAAGGCCAGGCCGTGTGCATCACGGCGGATCCGGCGGTGTTCATCACGCTGGGACTGAACGCCAGGGTCCCCCCCGGTTCGTTCAACAATTTCGTCCTGGTTCCGGCCAACGCGCCGGATAAGACCATCAAGGCCGAGCTGCTCGGCGTTGATCCGGAGACGAACATCGCCTTTCTTCGCGCCACCGAGCCCTATGCCTGGGGGGTCGTGCAGTTCGCGCCCAAGGCCGGTCTGACGGTCGGTCAGCCGGTGGCTTCCATCGGCCTGCTGGGGCGCGAGATGAACTACCAGCCTTACGTCGGGGTGGGGTACGTCTCCGCCATCCTGGGGCTGCCCGATAATCTGGACTACGTCACCGGCGGGAAGCTGACCGTGCCCGGCTCGCCCGTGTTCAACGCCGACGGCCGGGCGGTCGGATTGGTGGGGTCGCAGCAGTTCCTGGACTATCAAATGGCCATGGGCAGCCGCATGACCACCCTCTCCATGCGGGGGCAGGATGAGACGGCGTTTTTCATGCCGGTCGATGAGTTCGCGCACGTGTTGGTGAACATTCCCGCCTCGCCGGCCCAGGTGCGGCGGTTGCCCTGGATCGGCGTGCTGAACTTCAGCGGCATCTCGAAGGAAGTCGCGGACATCATGAAGCTCCAGGGCGCCGGCGTGATGGTCGAAGGCGTGATCCCCGACGGCCCGGCGGCCAAGGCCGGCCTGGCGGACCGCGACGTGATCCTGGCGGTCAACGGCGAGAAGTTCCCCGTCGCGGCCAATCCCGACACGGCGGCGTTGGCCTTGCAGCGAAAGCTTTACCGCATGACCATCGGGAGCAAGGTCACCTTGACCGTCAAACGTGGCGACACCACGAAGGACTACGAGGTGTCGCTGGCGGCGCTGCCCCAACTGCCCTACGAGGCCAAGCGGTATCTCAACATGGCGATGGGCTTTTTGGTCCGCGAGAAGATCGATCTGGACCGCTACATGGATAAGTCTCTCGCGGCCAACGTGCCGGGTCTGCTGGTGTTGGCTGCCGACGGCCCAGCGGCCAGCGCCGGCTTGCACGAGGGCGACTTGATCACGACCGTAAACAACACGCCGGTGACGACGACGGCGGGCCTGAAGGACGCCGTGGAGGCTTCGGCCAAGGGTGGCAAACCGGTCGTCATCGTGGTCCGCCGCGGCGAGCAGACTCAGACGATCACGATTCAGCCGCAGGCCACCCAGCCGACGGGCGGAAAGTAGCCCTTTCGCCGCTGGCGTGGCGGGCGGCGGGGCTTTTTGCGCGAAGGAACGTGGTGATGATGGCACGATGGATGGCGGTCGCAGGATGTTTGCTCTGGACCGCCTTGGCCGCGGCGCAGGAAACCGCCGGCACCAGGCCGAGTGTGGGCGATCAAACGCCCGCGAGCCAGGCGGCCTCGGCGGCGCCGGTCCCGGCGATCCCGCCGACCACGACACAGCCCCCCGCCGTGGCGGCAGGCACCGCCGCCTCGCAGCCCGCCGAGGCGGACCTTTTGGCGGCGGAAAGCCTGCGGCATTCGGCCATGTCGATGATCTACGCCCGCTGGGACGCCCGCGGGCGCGCCGGGCGGCTGGTGGCGCTGGCGGCGTATGCCCAAAAGCTGGACCCCGCCAATGTCCAGGCTGCCTGGATAATGTCCAACATCTACCAAAGCCGCGGGCAGGCGTCGGCCGCCGAGGGCGCCTTGTGGCGGCAGTTGCAGGCCGATCCCAACGATTTCAATCTGGGCCTCAGCTACATCAACGTCGGCCTGTCGGCGCGGGGCAAGCCCGACGAGCGGCAGGCCTTTCTCCAGTCGATCGTGGAAAACGCCGCCTTGCCGGATCCGCTGCGGGCCCAGGCGGTCGTGGAACAGGGCAGGGTGTTCTTTGAGAACAGGGACTTCAGTTCCGCCGCGCGGCTGTTCAACCAGGCCCTTCAACTGGACGGGCTGAACACCGAGGCGTTGCAGGGCGTCATGGCCACCGCCACCACGCCGCCGTCGCTGGCGGACTCGGCCCAGACGCTGACCAAGATGATACAAGCCAGTCCGCGGTCTCCCGGCCTGGTGGGCAACTTGGCCGCCGTCTTGTCGGCCGCTGGCCTGCACGCCCAGGCCGCGCCCCTCTTTGACACGATGTGGGAAGACGCCGTGGCCGCCGCCGGCCCCGACGCCCAGCCGCCGGTCATGATGGCCGGTTCCTACCTCCAGTCGCTGCTGGACTCCGGCAGGGCCGAGAAGGCCGTCCAGATTTTTGATCCGCTGATGGAGAAATATCCCGCCGATCACGGCTTGATGTATCTGATGATCGAGGCCTATCGGGCGGTCGGCCGGCCCGACCGCGCCGACCAGTTGGCCCAGCGGATCGTCTCAGACCTCGAGAGCCAAAGGGCCGGCACGCAGCCGAGCACCGACGCCATGATGGAGCGGGCGTGGCTCTACACCGTGTACTATCCCAAACCCGACCTGGCCCTGGCAGACGCCCAGCAGGCCGCCACGGGCGCCGGCGACGACCCCACCGTCCAGCGCATCCTGGGGGCGGCGGAATTGCTCAGCGGCCAGGGCGAAAAGGTGGCCGCCGGCCTGTCCAGGTTGGAGAAACTCAAAGCGACCGACGCCGCGGCGGCTGCCTTGCTGGCGGGGCACTACTTTGCCGCCGGCGACGAAACCGCCGCCAAAGACGCCATCACTGCCACGATCAACGTAGCCTCCAACGGCTGGGCCTATCGCTACGTCCGCGATCTGGCCGCCAAGAGGAATATCACGCTGCTGCCGCATCCTCAGGCCCAGGCCGTTCAGCAGATTTTCGATCAGTTCGACAAGCGCTATCTGGACATGGGGCGCTACCCGGAAAAGTACCTAGCCGTGTCGCTGCGGCCGGTGGCGGATGCCCGTCGGCCGGGAGAGGGCGTCCAGATTGAGGCCGTGCTGACCAACACGGGCGGCATACCCGTGCCTCTGGGCCAGCAGGGTCTGATCCAGCCCGTCATGAACCTGGAGGCGACCGCCGCGCCCTTGACGCAGGAGCGATTCACGAACCTGCCCATGGTGGTCTGGCCGGCGCCGAAGTACCTGCCCGCCGGCGGGAGCGTCAGCACCGTCGTCCGCATCGACGTGGGGTCGTTGGAATATTTTCTTAACCGCCACCCGCTGGACGAGGCGTCGATCACCGCCACCGGCATGCTCGATCCGGTCCCCCAGGGCCGCCAGACCGTCAGTTCGGTTCCCCGCTTGCGGGTGGCTCCGCTGGTGATCGGGCGGCAAAGCCTGGTCGGGAAAATTGACGTCGATTCTTCCGAGCAGTGGGGCCGGGCCTATCCCTACGCGCTCCGCGTGATCATGACCGACCTGGTTCGCGGCGCCCTGCCCCAGCGAATGCTCGCCGCCCGGCAATTGGGCGAATTGGTCACCTGGGTCCGTGACGTCCAGCTGTTCAAAGCCAAAATGCCCGAAGCGATGCGGGGCGTCATCAACAAAGGCGTGCTGCTGGCCATGGTGCAAAAGGCGTTGCAGGACCCCAGCGACGTGGTTCGGGCCGAGATGCTCGCCGCCCTCCAGTGCGCGCAGATGGACAGCGAGATCTTGGCGGTGGTGTTACCGGCCGCCAAGGACGCCAGCCCGCTGGTGCGATTCCGCCTGGTGGAGCTGCTGGGCGCCACCGCCGCGCGCGGGCAGGAAAAAACCATCGACGCGATGTCCCACGACGGCGACGCGCTGGTGCGCCAGATGGCCTCGGCCTTCATCGCCACTTCTTCCGCCGGAGAAAGCGGCAGCCCGGCCGGTGCGGGCAGCGAGGGTGGAATGACGGGCGGCGTGAACGTCATGGGCGGCACGAGCGGTGCGGGCGGAATCATGGGCAGCGTGGGCGGAATGGGCGTCACGGGCGGTACGAGCTTCATGGGCGGGACGGGCTTGATGGGCGGTACCGGCACGACAGGCGGAACGAGCGGGATGGGCGGGACGGCGGAATAACGTCTTGCTCCTTGGCCGCCGTGGGGGTTTTGAAAGGTGTGAGTCGACAATCCCTTCCTGCCGGCCGTCCGATCCGGTTTGATGGCGCCTGGGGCCGTCGAGCGCAGCGGCCGGGTTCTTGCAGTCCGGCCGGCGGCGGGTTAGGCTGACCGGCGTCCTTCGATCGGGTTTAAGCGGAAAGGGAATTCGCGATGGCGGATCGGGCAGCGGCGGTACGGCGACTTTGCGACAAGGGCGTGGTGGCGGTGGTCCGCGCCGCCAGCAGCGAGCAGCTCCTGGACGTGGCCAAGGCGCTGCTGGCCGGCGGCGTGGAGTGCATCGAGATCACCATGACCACGCCCAACGCGCTGAAGGTCATCAGCGACTGCCGCGCCGCCGTCCCAGAGGCCATGGTGGGCGTGGGCAGCGTTCTGGACGCCCCGACGGCCCAGCGGGCCATCGCGGCCGGGGCGCAGTTCGTCGTCTCCCCCGTGTTTAATCCCCAGGTGGTGGCCGCGGCCCATCTGGCCGACCTGCCGGTGATTCCCGGCGCGCTGACGCCCACGGAGATTCTCACGGCCGCCAACGCCGGGGCGGACATCGTGAAGGTGTTTCCCGGCGGCCAGTTCGGGCCCAGCTATTTCCGCGACGTCCTGGCCCCCATGCCGCACCTGAAGCTCTCGCCCACCGGCGGGGTGGATCTGAAGACCGCGGCCGACTGGATCGCCGCCGGGGCGGTTGCGCTGGGGATCGGTTCGGCGCTGGTGACCCGCTCGGCCCTGGCCAGCGGGAATTTATCCGAGATCACCGACCTGGCCCGGCAGTACGTGCGGATCGTGGCCGAGGCCCGCGCCGCCAAGAACAAGAAAAAATAAACCTTCGGCAGCAGGAGGTCCAAAACGCATGAGCAGCCGAGTCTTCATCCTGACTATGCGTGCCGTCCGATGGCTGACGCATCGGCCGGCGTACATGCTCCTGACGGCGGAGGACGATGGTCTAGCCAATCAATTGCCAGGGCGCTTTGGGCGCACGTGGTTTGGGATCATGCTGCTGTCGCTGCTGTGGGGGGCCAGCTCCATGGTCCTGTACAGCTGGACGTGGGGACTGTTCGGGGACTTCTCGGGCATTCCGCTGATGCCGGTGGTCGTGGTGCTGGTCGTGGGCTTGATGGGACTATACGCCCGATGCCTGCTGGCGCTGGCGGAATCGCTCGTTAAGGGCGAGCCTCGCCGTTGCGTGGCCGTTGCGGTGATCGTGGCTGCCTGGGTGCTGATGCTGCTGGGGCTGAAGAGCTGGAACCCCAACTTTCCGTACTATCTGCCCTACATATGGCAATGGACGCGTCCGCGCATGATGTTCCGCCCGCTGCTACTGGCCCCAATCTGGGGCGGCTGGGCGATGCTGCTGGCGGTCCAATTCTGCCGGCCCACCGAGCGCAGCGAGCCGGTCGTGGCCGCTTTCGCCCGTGGGTGCACCCCGCTGGCTACGACGGCCGTCCTAACCGCCTTGCTGATGGTGACGATGGTGTACTTCAATCACCTGCCCTGGACGCAGTTGAGCATCTCGGCGACGGCCATCGTGACCGCGGCCGTCGGCGGCGTGCTGCTGTGCCGCCGATGGGGCGGGCTATGCCGCGCCGCGCTGCTGGCGACCAACATGCTCACGCAGATCGCCTTCGTGCTGGCCTATCTCGCCAACCGCTGAAATCGAGATCTCGCCGGCCTTGACGGCCCAGGCCGGGGAAAGTAAAGGTCTTCGACCTTGAGCTCAGACCGAAAGGTTCCCCCCATGCGTAACACGGCCCTGCTGACGACCTCCCTGAGCGGCTATCCCAAGCGATCCGGCAAGGTGCGCGACATCTACGACCTGGGTGACCGTCTGCTGATCGTGGCCACCGACCGCATCAGCGCCTACGACGTGGTCATGCCCAACGGCATCCCCGACAAGGGCCGCGTGCTCACGCAGATCAGCGCCTTTTGGTTCCAAAAGCTCGCCGCCGTCGTCCCCAATCACCTGATCTCCACGGAGACCAGCGACCTGCCGGTCGACTGTCGCGACGAGGAGCTGGCCGGTCGGTTCATGCTCTGCCGCAAGGCCAAGGTTGTGCCCATCGAGTGCATCGCGCAATCGCCCCTCGGCGTTGATGGGATGCTGTTTCAGTTCGCGCGCATACACCTCATGCCGCAGCCGGTAAATCGTGTCTAAATCACGCTCACCGGCCACGACTATTCTGAGTCTGGAATCGGCCTGCGACAAGGTGTTTGTCCCTACTACCTGTTTGCTCGTTGATCTGCCCCTCGTTCATTACCAGCGACCACTGAATCGACCAAACCGACACGGACCGGGCCGCTATTGGTGATTTCACAGCGACAAAAACACACCGGCCCACTTCGTCTCTTGGAAATGGTAGGTCCGCGACCGCTACGCGGGACAGTTGTTACTTGTTCGAAAGGGTGTAGAAGGCGATTTCGCGGCAGATTTCATCGCGCATCTTGTTGCCCTGCGAACCCCAGGTATCCGTCCAGCCACTGACACCAGTGCCGAACTCGGGGTTGGCGATGACTTCCCCGGTCGAACTATCCCGGTAGGTCACGGTTACTTTCAGGTCAGAACCACCGGCCATTGCCCCCAGCCAAATCCTGGTGCCGGTGGAAATGATGCGGATGTCCTCGATAAACGGCGTGATTTGCAGAGTTCGTTCGGTAGATTTGGAAAACTCCTCGCCAGCCGCCAAGACC
>JBEKZI010000069.1:0-15430 GCA_049510055.1 Phycisphaerae bacterium | reverse complement strand
TCCTCCGCCGGCCGCGCCATCGGCCGAGGCGGCGCCCGCGCCGGTCCTTCAGCCGGCCCCGCCCGCCGGAACGGAGGCCGTGACCGTTCAACCGCTGGTTCCCCCGTCGCCGATGACCGAAGCGCCGCCGGCGCCAGCCGCATCGGCGCCGACAGCGCCGCCGCCTTCTCCTCCGCCTCCGAAGGTGGATTTGACCGAACCCAACGAGCCGACCTCCATGCCGGTCCTGCCGCCGGAGAAACAGAAGGATATCGAAGAGCTTCGGCCCGAGATGCCTTGACCTGCCTACCGGTAGGCAGGCCCGCCCAGCGGCGGGCCGGTGCCAAGCGGGGCGCGACGAACGATGGACCTAGCCGCCGAGCTATTCTCGCATCTCTGCGGGCAGCAGCAGTGTTTCGCCATCGACGGAACCGCGCTGCCGCTGTGTCCGCGATGTCTGGGCCTGTACCTGGGGGCGGCTGCGACGGCGGTGTGGATCGTGGCCGGGCGGCTTTGGCGGCGAGGCCTGCCGCCGGTGGGGGTCCTGGTGGCCGATGGTGCGGCGCTGGCGGCGGCCATGCTGGGCGGGTTGCACTGGATCGCCGGCGGCCCAGCCTGGCGGATGATCTGCGGGCTCCTCAGCGGGCACGTATTTCTGTTGTGGCTAGTCAGCGGCGCGGCGCACCTGTGGCGGGCCGGGCGATCCAGCACACCGCCGGTGCCGTGGCGGCGTGGGCCGACTATCGGGGCCCTGGCCATGATTCCTTTGCTTGTGGCGGCCGGATGGGCCTTTGCGGCGTTCCTGCCGTCGCCTCGTAGGGTCTGGGTCTGGGCGTCCATTTTCGGTCTGGTCGCCCTGGCCGGCGCGGCGGCTTGGGCGGTGACGGCGACGGTGCGGTGGGCGTTCATGCGTCGGTAGCCGGCGACGGGCATGTCTGTATAATGCATTGAAGGAGGCTTTCGAGGCGCCGAATGCAAGAAGGTCAACGAACTGAACTATCCGTCGTAGCCGAACGGGCGCTGCTGGTGGCCGTGCTGATGCCGGCTAGCGCCGCCGATCCGACGGACCCGGCGGGCGAGCTTCGCAGTCTGGCCCGCACGGCCGGGGCGAACGTGGTCGACGAGATGGTCGTGCGCCGCCGGGCGATTCATCCGGCCTACTACGTGGGCACGGGCAAGGCGGAGGAGATCGCCGAGCGGGTCGAGCAGAACCACGCCGACGTGGTGATTTTCGACAACGACTTGTCCCCCGCCCAGATCCGCGACCTGGAAAAGGTCGCCCGCTGCAAGGTCCTGGACCGCAGCGAGCTGATCCTGGACATCTTCGCCGCGCACGCCCGCACGGCCGAGAGCCACCTCCAGGTGGAGCTGGCGCAGTTGGAATACACCTATCCGCGCCTGGCCCACATGTGGAGCCACCTGGAGCGCGTCGCCGGCGGCGGGACGACGGCCGCGGGGCGCGTCGGCGGTATCGGCACGCGAGGCCCGGGCGAAAAACAGCTTGAGACCGACCGCCGGCTGGTCCAGAAGCGCCTGGGGCACCTGAAAAGTCGCATCGACGAGATCGACCGCCGCAAAGTCCGCCAGGTGGCCAGCCGCGGCGACCTCTTCCGCGCCTGCCTGGTGGGCTACACCAATGCCGGCAAGAGCACGTTGATGAACCTGCTGACCGGCGCCGGGGCCCTGGTGGCCGATCAACTCTTCGCCACGCTGGACACCCAGACCCGCCGCTGGAACCTCGGCGACGGCCAATCGCTGCTGCTGTCGGATACGGTCGGATTCATCCGCAACTTGCCGCATCACCTGGTGGCCAGCTTCCGCGCCACGCTGGAGGAGGCCATCCACGCCGACCTGCTTCTCCACGTGGCCGACGCCTCGCACCACCGCGTCGATCACCAGATCGCCGCCGTCGGGGGCGTGCTGGAGGAACTGGGTTGCGACCGCGGCCGCCAACTGCTGGTGCTGAACAAGATCGACCGCATTGCCGACCCGGCGGTCTATGCCATCCTGCGGGGCAAGTATCCCGCGGCCATGTTTCTTTCAGCCGTCACGGGCCAAGGCGCCGCCGAGTTGGCCACCGAGGTCGCCCTGCGTGCGGCGGGCCAACTGGTGCGCGTCACGCTGCGGGCCAATTGCGGCAACGGCCGGCTGATGCAGTACATCGCTCAGCACGCCCGCGTCCACAGCCGCCATTTCGACGACACCATCGCCGTCCTGGAGGCCGACTTCCCGGCCAAGTGGCTGCCGCAGCTTGGCCGCTTCGGCCGGGACGTGGAAATCACCCGCCGGGAAACCTGATTGCCCCGCCGCGCGAAATCGTTGCTGTCCGGCAGCAGGGGCGGTTGTATAATTCGACCGTCGTCAGCGACAGGGAGGTCGTGTGGTGGCGGATGAAGCAAACAACGGCGAACGGGCGGACGCTGCGGCGGGTCCATCGTCGCAAGCCAACCGCTGGCCGCTGCTGTGGACGGCCGTGACGGCCGCCCTCCGCGACGTGCTGGAGCCTCTCCTGGCTGCGGCGTTGCGTCACAGGCTGCCCGCCGAGCCGGGCGTGCACCTGGTGGACGTTTCCCTTACCTCCCACGCCGGTTTCCACCGTAACGTTCAGGAACCCACGTGTTGCTATGCACTAGCCGCCCGCTCTGCCCGCGCGGCCGACGAAGAAGCGGGCCAATCGGCCGGCGAGGCCGTTTGGGTGGACGTGGCGACGGAGATTGCCTATCCGATCATCGACCTTCTGCTGGGCGGGTCCGGCGGCCGGGCGGCGGTCATGGATCGTCCGCTGACGGCTGTGGAGCGGCGGCTGCTCCGGCGCCTGCCGGAGGCGGTCGCCGAGTGCTTTTCGACGGCGGCCGAGGGCGAGGGCGTGTCCGTGGCGCTATCCGATAGTCCCGCTCACGCCGCGCCGCCGCAACCCGCCGGCCGGCCGGAGGCAGTACTGCTGACCTTCCGCCTGACCTGTCGCGGTGCCGACGGCGCTGTGCGAGTCTGTATGCCGATCAGCCTGCTGGAGGCGGTGCTTGCCCGCGCGACGGCGGATTTAGGCCCCGGCGCGGCCGTGGAGCTTTCGGCGGCCTGGCCCGAATCGTCGCTGCCGGCGTCGGAGCTGGCGGCCTTGCGCGTGGGCGACATCTTGGCCACCGACGCGCCGCTGGACGACGAGGTGACGGTGCGCCTGGCGGGCGTGGCCAAGTTCGCCGCGCGGCTGGGCGCCTGCCGAGGCAAGCGGGCCATCACGATCACCCGGCCCCTGCCGCCGGCCAAGCCGCAGTAGCAGGCCGTGGCCGCCAGCGCTGGCGGCGGTGAAAGGATAGTCGCGGATGCCAATTTTCTGGGTCCAAGCCATCTTGCCGGCGTACTACCACGACACGGTTCCTCCCGGGTTCATCGTGCTGTTCCTTGGCGTAGCGATCGTCTTGTTTTTCTATAGCCAGTACGCCTCGGCCAAGCGGCGGAGGGATCTGGCCGCCTGGGCGGCCGAGCACGGTCTGGCGCTTGCCGAGGGAAAGTTCGACGATTTCGACCGTAAGTATCCCGAGTTCAGTTGCCTGCAGAACGGTGACAACCGCTGTGCCTATAACCTTCTCCGCGGCCGCTGGGGCCAGCGCGACGTCCTGGGTTTTGACTACCGCTATGTGATTCAAGCAGGCAAGAGCCGCCAGGAGCACGTGTTCTCCGCTGTGATCGTGTCCAGTCCCATACCGCTCCAGCCGCTGACCATCCGGCCGGAGGGTCTCCTCGACAAGGTGGGAGAATTCTTCGGCGCCGAGGACATCAACTTTGAATCGGCGGACTTCAGCCGGAAGTTCTTCGTCAAGGCCGTCAACAAGCGGTGGGCCTACGACGTGATTCACCCCCGCGTGATGGAGCTCCTGCTGGCCAGCCCGCCATTTCGCATCCAGTTCGGCCTAGTCAGCGTGATGGCTTATCGGCAAAGTCCGTTCAAGCCCGCGGATTTCCAGGCCGCCTTTCAAGTCGTCTGTGGCATCCTGGACCAGTTGCCCGAATACGTTATCCAACAGCAGGGCCAACTGCGCCCGCCGGTACAAGGAGAGGCCTGATGCCCCATCTCATGATGACGCAGGGTCATTCGCCGCCCATTTTGCTGTTCGTGGTGCTGGGGATCGTCCTCCTGGCCGTGCTCTGGGTGATTGCCACCTACAACATCCTGGTGCGGCTGAGGCAACTGTGCCGGGAGAGCTGGTCGGGCATCGACACGGAACTACGCCGCCGCTACGACCTGATTCCCAATCTCGTCGAGACGGTCAAGGGCTACGCAGCCCACGAGCGCACGGTGCTCCAGGACGTGGTCCAGGCCCGCCAGCGCGCCGTGGCCTCCACCGGTTCCCCCGCCAGCCAGGCTGCCGACGAGAACGTTCTGATCGCCGCCCTGCGGCAGCTGTTCGCCGTGGTGGAACGGTATCCGGACCTGAAGGCCTCCGCCAACTTCCTGGCCCTCCAGGAGGAGCTGGCCAACACCGAGGACCGCATCCAGGCCGCCCGGCGGTTCTATAACGCCAACGTCCGCGACCTCAACACGCGGATCGGCGTCTTTCCCTCCAACGTGATCGCCGCGGTCTTTTCCTTCAAGCAAGAGGAGTTCTTCGAGATCGAGGAGGCCGGCATCCGCGCCGCCCCGGCCGTCAGGACGAGCTAGAGTCCCCGCGGATTTTTTGATGTTCCTGCCGGCAGAAGCGGTCGGTCATGCCCGCGATGTAGTCGCACGCCACGCGGTGCAACCCGTCGGCCTCGATGTGTTGCTGATATTGCGGCGGCAGCAGGCGGGGGTCGGCGACGTAGGCGGCGAACAGTTCGCGGATAATCCGGGCGGCTTCCTGGTCGTGCCGGGCGTTTTCGCCCCGCAGATAGACGTTCTTCATCAGAAAATCCTGAAGCTGGCGGACCGCTTCGGCCATCGGGGGCGAAAACTCCACGATGCGCCCCGCTTGGCGGACGGCTTGGAGGTTTTTCAAGTCGGCGGCCTCCATCCGCCGGCCCGTCGTGGCGATGACGTCGTCGGCCATCGCGGCCAGCAGGGCCTTGCAGGCGCGAATCCGCTTGTGGATGGCCGCGGCCGCGGGATACTCACGCTGGGCCGTCTGCCAGGCATCGCGCCACAGCGACATGCCCTCAAGCTGCTCCTGCGTAATACATTCGGCGGCCAGGGCGTCCTCCACGTCGGCGGAGGTGTAGGCGATCTCGTCGGCCAGGTCCACAAGCTGACCCTCCAGCGGCGGCGACAGCGCGGGGTCGAACTCCGGGCAAACGGGCGCGTCGTATCGCGTGCGGTGCTTGGCCAGGCACTCGCGGACCACCTGCGTGAGATTCAGCCCGCGGAAAGGCGGGTAAGGGTGCTCCAGGTACTCCACCACGCGGAGCGTCTGGTGGTTGTGCTCGAAGCGGCCGTGGTCGGCCATCAGCTCGTCCAGCACGGCCTCGCCGCCGTGGCCGAAGGGCGGGTGCCCCAGGTCGTGGGCCAGGGCGACGGCCTCGATGAGGTCTTCGTTCAGCCGCAGCGCCCGCCCGATGGTCCGGCCGATCTGGGCGACCTCCAGCGTGTGCGTCATGCGCGTGCGGAAGTGGTCGTGCTCGTGGGGGACGAACACCTGCGTCTTGAAGTCCAGGCGCCGGAAGGCCGAGCAGTGCACGATGCGGTCGCGGTCGCGCTGGAAGCAGGTGCGGTAGGGGTGTTCGGCCTCGGCGACGCGCCGCCCGCCGCTGTCGAGCTCGCCGACCGCGGCCGGATGGAGCCAATCCTTCTGTCGCCGCTGGTAAAGCTCGCGTGGGCTGGGCGCGGGGCGATTCATGTCATCTGCCAGGGCAGGCGGAGCTGGCCGGCGGTTTGGCGGAGCTGGGCGAATAGTTTTTCCAGGGCCACGGGGATGACCGTCTTGCCCGTCAGCACGGGCATGAAGTTGGTGTCACCGGCCCAGCGCGGCACGACGTGAACGTGCAGGTGGTCCGGCAGGCCCGCCCCGGCGCAGCGGCCGAGGTTGATGCCGATATTGAAGCCGTGCGCGTGGACGGTCTGGCTCAGCACGCGCTGAAGGTCGCGGATCATCTGGAGCATTTCCAGCATCGTCGCGTCGTCCAGGTCGGTCAGATCGGCCAGGTGTTCCAGCGGCGCCACCATGCTGTGCCCGCCGGTGTAGGGGAAGCGGTTGAGCACGATGAAGTTTTTCCGCCCGCGCCACAGGACCAGGTTGGCCGCGTCGTTTTTCCGGTCGTCGCGGCAGCGGCACAGGAAGCAGCCGTCGTCGCCGTCGGCCAGGCCGTTGATGTATTCCATCCGCCAGGGGGCCCAGATGTTCTCGTGGCGGGGCGGCGTGGAGGGTTTTTTGCCTCGGCCTTTGCTTCTGCCTTTGCTCGTGCTCATGGCGGCGACTATAGCAACCGCCGCCGTTCCTGACAACGTGCCAGCCGCCTGCCGCGGTTGACACTGCTGGCGCAGGGGACCATACTAGCCGGGACTATGGGAATTCTGCTGGATGTCGGCTACGCGCTGGCGCTGGCGGCGAGCAGTCCGTGGTGGGTTTATCGGATGATCCGCCACGGCCGCTATCGCACGGACATTGCCCAGCGGCTGGGGGCGGTGCCGATCCGCTACGGCCTTCAGCCGGTGATCTGGGTGCACGGCGTGAGCCTCGGCGAAGTCAACGCCGCCCGCACGCTGGTGGCCCAGTTGCACGGCCAGCTTCCCGACTTCCGCGTGGTGGTCAGTTCGACGACCGACACCGGCATGGCCGCCGCGGTGCGGCTGTTCGCTCCGGACCACCTGGTCTTCCGCTGGCCGATGGACTTCTCCCTGGCCGTCGGGCGGGCGCTGGACCGGCTTCGCCCGGCGCTGGTGGTACTGATGGAAGGCGAGATTTGGCCCAACTTCCTGGCCGCCTGCAACCGCCGCGGGATTCCGGCGGTCGTGGTCAACGGGCGAATCAGCCCCGACAAGGGCTACGTCCGCTACCGCCTGCTGGGCCCGCTGGCTGGGCGCCTCTTCAACCGCCTGACGGCCATCGGCGTGCAGGACGAGTCCTACGCCGACCGTTTCCGCTCGCTGGGCGCTGACCCGAAAAAAGTTCACGTGACCGGCATGATGAAGTTCGACACGGTGGAGGTGGCCGACCGCTTGCCCAGCCAGGAAGCCCTGGCCGCGGCGATGGGCCTTGGCCCGGCCGACAAGCTCATCGTGGCCGGCGGCACGGGGCCGGGCGAGGAGCCGATATTGCTGGACATCTATGCTCGCCTGAAGACCCGGCCGGGTGTGCGGCTGGCCATCGTGCCGCGAAAGCCGGAGCGGTTCGACGAGGTCGCCCGCCTGATCGAGGCCGCGGGGCTGCCGATGGTCCGCCGCAGCCAAAGGCCGGATGGCTCGGCCGGGCCGACGCCGCCGGGCGCCGTGATCCTGGGCGACACGATGGGCGAGTTGCGGAAATTCTATGCCCTGGCTGCGGCGGTGTTCGTCGGCCGCAGCCTGGTGCCGATGGGCGGCTCGGACATGATCGAATCGGCCGCCGTCGGCAAGCCGACGGCCTTCGGCCCGCACACGTTCAACTTTCCCCAGGCCGACGACCTGGCCCGTCACGGCTGCCGGCGCGTGGCCGACGCGGCCGAGCTGGAGCGCACACTGGGCGAGTGGCTGGCGAACCCCGCGGTCGCCCAGGCGGCAGGGCGGGAGGCGCAGGCCTACGTCCGCAGCCGGCAGGGCGCCACGGCCCGCAACGTGGAGATGATCTGCCGCGTGCTGAACCGCGTCCCGGCCGTCGGACGGGGCGGCATCGCCACCGACGCCATCGAACACGAAGCAGCCAAGCAACCGCAAACGTAACACGCCCGCCGCAAGGTGCGGCCGGCAGCGAGGACCCCATGCCCGCAACCGCGTTGAGAAAAGAAGTTATCGCCAAGTGCCGGCGGATCGTGGTGAAGGTCGGCACCAACGTGCTGTGCGACAAGGCCGGCCGGCTGGACCCGGCGGCCGTGGACAAGCTGGCTGCGCAGGTCGCCGCCGTGATGAAGTCCGGCCGGTCGGTCGCGATGGTCTCCAGCGGGGCGATCGGCTCGGGGATGGGCGAGCTGGCCCTGGCATCCCGGCCCAAGACCATGCCGCAGCTCCAGGCCGCCGCCGCCGTGGGGCAGGGGCGGCTGATGCAGACCTTCCACGACGTCTTCGCCCGTTACGGTGTGAAGGTGGCCCAGGTGCTGCTGACGCGGGACGACTTCGAGGACCGCAGCCGCTACCTGAACATCCGCAACACGCTGGCGGCGCTGGAGGAGTTCGGCGCGCTGGCGATCATCAACGAAAACGACACCGTCGCGGTGGAGGAAATCCGCTTCGGCGAGAACGACGTGTTGGCCGCCCTGGTGACGACCATGCTGGGGGCGCAGCTTCTGGTGTTCCTGACGACCGTGGACGGACTAATGAAGGACGGCGCCGTGCTGGACGTGGTCGCCGACGTGGACGAAGGGGCCATGGCGCTGGTCCGCGGCGACCGCAGCACGCTGGGCTCCGGCGGCATGGGCACCAAGCTGGCGGCCGCGGCCACGGTCACGCGGGCCGGCGAAGTGGCCGTCATCGCCAACGCCAACACGCCAAACGTGCTGGAGCGGCTGCTGGCGGGCGAAAAGCTGGGTACGGTCTTCGTCCCGGCCAAGCGACGGCTCAGCAGCCGGCGGCGATGGATCGGTCAAGCGGCCAAGGCGGCCGGCAAGATCGTCGTGGACGCCGGCGCCGCCAAGGCCCTGGTGACGGGCGGCAAAAGCCTGCTGCCCTCGGGCATCACGGCCGTGGCGGGACAATTCGAACGCGGCGACACCATCGCGGTCTTGGACGCCGCCGGCAAGGAAATCGCCCGCGGATTGACCAACTACTCGGCCGCGGAGATCGACAAAATCAAAGGGCTGAAGACCTCCGACATCACCAAGGAACTGGGCGAGAAGCCCTACGACGAGGTCATCCACCGTAACAATATGACCACCAAGTCGGCGGGGTAAGCGGCCGCGACGGCGGGGCTAGGAGGGGGGAAAGACCATCGACTCGGCGAAGCGGTCCTGGAATTCGCTGTCCGTGCCGAGTTCCACGTGCTTGACGCGGCGGGCGACGGTCTGGGCTTGTTGCCGCAGGCGCGTGGAGAGCAGCGCCCATTTAGCGCCGGCCAGGGAGGCATTGCCGACGTACTGGATGCGTTGATGGTCGACGGCAGCGGGCAGCAGGCCGATCCGCTGGGCGTTGGACCGACGGATGAAGCTGCCGAATCCCCCAGCCACCAGGACGCGTTGGAGGCTCTCGGCCTTCACGCCCGCGCGGCCCAGCAGAATGGAAATTCCCGCGCGAATCGCCCCAGTGGCCAATTGAAGCTGGCGGACGTCCTGCTGCGTCAGGGTGATGGAGGACCGGCTGGTCTTGGCCCGCGGCTTGGTCAGGAGGAAACTCACCTGACCCTTGGCGTCGCGGTGGAGGCGCTCGGCCAGGGCCGCCGGCAGGCCGGCGGGCAACTCCTCCGGCGGCAGTAGACGCCCGGCGGGCGTGAGGATTCCCGCTTTCAGCAGTTCGGCGGCCAAGTCGATCAGGCCGCTGCCGCACAGGCCGGCCGACGCCGAGCCGCCGATGACGCCACAGTGCACGTCGCCGTCCAAGATGACCTTTTCGATGGCCCCATCGGTCGCCCGCATGCCGCAGGAGATTCCGGCGCCCTCGAAGGCCGGGCCGGCCGCGGTGGAGGCCGCCTCGATCCGCCCGTCGTGGGCGAGCACGATCTCGCCGTTGGTGCCGATGTCCACCAGCAGCACGGGCCCGGCCAGCTCCGCCAGCCGCGTGGACAGGACACCCGCGACGGTGTCGCCGCCCACGAAGCCGCCGATGGATGGGAACACGTACGCCGTCCCGCGCGGGTGAATCGCCAGGCCTAGCTCCTTGGCTTCCAGCATCAGCGCGTGACCGAAGGCGGGCGCAAAAGGCATTTGGCCCAGGCCAGCGGGGTCCACGCCGCAGAACAGGTGCTGCATCGTCGTGTTGCCGGCCAGGGCGACCTCGTAAATGTGCTTGCGGGCCACGCGCCCCTGGCTGCACAGCCGCCGGATCAGCTCATCGACGGCGTCCGCGGCGGCCCGGCGGAGCTGCTCCAGGCCGGCAGGAGTGGCGGCGTGCTTGATCCGCGACAGCACGTCGTCGCCGAATTTTGTCTGCGGATTGACGGCGGAGGCGACGGCCCGTTCTTCCCCATTTTGCAGGTCCAACAGGGCCGCCGCCAGCGTGGTCGTGCCCAGGTCCACGGCCACGCCGTAGTACTGCGCGGTCGTGTCGCCGGATTCAAAGTCGATCAGGCGATGGTCGGCCAGCACGGCCGTGCCGGTAAAGTCGCCGGCCCGGAGCAACCGCGGCAGCTCGGCCAGCAGCGGCGGGTCCACCTCGACCGGGCCGACCTGTCTCTGAAGCCGGCGCAGGTCGGCGTCGTTGTCCGTCAATGTGGGGGCGGGCAGGCGGACGAAGATTTTTCGCACAGCGGGCATGACCTCCGTGGCCGCGGCGCCGGCGGTGAGGATTTGCTGGTCGTCGGCGAACAGCGACGTATGCGGCACAGTGATGACGGCCCGGCCGCAGATGGCTGTCTGACAAGCCAGACGCCAGCCCGCTCGGAGCTGGTCGGCGGTGAAAGTCCGCCGCTCGGCCTCGCCCGGCGGGCAGTCGCCTCCCGTGACCTGAATGCGGCACTGGCCGCACACGCCGCCTCCGCCGCAGGGGGTCTGGATCGTCAGCCCGGCCCCGGCGGCCGCCTCCAGCACCTTCGTGCCGACTAGCACGTGCGCGGTCCGGCCGCTGGGCTGAAACGTCACGCTTACCTGTTTGTCAGCCATCGCGTGCTCCAGGAGGCCAAGCCGCCACGGGCGACTGGCTTGGCGAGATGCTAACACGTCGTCGGCGGCTTGGGCAGCCCCAACCTGTCTGCCGGCAGGGGGGCAGGCCTGCCTGGGGCTGATGAGTCGGCAAAAAGAAGATATTCCTTATTTAAGGCGCCCTCGTTCCAGGCCGATGTGCCCTAACGAATACCACCAGTTCAGGAGCATCCGATGAGCGCACAAAAAATCCTTCCCGCGGAACGAAGACGGCACCCCCGAGCGTTCATGCAGATAAAGCTTCGCTGCGTCCGGCTGGATCCCGACGGCGAAAACGTGCTGGACTTCATTCACGCGATCGACATCTCTCGCAGCGGCATTGGGGTCATCTCGAGCCGGCCTTTCTATCCCGGCCAACGCATCCTCCTGTGCCTGCCGCAGACCGAGACGACCGGGCAGAGGAACATCTGCGCCTCGGTGATTCGCTCGCGGCTGGCCGAGGATAAGTACCACGTCGGGCTGGAATTCGACCGCTCCATCGCGTCCGATTGGTGCAACATTTCCGCCCCCGTCGCCCTGGCCGCCTAAAGCGACTGGAAGTCTCAACCGCCCCAGCGGTGCCAGCCCTTGGTGTATCCGCCCGTTTTGTCGCCTTGGAGCATCACCAGGGCGCTTAGCGACCTTGACTTCTCCCCGCCGGCCCGTAGACTACCCCTGTTAATTGCCAGTCGGTTGTGCGGCGTCTTGATGCCGTAGTGCAAAAAGCCTGATCCGCCGGACACTGGGGAATAGTGTAACGGTAGCACAACTGACTCTGGATCAGTTAGTCTAGGTTCGAATCCTAGTTCCCCAGTTGCAGTTGCAGCCGGCAGGGGGTTTTTGCTTGGGACACGATCACTGGCCAAGTTTTTTGGCGGATCGGGCGCTGGACCTCGGCCAGGGCGGCCAGGGAGGTCTAATCGCTGCGGAGGAGAGGGTAGAAACCGGCCTGTTTGGATGCCTCCTTGTAGATAAAAACATAACTTGATTTTTAGAGGATAGTTACGCCAAAAAGCCCGTGAAATCCTCTCTCAATCAAGGCGGCAATATTTTGTTCAACTTCTTTCTCGCTAGGCAGTTCGAGCTTGACAATTCGTCCGGATGGGGTAGATTATTAGGTGCGGCCCGGGTGGAGCAAGCAAGTCTGTGACCGGGACGCGTGGAGCCAACGGAGCCCCCCGTCGCAGGGCAAGTGCGGCGGGAAGGCTTAGGCCTATCGAAAGGAAGGACTGCGGCTGTAACCCTCACGTCTTTTTTTCATTAGGACTTGCGGAGCAGGCGCGCATCCGGTTTTCGGAAAGGAAGGGATCATCTATGGTGCAGAAATCAATTGTCTTATGTTGCATGGTGCTTGCATTGGCGACGACGTCCTACGCGACGTACACGTGGAACACGGGCGCGACGGGGAACTGGAGCGATCCGTGCTGGCAGTATAGCGCGACCAGCGCGTACGGCACCTGGAATCAGGGAGCCACCAGCGCTAACAAGACGATCATCAGTTCCGGCCAGGTGACGGCGAATGTGAGTACGTTGACGCCGTACCCCTGTGCGATCCTGCTGGTCGGGCCGGCCACGCTGACGCTCAATAACCCCAACGTGACCGTGGCTTCAGTGAAGGCGTCCAGTGAGCTTCTCGGCCTGGGCAATGGCGGAAACGGGACAATCAATCAGAGCGCCGGGACCATGATGATTTATCAAACCACGTTTGGCGCCGGTGCGGGCAAGACGAAAATCTACGCAAACTCGGCCTACAATCTGACCGGCGGCATCCTGATGACCGAAGGGCTGGAGAGAAAGACCCTCGGTGACCAGACCGCGAATTTCAACGCCACCGGCGGTACGTTGGTCGTTGCTGCGGGCGCCTCGGCCGGCATCCAGTGCTTTGGTCAGTACGATGCGGTCCAGGGAACGGGCGGCTTCCATCAGGGCGGTTGCCTCTTTGCCCCGGCCGGCCTGGGAGTGGTCGGCACGGTCTTGGAGGGCAATTCCGCCACCGATCCCGCCCCGGCCAAGCAGGATTACTTTGCCGATAACGGCACGATTCAGTTCGACATTGCCTCATCCAGCAGTTATGACACGATTCAGGCTTGGGGCAACGTCTTCCTGGCCGGTGTCAATGGCAACAATCCCGCGGCCACGCTGAGTGTGAATCTTCTGGGCGGCTACACGCCGGATCCCAATACCACATTCAACGTCATCACCCAGGGCAACGTGGCCTTCCATTACCAAGGCACCGGGAGTTTCCTGAACTTGCCGGTGGGTTGGGGCGCCGCATGGATAGACACCAACAGCGACGGCACCAATGACACGCTTCAATTGACGTATATTCCTGAGCCGGCAACGTTGGCGTTGCTAGTGATGGGCGGGTCGGCTTTGCTGGCCCGTCGAAGGCGGCTCGGCTAAAGAGTTCGGCTGAGGCTCACTCGAAGCCTTCGCCGAAGTCGCAGCCAGGGATAGCTGAAACGCAAGACGTTTGATGGGAATAACAAGCACGCTGGGCTTTTAAAGAGGCCCGGCGTGCTTTGTTTTTATCCCAGGCCGTCAAGGGGAGTCTTCCTCGCAGGCCGGGGCGGCCAGGGCCTTCTTGTGGCCTGCGGTTGGCGTGCTCAGGCCGATTGTCCGCAAGCGGTTTGTTGAACCAACGACCGCTGAGCCCTGATACGATATGCGAAGGATCGCTTGACCTTCATGGACCCCGGCTCATTGAGGGAACGTAACATGGGAATTCTGCGAGTCGCTGCGGTGGTGGCCGGTCTGGTTATCGCATGCTGTTCCGCGCCGGCTTGGACGGATACTCCGGCGGCGGAGACGGCCAGGCCGCTCCTGCTGGAGAAGGCTGGAGAAAAACGGAAGTTGCCGCAGCGCCTTTTGGGCGGGTCGGCGGAGGCCCTCATCGAGCACCTGATCGACGATCCGAGCAAAGTGGCGGCCCTCAAGGACATGGCCCCAGCCTTCGTGCGGTTTCCGGGCGGCAGCCAGGCCAACTACTACAATTGGCGCACGGGACTGCTGGACATCGAGGCGACGGACCGCAGTTCGGAATACACGCGATTCTGGGTGCGGGTCGCCTCCAAGATCCGTGCCGCGTTCCCCCAAGGGGTTTCGATCCAGGAGTACGCGAAATTCAACCAAGAGATCGGCGCCGAGGTCGTGCTGGTGCCTAATCTGGAAACCTCCAGCGTCGCCGAACAGGTGGCATGGTTCCGTCGGATGAAGGAGGAGGGGATCGTGCCTCGTTGGATCGAACTGGGGAATGAGTTCTGGATCGCGATGGGCTTTGATCCGGACGTGATGAAGCGATGGCCCGATGAACCGACCTCGATACAGATCATGAAACGGTATGCGGACGCCTTGCGCCCCTTCTTGCCGCCGGGGGCGCGAGTGGCCGTGCAAAGCGCCGGCAGCGCCTTCTCCCGTCGTTCCCATCCGGTTCATCCCGCTGGGAAGCGATTGCAACAATGGGACGAAGACCTCAAGCCGGAGCCCTGGTTCGATGCCGTCACGCTCCACCTGTACCCTCGCGTGGACGAGATCATGGGCGAGCCGGATTCGGCCAAGGGTTTCCGCCAGCCCGAGCAGTCCATGCGGATGTTCAAGGCCCTCATGGCGCGCTGCGACCAGGGCGTGGATCGGGTCGTCGACGACACGCGGCGCCGGCTGCCCGGCAAGGAAATCTGGATCACCGAATGGAACCCGCGCGGAGGGGATTACAAGACCCCCGACGAACCGTCGCCCGGCATGCTGGCGCAGCTGGTGTCCCGGATGACGTTTGCTTTTCTCCGACACCAGGAGGTGACGATGTCGCTGTACTTCACGTTCAACTTCAACCGGGGCAGCGCCCATTGCGTCTTCTATCAAGAGGGACAGGGCCGGTTCGCCCCGGTGCCGCTGGCCGTGGCTCTGAGCTGGTTCCATCAGGCCGCCAATGGAGGGGCCACCTATCAGCGATTCATCGAAGCGGGGGGGCGGGCGGTGCCTGGTGGAGGCGTGCGGGAGGAAAGCTATCTGGAAGTCGAAGCCGGCCTGTTCAGCACCTCCGGCCGGGTGACGCTCATCGTGCAGAACTGTTCGCCCGAGACGAGGGTGTTGCAAATCCCGCGCGATCTTTCCCTTTCCACAAAGGCCCCCTCGCTGGTCGAGACCCTGGCCGCGCCGGACTTGACGTCCACGAAAATGGCCTCGCCTGTCAAGGGGGCCCTGGAATCAGGCGGCCACGTTCAGATTCCGCCGTATTCGCTCACTCGAATCGTCTGGACCGGGACGGTGGACGCTCCGGCATCTTCCGGCCCCGACAACTAACGGGCCGGATGACAGGGGGGCGCTGTTTGTCGCCAGGAGTGAATGCACACATCGGCACACACCGCCGACAGGGCACGGATAGTTACTGCCCCAGTTTTTGACGCAGCAGGCGTTGGACCTCGGCCGGGGCGGCCGCACCGCGGGACAACTGCATCACCTGGCCGGTCAGGAAGCCGAAGGCCTTCTGCTGCTTTTTGCCACCTTCCTTGACATCGGCGACGGCTTGGGGGTTGGCCGCGATGGCCTGGTCGATCCATTGCTCGATGGCCGGAGTGTCGGAAATGGC
>JBEKZI010000068.1:0-12367 GCA_049510055.1 Phycisphaerae bacterium | reverse complement strand
TGCTGGTCCCCGCCAGGTCCTCGGTGGTGCCGCGCGACGTGGACGCTTCCACGAACCTGACGCGCCACATCCGGCTGAACATCCCATTGCTGTCGGCCCCGATGGACACGGTGACGGAATCGGCGCTGGCCATCGCGCTGGCCCAGGAGGGCGGCATCGGCATCATTCACAAGAACCTCACCGTCGAGGCCCAGGCCCGCGAGGTGGAAAAAGTCAAGCGCAGCGAGAACGGCATCATCACCGATCCGGTCACGCTGCCGCCATCGGCCTCCACCGCCCAGGCCCAGAAGCTGATGGAAGACCACAACATCTCCGGTATCCCGATCGTGACCGAGGGCGGCAAGCTGGCCGGCATCCTCACGCGGCGCGACATGAAGTTCCTCCACGGCGAGGAGAAGGTCAAAAACGTGATGACCAAGGCCAACCTGGTCACCGCCCCGCCGAACACGTCGCTGGACAAGGCGGCGGAGATCCTGTACCGCGCCAAGGTGGAAAAGCTGCTGCTGGTGAACAAGCAGGGGAAGCTGGCCGGGCTGATCACGATGCGCGACATTGACAAGATGCGCCAGTTCCCTCGCGCCTGCAAAGACAGCCGCGGGCGGCTCCGTGTGGGGGCGGCCGTGGGAGTGCACGACATGGAACGCGTCGATGCCCTCATCAAGCACGGCGTGGACGTGATCGTGGTGGACACCGCCCACGGCCACAGCGACAACGTCATCCAGACCATCAAGGCCGTCAAGGCCCGCCACAAGATCGACGTGATTGCCGGCAACATCGCCACCGCCAAGGCCGCCGCCGACCTTATCGCCGCCGGGGCCGACGGGTTGAAGGTGGGCATCGGGCCGGGGTCCATCTGCACCACGCGGGTTATCAGCGGCGTGGGCGTGCCGCAGATCACGGCCATCCGGGACTGCTCCAAGGTCGCCGACGCCAAGGGCGTGCCCGTCATCGCCGACGGCGGCATTCGCCACAGCGGCGACATCACCAAGGCCATCGCGGCCGGGGCGTCGGCGGTCATGATGGGCAGCCTGTTCGCCGGCCTGGACGAATCGCCCGGCGAGATGGTGATCTACAAGGGACGCCGCTTCAAGGCGTATCGCGGCATGGGCTCACTGGGGGCGATGGTCTCCGGCTCGGCGGACCGCTACGGCCAGAAGGGCCAGGACCGCCCCGAGAAGCTCGTGCCGGAGGGCGTCGAGGGGCGCGTGCCCTATCGCGGGCCGTTGGGCGACTTCGTGTACCAGATGGTCGGCGGGCTGCGGGCCGGTATGGGCTACTGCGGCACGGCGACCATCGAGGAGCTGCGGACCAAGGCGGTCTTCATCCGCGTCTCGGCCGCCTCGCTGGCGGAAAACCATCCTCACGATATCCTCATCACCCAGGAGGCGCCCAACTACACCCTGTGGCAGCGCAGCGAGGAATAGGCCCTCGCGTCGCCGCCGGCGGATTTAACTCGGCGTCGGGCTTGTCCCAAACGGGAGACCCCACATGATCACGAAGTGTTCGCTTTTGACGGCCGCCGCGGCGGCCCTGCTGGCTTCCGGCTGCTCCACGATGGAGGTCGGCACGCAGCGCCCGCTGGGCAACGTGCAATACGCCGCGGCGTTCGACGCCGCCCGGACCGTCATGGGCCACTACTTCACCGTGGCCTTAGCCGATACGGACTCCGGCGTGATCCTGTCCACCCCCAGGCCCATGGCCGGTGGCGTGCTGGCCGGCGGGCCGCTCCGCCAGACCGCCCGCGTGCGGATCTGCCGGGCCGAGGGAGGCGTCGTGGCCTATGCGACGGTGAACGTGCAGCGGCAGAGTTCCGTAGCCATGCAGCAGATGGCCCGGGGAGACCTGACCGACGACAAACCGCCGTATCAGACCCCCGCCCAACTGGAGGGCGCCACCACGCCCCAGCAGAACGACTTGTGGCTCACTGAGCGCCGCGACCGCGAGCTGGAATTCAAAATTCTCAACGACATCCAAAACGCCCTGCACCCCAACGCCAAGAACTGACCGGCCGTCTGGGGCAGGGGATTTAACGAAACATCGCGAAACATCGCGGGACATCGCCGATGGAGGGCACGGAACGGATCGCGGGCGTCCAGCCCGGCCCCACACCGGTCCGCCGTCAACATAGGACGACACGCATGGATACCGAAATCCTTTCGATGGTGAACCTGCGGAAAGAGTATTACGACGTGGTAGCCGTCAACGACGTGAACCTCGGCATCCGCCAGGGGGACATCTTCGGGCTGATCGGCCCCAACGGGGCCGGCAAGACCAGCTTGCTGCGGATGCTGGCGACGGCCATGGAACCGACCGGCGGCTGCATGCGATTTGGCGGCGTCGACATCTGGGAGGATCCTGTGGCCTATCGCATGGTCATGGGGTTCATGCCGGATTTCTTCCAATTGTACAACACCCTGACAACGCGGGAGGTTCTGCTCTATTTCGGCATGGCTCATAAGCTGAGTTGGCGCACGCGTGCCCGCCGGGCCGACGAGGTTCTTGCCCTGATCGGTCTGGCGGACAAGGCCGACAGCCTGGCGCGGGGGTTGTCCAGGGGCATGGTCCAGCGCCTGGGGTTGGGGCGGGCGCTGCTGCACCAGCCCCGCCTGCTGCTGCTGGACGAGCCGGCCTCGGGACTTGATCCGCTGGGGAGAAAACAACTGTTTGACGTGCTGGGCGAGGCCCACGCGCAAGGCACGACGATCGTCATCTCCTCGCACATCCTGGGAGAGCTGTCGGACGTGTGCAACAGCGTGGGCATCATGCACCACGGCAAGTTCCTAGCCGCCGGCCCGACGGCTGAGATTATCGGCAAGATCATGCCGAAGCGGCGGATCACTCTGGCCCTGACCACGCCGCCGCAGGCCGCCATCGGTGTGCTGGAATCGTGGACGGGCGCCGGCGACGTTCAGGTCGAAGGCCCGCGCGTCCGGTTCCTGTTCGACGGGGCCGACGCCGATCTGTCGCGGTTGAACGCCGCCCTGGTGGGCGCGGGCGTGGGCGTGGCTCTGATTGAGGAAACCCGCACCGGTCTCCAGGAGCTGTACCTGGCTATCACCGAAAGGCAAGGACATGCGACTGCTTCATAACAATCCCGTCCTCTATCGTGAAATGCGGATGCGGCTGAGGCCGAGCAGTCTGGCGATGTTGGCCGTCGCCGTCGGAGCCATTTTGGGGCTAGCTTTGATTTACATCCTCTTGCAGGAACTCGATAGGCGGGGGCAGTGGGCTCGCATCGATTGGATACACGTATGGCACGGATTCGCCGTGTTTGTCATGGTGGTGCAGGTGTTTTTTGCCTTCTACGTGGCGTTGGGATCAGCCGCCAATTGCATTCCCCGGGAAAAAAACAGGAACACCTACGACTTCCTGACAACCCTCCCCATTAGCGCCGTTGACAAGGTCATTGGCTTGGCGGTGGGGATCAACTTGTACCCCCTGATGGTCCTGGTTTTCCTGATGCCGGTGGCGGTGGCGGCGGGGAGGACGGGTGGAATCCCGCTGAACGCCATGCTGTGGTTCTATGTTTTGCTTGGTGTGAGTTTCCTGGCGGTCGGTTTGCTCGGCGTGGCGGTAGGCAGCGGGTCAGGGGGCGGTACGGCAGGCTTGCTCATTGTGCTGCTTTTTCTGCTGTCTGGCATGACGATATTCGGCGTCATCGAAGAGCATTCCTTTGCGGCCACGCCGCTGCTGGCGATATCTCCCTACGCGACGCTGAAAGTCTTGCTGTCCCCGCCGGGAGAGTGTGCCGAGGTGTTCCAGCCCGGCCAGCATCACTTCTTCGGTTGGGCGATTCCCTGGCAGGTCTCCCCGTTATCTTTTCTGGTCTTCTTGGGGATTCTCAGCTTTGCCGTGGCCCGAAACAAACTTTCGTTCCCCAGCAACCCCCCTCTGGACCGAAGGACTGTTTTGACGGCCTTTGTGGTTTTCCAGGTGATGCTGCTGGGGTTCCTCAGCGACGCTCTTACCGCGGTGGAGCATCCTTCTCAAACCGCCGGGACATTCTTCATGATCAACTTCTGTCTGGTCATGGCGTGGGGGCTGGCCGGCCAACCGACGTACGCCGCCTTGATGCACTGGGCCGGCGGCCGTCCCCATTGGATACGGCGGCTGGCTGGGGAGTCCTTCACCCAAATCGGCAGTCCGACCATTGTTCCGGCGGGGGCGATGTGGCTTGTGTCCGTCGGTGCCATCGTGGCCATGAATCGACTCTATTGGCGAGAGGTGTCCTGGATTGGCATCCTGCTGGTCGGCATCGTCTTGGGGGTGTTCCTGCTGGCGTACCAGTCTTTGTATACCGCAGGGTGCCTGGCTTTGCGGAGGAGGGGCAAGGTGCTTGGATTGGTCCTGGTGGCGGCGTGTTTCACGATTCCCTCGATATTTTCCACGTTGCAACATGGGGAGAGGGTGCTCCACGCGACGCCGCTGGCCGTCTTCGGACAGTTTTTTTCCTGGAACAGTCCGCTATTGAACGACGGCCAGGCCGTCTCGAAGGATTTTAACTACTTCGCGAGCCTGTCGTTCGCGGTGGGGGAGTTGCTCGTTTTCGGCGGGGTGTGTCTGGTGGCCTTGAACCGTCTGGCTCGACGTGCTCCCAGGGCCGAAGCATCACTGCCGCCTCTTCCCGCGGCCTGAGGAAGGCACAAGACTCACGCCCGGCTGAGGTATTCTCCGCTGCGGGTGTCCACCTTGACCTTGGTGCCGATCTCGACAAAGGCGGGAACCTTGATCCTGGCCCCGCCCTCGCAGACGGCTTCCTTCATCTGATTGGTGGCCGTGGCGCTTTTGACCTGCGGCGGCGTTTCGGCGACCGTCAGTTCCACCATATTGGGCAGGTCCACCGTTACGGGCTTGCCGTCCACGAAGGCCACCTGGAGGTGGATATTGGGCACCAGGTACACCTTCTGATCGCCGACGAGCTCGGTCGGCAGGTGCACCTCCTCGAACGTCTCGCCGTCCATCACGATGTGGCTGGTGGCGTCGCTGTAGAGGTATTCCATGTCCTTGCGGTCGAGGATGGCCTGCTCGAAGGGCTCGTCCACCCGGTAGCGGTCCTCGATGAGCTGGCCGGTCTGGATGTTCTTGAGTTGGATCACCTGGTAGCTGCGCCAATTGCCTTTGGCGACCTTCTGATTGTCCACGCAGACCCAGATGCCGCCCTTGTGGGTAACGGCCATGCCGCGACGCAGATCAATTGCCTTGATAGCCATAATCGCTCCTGGACGTACCTGCCTGCCGGCAGGCAGGTGCCGAAGAAAAGCCAGTTTAGAGCGTGCGGCCGATTCCCGCAAGGCTATCTGGCGGCCTGGGCGGTTAGTCGACGGCGATCTTGACGATGGCCTTGTGGATTAGGCCGGTGCAGGCCAGGGGGGCGTGGGCGTCGTGCGGAAAGAACAAAGCGAAGCAGCCCGGTTCGACGGTGATCCAGCAGGCCGGTGCATCGGCGAAAAATTCTATGTCGCCTTTTTCTTGGTAAGCCTGGCTGACGGACCGGCAGGAGGCCGCTTCCCGCCAGCCCATCTCTTCGGGGGCGTCCAGTGGAATCTGGACGTCGATGTATCGCCGATGTGCCTCCAGTTTCATCCCCTGGCGCCCGCGGCCGGGGGCATGGGCCATCAGGAGGTAAATTCTCGGGCCGTCAATTTCATGCCGGCCGTCGGGCAGCGTCGCGCAGTCCGTCCGCGACAGGTACTCAAAGGCCCTGGCCAGGCGCTTGTGGAGCGGAAAATACTTGGCGGCGTTTTCAAGGCGGTCCAGGATCATGGTTGTCCCTCGCAGGAGTTCCTTGCGGTCGTTCGGGCGGCCTATAATATTACGAATACCTTTGGCCGCATTCCATTCACCGGTGTTCCTTCTTGGCGGCACCAGGGTCGCCGGTGCCGGACCTGTCCGCGGTGGGCAGGCCGGAGGCTGAACCATCGCCGCCGAGATATCAGGAGACCTTCGACATGCCGGAATTGAGCGAACGCATCCAGACGGCGGATTGGCAGAAGGAAAAGCACGTTCCCATCATCGAGTGTCCCGCGACGGTCAAGAAGGACGAGATCTTCGCCGTCAAGGCCACGCTGGGCAAGGCCGTCGCCCACCCCAACACCACCGAGCACCACATCCGCTGGATCGAGCTTTACTTCCAGCCCGAAGGGGAAAAGTCCACCTATCAGGTGGGGCGGTTCGAGTTTTCCGCGCACGGGGAGTCGGTCCCCGGACCCAACCAAGGGCCTGTGTACACCCATCACGAGGTGATCGCCTCGATGAAGACCGCCAAGGGCGGGGTGCTGTATGCCCTGTCCTACTGCAACATCCACGGCCTGTGGCAGTCCAGCAAGGCGATCACCGTCAGCTGAGGGGCGATCGGTGGGTCGGTGGGCCGGGCAAAGGGTTTGACAGCGGGCCGCTGCGGCCGCTAGCATAGCCGAACCTACGTTTAACCTATGCTCGCGGTCATCAGCGACATCCATGCGAACACTCCGGCGCTCCAGGCCGTGCTGGCCGACATCACGGCCCGCGGCGTCAAGCAGATTATCTGCCTGGGCGACGTGGTGGGTTACGGCCCGCAACCCAAGGAATGCCTGGACCTGATCATAGCCCACACATCCGTGACGCTGCTGGGCAACCACGACTATGCCGTGCTCTTTGAGCCGATCAAGTTCAATACCGGCGCCGAGGCGGCCTGCTTCTGGACGCGCCAGCAGTTGGAAAATGAAGACGACCGCGAAAAACGCAACGCCCGCTGGGATTTTCTGGGGAGCCTGCCGGTCAAGCACACGCTGCCGGGAGACGACTACGGCATGGGCGAGCTGGTGTTCCTGCACGGCAGCCCCCGCCGCCCGATTAATGAGTACGTCTTTCCCGACGACATCTATAGCAATCCCGCCAAGATCGAAGCCATCTTCGACCGCTTCACTCACCTGTGTTTCGTGGGGCACACGCACGTGCCGGGCGTGTTCACGCCGGCGCCTGATTTCTACGCTCCTTCGGAGTTAGGCGACGTGTTCGAGGTGAATTCTCACCGCAAGGCGCTGATCAACGTGGGGTCGGTCGGCCAGCCGCGAGATCACGACAACCGGGCCTGCTACTGCCTCATCGAAGACGAGGCGGTGCGGTTCGTTCGCGTGGAGTACGACGTCGAAACCGTCGTCAAGGAAGTGTACGCGATCCCCGAACTGGACGACTACCTGGGGACGCGCCTGAAAGAAGGACGCTGAGGAGATCGCGTGGACCTGCGACGACTGGGCGCGACGTTGATGGTTCTGGCGGCGGGGCTCGTCCTTTTGTTCCTCTACGTTAACAGCCACAAGCCGAACAATGCCGGCCAACTTTCCACCGCCCCAACCGCCAGCCAGCCTGCGGCTGCTTCGGCCACACCCGCCACGGCGCCAGCGCCTGCCGCCGCCCCCAAGCCCGCCGCGGCGGAGCCTCCCGTCGCCCGCGCCGGCGGCAAGGAAAAGGCAAAGGAAACCGAGGCCGAAAAAACCGACAAGTGGTTCGGCGCGCAGGCCGAGAGGCGGTCCGTGACCCTGGGGGCGATGGATGATCCCAACGGCTACCTCTTCCAGGTCCAGTTGGACAGCGTCGGATCAGCCGTTTCTACCGCCAAGCTGACGAACTACTTCGTGACGGAGCAGGACGAGCGGTTGTTTGAAAAGAACCCCGGCGGCTACGAGGCCGCGGCGGCCAAAGACCCCGCCAAGTACAAGGGCCACTACAGCGTGCTGAACCCCCTCGGTCCGGCCGGCCCCTCTGACGCTGCCAGCCAACCCGGCTCGGAGGTGTTGCCGCTGGCCACGCGAGGCCTGACCGTCAGCGTCGAGGGCAACGCGATGGTGGACCTGACGCTGGCGGACCTGGACCAAAAGCCCTGGGAATTGCTGGAAAGCACCGCCGACACCGCGCGGTTCGCTTACGTCCTGTACTACGGCCCCAATTGGGACAAGGCCCGCAGCCACCCCATCCTGCGGCTGGTCAAGACCTACACCCTCCGCAAGGGCGACTACACGATCTACGTGTCCCTGGCGGTGGAGAACCTCTGCGGCCTGCCGCTGAAGGTCTCGCTGGATCAGATCGGTCCCACGGGCCTGCCGTTGGACAATGACCCTCGCGGCAGCATGCGCCGGGTTGTTTACGGCCTGTACAACGGTCCGGACAACAAGGTGAAGGCGGTCCTTCAGTCGGAGGAAATTCAGGAAGGTGGCCCGGGCGGACTGGGAGGGCTGTTCACGGGCATTGGCCGTGCCGTGGGGCTGATGAAGGCGGCAGCCAAGCCCCCTGCGAGAATAGAGGTGGGCAGGTCGGACCAATCCCCTCCTTCGCCGCTGTGGGTGGGAACGGTCAACAAGTACTTCGGGTCGATGATGTATGTGTTGCCGTCCCAGAAGGACAAAGTGGTCGCTCCGGAGTGGCGGGCGCAGTTCTACTTCCAAGCCACGCCGGAAAGCGACAAATTGCGAGTCTACGTGCCCGGCGTCAGCTTCCCCGAACTGCTCCTGTTGCCGGGTCAGCCGGCCAAGGAGATCAATTTCGAGGTCTTCGCCGGGCCCAAGAAGCGCGAGCTGTTCAGCGACAAGGGGGCGCCCCATTACCAGCCGATCTACGAGAAACTCGACTACGTGGGCACGATCGAATTCGGTGCCTGCTGCAGTTGGGGGCCTCTGGCGCTGGGCATGATGTGGCTGCTGGGGATCCTGTCGCACGTGACGTTCGGCAACTACGGCCTGGCCCTCATCGTTCTGGTGTTCCTGGTCCGCCTGGCCTTGCATCCGCTGACCAAGAAGAGCCAGGTCTCGATGATGAGGATGCAGAAGCTCGCCCCGCAGATCCAGAAGCTCAAGGACAAGTACGGCGAGGACAAGACCGCCCTCAACAAGGAGATGATGCAGATCTACAAGCATCAGGGCGTCGCGCCGCTGTGGGGATGCCTGCCGATGCTGCTTCAGCTTCCCATCTGGGGAGCGTTGTATGGGGCCCTGTATGCCTCGGTGGAGCTGCGGCACGCCGGCTTCCTTCCGGTGTGGCTGACGGATCTCTCGGCCCCCGACACGATCGCCTGGCCGGCGAAGTACGGTCTGCCGCTGGTGGGCCATACGCTGCATCTGCTGCCGCTCCTGCTGACGGTGGCCATGTTCTTCCAGACGAAGCTGACGCCCACGATGACCCAGGCGACCGCCACGCCCGATCAGGCTCGCCAGCAGAAGATGATGCAGTACATGATGCCGGGGATGATGCTGCTGTTCTTCTACTCCACGCCTTCGGGGCTGACGCTGTACATCATGGCCTCGACGTTCGCCGGCGTGATCGAGCAGGTAGTGATCCGCAGACACATCCAGGCCCGCGAGGCCGCCGCAGCCGCCGCGGAGACCACCGTGCCCCTGCCCGGCGGGACGTTCCGCGGCCAGCGGCCCAAGAAATCCCGCGGGCCGTTCTGGACCAAGCGCGGCTAGGTCCTCCGAGGCGGCATCGGACGTTTGGGGCCGCACACCCGCCGCAGTAGAATAAAGGTTATGAGATCATCCACCATTCTCCTGCCGATTGTCGCGGTGGCCCTGTTGGGCTGCGGCGGTCACGGCCACTCCGATCGCGGCGCGGCCATGACCACGGAGTTGACCCGGTCCCCCTGGCAGGCCGGCTCGGCCAGCGGCTCGGAGCTGACCACCGCCCACTACCGCATTTTCACCACGGCCACCAACCAGGCCCTGGTGACGTACATGCCCGGCTTCATGGAGGCGGCCTACCAGAACTACCTCGAGCTAACCGGGCTGGGCGACCGGCGGGGCGAAGCCCTCATGCCGATTTACCTGATGGGCACGCGCCAGGAGTGGGCCTCGCTGACGGCTTCGATCATCGGCGCCGGCGCCGGCCCGTACCTGTCGCTTCAGGCGGGCGGATATTGTTACCAGGGCGTGTGCGTCTTCTGGGACATCGGCAACCTGGGCACGTTTTCGGTGGCCTCGCACGAGGGGCTGCACCAGTTCTTCCACCATCGCCTTCGCGACCGCCTGCCCATGTGGCTGGAGGAGGGCCTGTGCACCGTGGCGGAAGGGTACGAGATTTCCGGCGACCAGGTGGCCTTCACCCCCCGGAGAAATAATTTCCGTTTCACCGACCTGCGGGCGGCCCTGGTGCAGGACCGCTTCCTGCCGCTGGAGACGCTGCTGACGATGGACTCCGGCGAGGCCATCACCACCGCCCACGATCAGGCGGTGGGCTACTACGGCCAGTTATGGGCGCTGCTGCAATTTATCCGATCCGTTCCGGCCTACCGCGACGGGATGCAGCGCCTCCTGGCCGACGCCGAAGCCGGAACGCTCTGCCAGGCCTTGAACGTCTCCCCGCAGGACTTAGCCGGCTGGCGCCAGCAGGGCCGGGCGTACAACAAGACCGTCTCCGTGCCGCTGTTTCGGCACTACATTTCGCAGGATCTGACCGGCTTCCAGAAGGACTACCAGGAATTCGCCAAGAAGCTGGCGCGTCTGTGACGGGAGAAGGGAACTTCTCAAGCGGCGCCGTAGCCGTCGACCAGGGGCAGCAACTCCGCCAGGCGAGAGATTCTGTGCCTGGGTTTGATGGTTCCCAGGGCGCTTCGGCCGGTGGGGCTTTTCAGGACGGAAATCATGCCGACGTGGTTGGCGCCGGCGATGTCGGCCACGAGCGAATCGCCCACGAACAACGTCTGGTCCGCCCGCAGGCCGGCCTGCTGGAGAGCGGCGTGGAATATGGCCGGGTGAGGCTTGCGGTAGTGGACGTCGCAGGAGTACACGCGGGTCGGCAGGAGGTCCAGCAGGTTCATCTGGGCCAGGTGGCGGTCCAGCGTCACGGCGGGGATGAACGTATTGGAGATGATGCCCAAGGCCCGCCCGTCCGACAGACGCTGGAGCGTCTGGCGCAGGCCGCTCTCGGCCGTGGCGCAGCGGCTCAGCGGTTCATACCACAACCAGGCCAATTCTTCGACCTGGGCGTCCGTCAGGTCGAAGCCCATCACGCGGGCGCGACGGGCAATCAGCGTGCGGGCGTCGAACTCCCGCCTCGTGATGCGGCTGATGAGGTATCGCCAGCGGATGGACCAAAGCTGGCCGCGGTAGTACTTGGCGAAGGACGGCAGGGGCTTGCCCAGCGACGTGAGGTACTCGTAGGATAGGCGGGCGCCGGCTTCGAACAGGCCCAGGACGTCCACGTGGCCGAAATCAAGCAGCGTGTCCCCCAGGTCAAAGAAAACGCCTCGAATGCGTCCAGCCATGTCTTCCTCATTGTGGCCGCCAGGTTCGGGTTCGGCGGGGTTTGTGAGTATACGAATACGGCGCGGCATTGCAACAAAACCGTTACGACATCCTGTCGCGTCGCCGGCGGACGGCCTGGGCCTTGCGGGCGGTTTATTGTTTTCGGCCTTGCGAAGGGGGGGCGGTTTATATAGGGTAATAAACCTTTACCACCGCTGGCCGGCGAAAGGCCAAGGGAGACTTACGATGGCAGACTACAAGGACCTCGACCGCAAGGTCATCACGTTAGGCAAGCAGATCGTCAAGATGTGCACGGCCGCGGGCAGCGGGCATCCTTCCAGCGCCCTGTCGCTGGTGCACCTGGTCACCGCGCTGATGTACCGCGTCATGCGGTACGATCCCAAGGACCCCTGGAACACCGGCGCCGACCGGTTGATCTTGTCCGAGGGCCACGCCGTGCCTGTCGTCTACGCCGCCTACTGCGATTTGGGAGGCCTGGCCGGCACGCCGGGCCGCCCGATTCCGCTTTCTTTCGACGACGCCCTGACGCTTCGCGAAAACGACAGCGTCCTGGACGGCCATCCCAACCCGGCCATCGGCTTTCCGTTCTTCGACGCCGCGACCGGCTCGCTGGGCCAGGGCCTCTCGGTGGCCGCGGGTCTGGCCTGTGCGGCCCGACTGGACGGCTCGGACCGGCGGTTCTTCTGTCTCTGCGGCGACGGGGAAAGCCGCGAAGGCCAACTGTGGGAGGCGATGGACTTCGTCGTCGACCAGAAGCTGACGGCCGTGCGGCTAATCTTCAACTGCAACGGCCTGGGGCAGAGCGACTACGTTTCGCATCAACAGTCGGCCGAGACGCTGGCGGCCAAGGTGGGGGCCTTCGGCTTCGACGTCAAGATTATCGACGGGCATAAGTGGGACGAGGTCTTTGCCGCCCTGACGGCCAAGGCCGCGGACAAGCCCCTGGCGATCATAGCCAAAACGGTCAAAGGCTGGAGCGTCCGCGAACTGGAGAAGTCCAACTCTCACGGCAAGCCCCTGGCGGAGAATCAGGTCGAGGCCGCCCTGGCCGATCTGGACGCCAAGGCCGCCGAGCTGGGCGTGGCGGACGCCCAGGACGTTTCCGCCGCTCAGTTGGTTGCGCCCAAGGCCGCGTC
>JBEKZI010000067.1:0-12558 GCA_049510055.1 Phycisphaerae bacterium | reverse complement strand
ACTTGACCTATCGCAGTAGGCTGAACCGCAAGCAGGCCCTGGAGGCCATGGACGCCCACACCGAATGGGGGCCGGCGGCGGACAAGTTCCGCCAGTTCGTGCGGAAGGTCTACCAGGCCGTCAAGCCCTACAACCGCGGACTGTGCACGCTGGGATCCTCCAAACGGTCACGGATTCGCCCACAGGACGAAACGGATTAGGCGCCTGCTCGCGTCAGACGTTCCCCGCCAAAATCTCACCCCCCGTCAGAACTTGACCGTAAACGACGGATAGCCGCCGGAGGCCGGGGCCGATTGCTGCGTCGTGCGGCGGATATAAGGGGCCATGCGCGCCGACAGGTCCGCCAGAAAGCGGTCGATCTGATCCCCGGCCCCCTCGACCAGGCACTCCACCCGGCCGTCGGGCAGGTTGCGAACGTAGCCGGTCACGTCGTACCCCTCGGACAGGCGGCAGGCGGTGTAGCGGAACCCCACGCCCTGCACGTCGCCGTCAAAGACTACCCGTCGCTGCTCGCCGGCCTCGGCCATCATGGAAAAATCCTTTCCGCAGGATTGTAGGCCCGTATCCGAAAGGCGGCAATCCCGGCGCGCCGGGATTGCCTGGCCGGCCCGCGGCGTATACTTTGCTGGGTGCGTACCCATGAAAAACCAGGAACTGGCGAACATCTTTTCCCAGATGGCGGACCTGATGGAGATCCTCGGCGAGGATCCCTTCCGCGTGGCCAGCTATCGCCGGGCGGGGCGGGTCCTGGAGGATTTAGCTGAGCCCATCGAGGAGATCGCCGCCGCCGGGAAGCTGGAAGAGTTGGAGGGCATCGGCAAGAGCACGGCTGCCAAGATCAATCAATACCTCAGCACGGGGCGGATCCAGGCCCATCAGGAGCTCCTGGCCAAGGTTCCCCCTGGCGTGGCGGCGATGCTGGCGATTCCGGGCCTTGGGCCCAAGACGGCGGCCAAGCTGTGGAAGCAGGGAGGCATCCAGACCGTCGAGCAGCTCAAGGCCGCCCTGGCCGATCCGACGAAGCTGAAGGGCGTCGAGGGGATGGGGGCCAAGAAGGCCCAGCAGATTCTGGAGTCGATGGCATTTCTAGCCAAGTCCGCCGGCCGGTCGCTGCTGGGAGAGGCCGACCAGCGCGCCCAAGTATTGGTGCAGGCCGTCCGGCGAGCCAAAGGGGTCCAGGCGGCGGAGATTGCCGGTAGTCTGCGTCGCGGCCGGGAGACCATCGGCGACATCGACCTGCTGTGCCAGGCCCCGGACCGCTCGGCCGAGGGGATCATCCAGGCCTTCACGGGCGCCCCCGGCGTGCAGCGCGTGCTGGCGGCCGGGGGGACCAAGGGCAGCGTCGTGCTGGCTGGGGGGATGCAGGCCGACCTCCGCGTCGTGCCAAAGAAAAGCTTCGGGGCGGCCTGGATGTACTTCACCGGCTCCAAGGACCACAACATCGCCCTGCGTGAGCGGGCGATTAAAAAGGGCCTGAAGCTGAACGAGTACGGCCTGTTCCGCGGCCGGCGCCTGGTGGCGGGGACGAATGAAAAAGACATCTACAAGGCGCTGGGGCTAACGTTTATCGCCCCGGAACTTCGCGAGGATCGCGGGGAGATCGACGCCGCGGCCGCCGGCAAGCTGCCGGCGCTGGTGGAGCTGGACGACATCCGCGGCGACATGCACATGCACACCCGCGCCAGCGACGGGGCGAACACGATCGAAGAGATGATCGAGGCCTGCCGCGCCCGCGGTTACAAGTACATGGTCATCTCCGATCACTCCCAAAGCCAGATTCAGGCCAACGGCCTGGACGCCAAGCGCCTGGCCCGCCACGTCCGCGCCATTCGGAAAGCGGCCGCGGCAGCCAAAGGCATCTGGGTGATGACGGGCATCGAGGTGGACATCTTCAAGGACGGCTCGCTGGACTTTCCCCCCGAGGTGCTGGCGGAGCTGGACTTCGTGACCGCCTCGCCGCACTCGGCGCTGTCGCAGGGCGCCGCGGAGGCCACGCGGCGGCTCATCCGCGCGATCGAGCAGCCGCACGTGCACTGCATCGGGCACCCCTCCGGGCGGCTGATCAACGCCCGGGCGGGCATGGAGCTGGACATCCAGGCCATCGCCGAGGCCGCCGCGGCCAACGGCGTGGCCCTGGAGATCAATGCCGACCCCCACCGGCTGGACCTGCGTGACGTCCACGTCCGCGCGGCCGTGGGGGCCGGCGCGAAGATGGTCATCAACACCGACAGCCACAATACCGCCAGCCTGGAGTTGATGCGCTACGGGGTGATCACGGCCCGTCGCGGGTGGGCGACCGCCAAGGACATACTCAACACGTCCAGCCCCGCCGAGCTTAAAAAGTGGCTGGCTAAAAAGGCCAAAAAAGCCTGACGACCCGGCCGCTTTTTAAAAGCGGTTTCTCCATCCATCTTGGCGCGCGGTGGGGCCTACCTACCGGTAGGCAGGCTCCTGCCCCACCGCGCAATGATTTTCCCCAATAAAAAAGGTGGCGGGGCAGGAGCCCCGCCACCCATCAGTCGGTTTTGAAATCGCCTTTAGTGGGTCGGCGCGGTGGTGGTGGCGTCGTTGACGGTAAACCGCTGGGTCATCGCCAGCGTGATCTCCGTGCCGGCGGTCCCGCCGGAGGCTGGGACGAGCGCCACGACGCGCAAGCGGCAGGTGGCGCCGGTGACATCGGGCACGGTCCAGGCGACGGGCTGGCCGGGTTTCAGCCCCTTGGCCACGGTCTGCCACGACTGCCCGTCGTCGGCGGAGAACTGGAGCTCCATGTCACGGTAATTCGCCGCGGCCGGCGGCAACCAACCCAGCTCCTGGCGGCTTGACTTGCTTAGAATTTGTTCGAACTTCGGCCAGCCCGGCCGATCGGCCGTGACCATCGCGCCGCGCTCAAATCGGCCCGGCGCCAGCACGGCCGGCGGCGGCTGCGGCGGCGGGGCCGACGGCTGAGTCTGGGGCGGCAAGATCAATCGGGCCCTGGGCACGCCCGTCGGCGGCGGCGGCGCCGGGCGGGTGGTGGCCGGGGCGGCGCTGCGGATGTGCAGCACGTCCGTCATGGCCAGGCCGATGTTCCCCGCCTTGTCCCTGGCCTCCAAGCGGAAGCGGATGCCGCCGTGCTGGGCGGCCTGGGGAGGCAGTTCCACCGTCAGGCTGCCGGACTCCTTCATGGTCTCCGGCAGGACGCTCCAGACGACATTGTACGGGAACTCCGCGAAGCAGATGCCCATCTTGATGCTGTTGGGGTCCAGGTGGCGGTCGCTGACGCCCCAATCGAGCCGGACGGTCTGTCCCACGTCGTACAGGTGCGGGACCTGGTTTTTCTCGTCATCCCACGCCGAGGGAGTAATCGACAGCACGATGGCCGGCGGGGTGCGGTCCACCACGTAGATGCGTTGCGGCTGGCCCGGCGGGCATTCGGCGGATCCCTGGCCGGGGCCGACAAACCGTATCCAATACGCGCCCTCTTCCTTGGCGAGGAAATTAAAGTGCGTCTGCTCCACACCGTAGTATCCCGCCTTCGACCAATCTTGGCCCTGGTCGAGAGAGTAGTAGACCGCCACGCGCGGCACGCCGCTGACCTGGCAGTTGCTGGGGTGGCGGATGAAGAACGACTTCCCACGCGTGTAATACACGCCGATGCCGTTGCCGATCGTCTCCTGCTGGGGCAGGTCTTCCGCCGGCTGATAGTAGAGCGGCGCGTCGTAGGCCCACGGCGGCAGCTCCTTGGGAGGGTTGAACTTGGTGTTCTCGTCCGTCTGCATGCACCCGGCGAATACCGCCAGCACCGCGACAAGCCAAAGTATCACGCGCATAGCCGCACCTCATTCCGCTTCTCGCCCATAGGGGCGGGCCTGCCCCGCCTATGGCGGGCAGATAAGAGTACCTGCTACCGTCAGTTATCGGTCGAAGCAGGCTGCAACATGACCATTTCAACCCTGCCTGTCAGCAGGCAGGCTCCAGTGCCTCCGCCACGTCCCGGCCGACCTACTTGGTCCCTTCCACGCCATGGACGGTGTACTTCTCGACGGCCTTTTCCAGGTCCACGCCGTTGATGTTGGCCAGCGTGCACAACCAGGCCAAGACGTCGGCGAATTCCTCCTCCTTGTTTTTGGGGTCCTGGCCGGCCAGGGCGCTGGCCAGCTCGCCCACCTCCTCCATGAACCACAGAAACGTCCCCGCCGTGCCGCGCTTGGAGTCGGTGGCGTAATACTTGTGCCGAATAAAGTCCTGGAACTCCCGGATGGTCATGGGCCGTCTCCCTGCGCGCCTTGGCGCAAAGCACGGGCCGTCGCGCGAGTGGCCCGGCGGCGGCCCGGAAATTCCATGTGTTCTTGCGGTCAGCCCTCCACGATGGCCTTGACCGGGCAGGCGTCCACGCAACTGCCGCAGTCAATGCACAGGTCCGCGTCGATGGAATATCGGGGCTGGCCCTCCTTGATGGCCTCGGCGGGGCAGGATTCTTTGCACGACCCGCACGCGGTGCACGCATCGGTAATCTTGTACGCCATGAACGACTCCTTGCTGGGGCCGAACTCGCCGCATCCTGCCTTCAGACCCGGGAGTTCGGACCGGTTGGAAACCACTATGATAAGGCCGCGGGCCGCGGCTGTTCAAGGCGTTTTTCCATGCTGCGGAGCGGCCTTGCATCCCCGCCGCAGGAAAGCCTAGACTGTCGTATCTATGGCCACAGGCACCCCCACCAACTCACCGCATCGAGTCGCCCGTGGCGACCTGGCGCGATTCCAGCGGCAGACCGTCTACGCGCCGCTGGGCCTGGAGGGCCAGAAGCGCCTGGCCGCTAGTGGCGTGCTGATCGTCGGCGTCGGCGGGTTGGGAAGCTGGTTGGCGGAGCTGTTGGCGCGGGCGGGCGTGGGCCGGCTGCGCCTGGCGGACGACGACAAGGTGGACCTGACCAACATCCACCGCCAGGGGCTCTACGACGAGCAGGACGCCGCCGCCGCAGCGCCCAAGGTGCAGGCCGCCGCGGCGCGGCTGGCGAAGATCCACAGCCGCTGCACGATCGAGCCGCACGCCGTCCGCCTGGACCGCGGCAACATCGCCGCCCTGGCCGAGGGCGTCCAGCTCGTGCTGGACGGCACTGACAATTTCGCCACGCGATTCCTGCTGAACGATTATTGCGTCAAGGCCCGCCTGCCGTGGGTCTTCGCCGGCGTGGTGGGCGCCGAGGGGCAGGTGCTGGCGATCCCCGCCGGCGGGCGCCCGTGCCTGCGATGCGTGTACGATCAGCCGCCCCCGCCCTGCGCCGATCCATCCTGTCGGGCGGCCGGTGTGCTGGGCCCGGCCGTGGCGGCCCTGGCGGCTTTGCAGGCCATGGAGGCCGTCAAAATCCTCTCCGGCCACGCCGAGCAGGTCAGCCCCTACCTGACGAAACTGGACCTGTGGACCAACAGCATCCAGCGGATCGACGCCGCCGGCGCCGCGGCCGCCAATTGCCCCTGCTGCCGACAAGGAGTATATGAATTCCTGGACGGGCCATAAAACCGGGACTACCCTTGGCAAGGCGCGATGTGGCAGGAACCCCGCCACGCCATCGACAGTTACAAAGCCGGTTTTAAAAAGGGCGCCGGGAAAGAAGTTGGAGACAGACCATGACCGTTTTTGACGACATTACCGCCACCATCGGCCGGACGCCGTTGGTGTCCATCCGCAAGCTCATCACCGCCAAGGCCACCGTGCTGGCCAAAATGGAGAGCCACAACCCGCTGGGCTCGGTGAAGGACCGCATCGGCCTGGCGATGATCGAAGCCGCCCGCCGCGAGGGCAAGATCAAGCCCAACACCACGATCGTCGAGCCCACCAGCGGCAACACGGGCATCTCCCTGGCGCTGGTCTGCGCCGTGCAGGGCTACCGGTGCATCGTGACGATGCCGGAATCCATGAGCCTGGAGCGCCGCAAGGTACTGCGGGCGCTGGGCGCCGAGGTGGTGCTGACGCCGGCGGCCGAGGGCATCCCGGGCGCCATCGCCAAGGCCCAGGAGATACTCAAGGGCATCACCGACGGCTTCATGCCGCAGCAGTTCGACAATCCCGCCAACCCCCACATCCACCGGCGGACCACGGCCAGGGAAATCTGGCGCGACACCGACGGCAAGGTGGACATCCTGGTAGCCGGGGTGGGCACGGGCGGGACGATCACGGGCGTGGCTGAGGTCATCAAGCGCCGCCGGCCGACTTTTCGCGCCGTGGCCGTGGAACCGGCCCAAAGCCCGGTAATCTCCCAGACCCTGGCCGGCCAGACGCCCACGCCCGGGCCGCACAAGATTCAGGGCATCGGCGCCGGATTTATCCCCTCGGTGCTGAACCTCAAAATCCTCGACGAGGTCATCCCCATCGACCAGGAGGAGGCCATTGACTGGGCCCGCCGGGCAGCCCGCATCGAGGGGCTGTTCGTGGGCATCTCCTCCGGGGCGGCCCTGGCTGCGGCCAATCAGGTCGCCCACCGTCCGGAAAACGCCGGCAAGTGCATCGTGACCATCATGCCCAGCTACGGCGAACGGTACCTCTCCAGCCCGCTGTTCGAGAATCTGGCGTGAGTAGCCCAGGCGTTTGACGATTTAGCGGGTTGGGTTTATAATTGGGCCGGTTTAGGTTTTGGCCCAAATGCCAAGGGCCCTTGGCGGTAGTCGCCCTTCGACCAGGCTCAGGGCAAGCTCCTGAGCGAAGTGGTTCGACAAGCTCACCACGAGGACGATGGCCGCCAGAGGCCCGGCTCACAAGGAGTTTTGTCCCGTGGACGACTCGGCCCTGGAGCAGTGTCAGCAGATCCTCGAGTACCGCTTTTCGGACCCTTCCCTTCTGGCCTTGGCGTTGACGCACGCCTCGGCCGCCCCCACTCGCGAGCAGAGCAACGAACGGCTTGAGTTCCTGGGCGACTCGGTGCTGGCGCTGGCCGTCTGCCAGGACCTCTACCAGCGCGAGGGCGACCTGCTGGAAGGCGAGATGACCAAGATCAAGTCCACCGTCGTCTCGCGGAACACCTGCGCGGCCGTGGCGGAGGAACTTGGCCTCGGCCGGTTGCTGTCGCTGGACAAGGGCATGGCCAAACCCGGCACGCTGCCGACGTCCGTGGCCGCGGCGGTGTTCGAGTCCCTCGTGGGGGCGATCTACCTGGACGGCGGCTTCGCCCCGGCCAGCGCGTTCATTCTGAAGCACATTCGGCCTTACATCGAGCAGGCGCTGGCGACCGAGCACCAGAGCAACTACAAGTCGCTCCTTCAGCAGCACGCCCAGCGCGCCTGGAGCGTCACGCCGGACTACCGCATGCTGGACGAAAAGGGCCCCGACCACAGCAAGTGCTTCGAGGTGGCCGTCTGGATGAGCGGCCGACAGTTCCCCAGCGCCTGGGGCAAGACCAAAAAAGACGCCGAGCAGGAAGCCGCCCGCCGCGCCTTGATCGAACTGCACATCCTCACCGAAGACGACGAGGAAGAAGAAGACTAGGCATCCGCCTTCGCCGCGCCTTCACTAAAGCTTCGGCGGGCTACGGCGGATAAGCCAGGGACCAGGGATTAGGCAACAGGCACTAGGCATTAGGGGCTGAACAATAGGGGCGTTTGTGGCAACTGCTTATATCTAGGCATGTTGCAGAGGCTGTCTTTTGTCTCTTCCCGCCATTTTTTCCAAAAGTTCCACCGGCCTTGGGGGGGTCCTATGGCCTGGGGGCGTTGGAGGAGGCTGGTGGTTGGCTGGGGCGGCGGGGTTGCAGGGGGCAAAAAATCACGCCAATTTCGGATTCTGCAACAGAATTGCTTGCACTTTGCCGATACAAGACTTAGATTCTGCGAAGTCCGATCTTCGCAGCGCAGAGTGAACGGAAACACATCTAGAATCGGACAAGCTTATGGTCGGGTCACGGACGATGAAGACGTTGGGTGCGCTGGTTGCCGCTATGACGGTGGGGTCGATTGCGCTCATCTTGATGGAGACAGCTCCGATCCGTCCGCCGGTGACCAATCTGTCTGCCGTGAGCAGCCTGGCCGATGAATCCTCCGAGGCCATTTCTCAGACCAACGTCGCCATCAAGGCCGCCAAGTGGCGGCAGATCGTCATCCACACGTCCGTCGAGCCGCTGGACGCCGACCGCGATTGCCACTTCGTGATCGATCAGTCGCCCGGGACCGACGGCAAGTCCGTGCGTTCCACGTCGCTGTGGGACCGCCAGGTGGAGGGCAATCACGTCTTCGCCTCCGGGTACAACTGGAACGCCACCAGCATCGGCGTGTGCCTGATCGGCGACTTCTCCCAGACGCCGCCGACGGCCTCGCAGATGCGTTCGCTGATCGGGTTGGTCCGTGCGCTCCAGCAGACTTGCGGCATCACGGCCGACCGGGTCTACCTGGCCGGGGACATCGATCCACGCACCGCTTCGCCCGGCGCGGCCTTCCCGGCTCGGGAACTCAACGGCTCGCTTCTGCGGCCGCGAGAACGGTAGCGACTCGCTCCACTGCCGGCCCGATGGGCCGCTCCAATTTCATCCCATCTTGTAATCTCGCTGCGCGCTCAAAGACGACTTTTCGACTATTAGACTGTTCGACTGTTAGGCGGACCGTGCGTAGGGTCTTCCGAACAGCCTAAAAGTCTATGGTCGAACAGTCGCCTCTCGCTTTTTCCTCCGTTTACGGTTCTGCGTTTTTGGGGTAAAATCTAAGGTGTTGCTGGAGGATTGGCACCTCGATGAACGGCAGGACCATGCCATCACCGCGGAGGGTGGTGTTTTTTGCGCCTTGCGCGGCGCCGGGCGGAGAGGGTTTAGGCCTAGGTTCAGGCTCGGGCTCGGGCTCGGGCATAAAAGACCTCGGACCGGCCCTGGAGTGCGTCCGGGTCGCCAGCGCTTACGAAGCGGCCGCGGAACTGCTGGCCGGGCCGGTGGAGGCTTTGGTCATCGAGCTTCGGCTGCTGAGGTCCTGCCACCTTCGGCTCATAGAGATCGCCCGGCGGGCGGGTGTGAAGGTCTGGGGCGTCGGCGCTGTCCCGCCGTGGGTGGCCGACGGCCGCCTGAGCGGCGTACAAACCACCAGCCGGGCGGAACTGGTCCGGACCCTTGAGGCCCTGGCCGGCCAAGGCCCGGCGGAGGCCAAAGATGGACCGCCGAAAGCCCCGCTTGCGATGAGCGGCGTTGAAACACCTGTGAGTGAACCCTTGCTGACGGCTGAGGAATTGTCGGCCTTGTTAGGCGATGCGGAGCAGGCTTGAGAATGTTGCTGTTAGCGGACAATCCGTTGAGCGAGCAGATCGCCAAGCGTCTGGCCGGCACCGGTGCGTCGGCGCTGGTCGCCGTGGCGGACCCCTACGACGCGCTGGAGGCCATGGGCCGCCGCGAGTTCCCCGTCGTCGTGCTGTCGCCGACCGCGGCTACGCCGTCCGGGGCGGGCGAATTCGCGGCCCTATGCCGCGCGACGCGGCGACTCCAGAAAAATGCCAAGCTCTACGCCCTCTGCCCGCCGCGGCTGGAGATGGAAGTCTGCGAGCTGGTGGGCGAGGCGCTGGACGACTACTTCATCACCCCGCCCAGCCCGGCCGACCTGCGGACACTGGCGGAACCTGCCTGTCCGGTAGGCAGGTCGGAATCGCCTGTGGTGAGCGCAGTCGAACCGCCCGCGGCGATCGCCGCCGAACCCCGGCGCGCCGGGGTGAGCAAAGTCGAACCACTGTCCTGCGAGGAGTTCGCTCAATTGGCCAGCGCCACCTTCAGCCGGATGGACTTAGAAGCGGCCGTCGCGGCGATGGTGGCCGCCAAGGTCAAGGGTCCGCTGGAATGGATGGACGAAAGCCTGCTGGGCGAGAACTATATGCCCTTGCTGCGCCTGCCTGCCGGCCCGGCAGGTCCGAAAGCCGATACACATCGGCTCCTGGCGGCCACGGAGCCGGCGACCCTGGACGCCCCGGCCAAGGCCCTGCTGGCTGCCCTGGAGCGGATCCTGCCGGCCCTGTATCAGGCCGCCAAGAGGACCGAGGTCCTGCACCACCTGGCCATCACCGACGAGCTGACCGGCGCCTACAACCGCCGCTACTTCTACCACGCCACCGACAAGGTCCTCCGCGAGGCGGCCGCCAAAAACCTCCGCGCCACGCTGCTGCTGTACGACATCGACGACTTCAAGACCTACAACGACCGCTACAGCTACGCGGTGGGCGACGAAATCCTGCGCGAGACGGCTGATCTGATGCGGCGGATCACCCGCGAGCATGACATCGTCGCGCGAATCGGCGGCGATGAGTTCGCGGTGCTGTTCTGGGACCGCCAGCCGCCCCGCCTGCCGGATTCCAAGCCTCCCGATAGCGCCCTGGTGCTGGCGCGGCGATTCCTCAAGGCCCTCCATCGCCATGCGTTCCACTCCCTTGGTCCCAAGGCCACCGGCGTGCTGACCATCTCCGGCGGCCTGGCCAGCTTCCCCGCCGACGGCACCACCTGCCGCGAGCTGCTCCGCAAGGCCGACCAGGCCCTCAAAGCCGTCAAACGCACCGGCAAAAAGGGCATCCGCATCGTCGGCCCCCTCACGGAAGACGCCGAGGATTCCCGGCCCGGCTAGTTTCCCCTCAGGTTAACTTACCCCGTCAATTCCGCGCGGCGTTTGCGGACCAGGGCCTTTTTGTCTTCCGGCATGTCGGCCTCGGCCAGGAGGCTGTCGCAGCCGTCGACGAAGGACTCGCGGGCAAAGTCGGTGGTGAAGACCCGCTGCTCGACGGAGCGGCGCTCCACGGTCCGCAGGAAGCCCTGGAAGTCGGCGAAGTAGCTGCCGTAGATGTGGAACGAGTCCGCCAGGTGGACGTACTGGCCCGGCGCGACATCCAGCTCGGCGGCCATCTGCCTCTGGAGCTCGGTGAAGGCGTACATATTCATGAACGAGGCCTTGAAGGCGTCGTTGGAGCGAATGTGGCAGGTCATGTGCAGCTGGCCGCCCATCAGGCGGAACCACAGCCGCTGGAGGCAGGCCGGGTCGGCGATGGTCATGTCGTTCCACACCTGCCACGTGACGGCCTGGGCGCGGCGGGTGTGCGGCGTGGCGCGCAGCTTGGCGACGGCGCCGGCGATCTGGTCGAATAGGCCCACCCCCGGCACGCGATAGGCGAACAGCCGCTCGTGATAGGTGTATTCCCACTTGCCGGCGGCCGGGTCGATCCAATGGTCGTGCACGCCGTAGAGCACCTCGGCGCGGTAGCGCTCCAGGTCGTCCAGTCCGCCGGGAAAGGCCCGGTGGATGCGCGGCTCAGAGAACGGCTCGGTCACGTGGATGACGGCCAGGACGTCGCGGCTGTGGGGATCGCCGGGCTTGTCGTACTCGGTGGGAATGCTCTCCCCCTGCTCCCAACAGGCGATGACGGCTTTCTCCCACGCCAGCGGCAGCGATTTTTCCACGATGTAAATCGACTTCATGCTGCGCCTCCATGCGCCGGGCGGCGGACTGTCGCGCCGCCGGCTTTACTGATACGTCCTCCGCCATCGAGGGTCAAGCCCCCCGCCCCACCGCTTGCAGGACCGCCTCGGTGATGATTTCCCGCCCGGGCCGATACAGCCGGCGGGCGTTGTCGGCCATCTGACGCAGCAGGGGCGGATGGTCCAGCAACCGTGCGACCATCGCGATCACCTCGTCGGCCCCGCGGGAGATCACGGCGGCCTCGTTGCAGGCCAGGTACTGGGCGTTGCCGCCCTCGTGGCCGGGGACGGGATTCAGCAACACCATCGGCGTACCCTTGGCCAGGCACTCGGCCGTGGTCACGCCGCCGGGCTTGGTGATCATCAGCGAGCAGACCTCCGCCAGCTCATGGCCGCGGTCGGTGAAGGAAATCGCCCGCACCCGGCCGGCCGGCTCGGGGCGGTGAGTCAGCGTCTCCAGCAATCCCTTGTTCCTGCCGGCCAGGACGACGACGTAGGCCTGCGGGCAGGCGCGGCAGATGCCGTGGGCGATCTTCACCACCGGCCCGCAGACGTAGTCCGTCCCGCCGCTCAACAGCACGATGGCCTTGTCGGCCGGCAGGTTCCACTCCCGGTAGATCCGCGGACGGTCCACCGCGGCGGTCCACTTGGAGTGAACGGCGATGCCGCTGACGGTCAGCCGCTGCTCCGGCACGCCCCAGCGGCGGAAGATCCCCGCGGTGTAGGCCGACGGCAGGAACCAGCGGTCCACGTCCTGGCAATACCACAGGCGGTGCGTCTCGATGTCGGTCACGGTCACAAACTGCGGCGTGTCGAGCTGCCCGTGCCGCCGCATCCACGCAGCCACCGGCGGGACCAGGAAGTGCGTGTGAACGATCAGGTCGAAGCGGTTAGCCCGCAGGTACTCCTGCAAGCGGCGCGTGGCGAACCGCTCATAGGCCATGCACATCCGCTCGAGCGCGCCGCGGCCAGACGTATGCGGCCTGTCGCTCAGCACGTATCCTAAGGCATAGAGCGAGGGGAACCGCGACATCCCCAGCATAAAGCAGTCGGCATACATCATGCGAAACCACCAGGGGACCATGGCCATCGCGTCCACGACGGTCACGTCCACCCGGCCGGAGGGGGCAAGCGTCTCGGTGATGGCGCGGGCGACGGAATTG
>JBEKZI010000066.1:0-13306 GCA_049510055.1 Phycisphaerae bacterium | reverse complement strand
GCGTCGCGGCCGGGAGCATCAGCAGCCCCGCCCCGGCCAGGCACAGGAAGGCGAAACCGCCGATCAGCAGCCAGCCGGGATGGATGCCGCCGCCGGCGGACCGCAGGTTGACGCCGGTCGCGTGCACGATCCGCGTCGCCAGGAGGTACGCCTGCGTGACCAGGATATAGAACATCCCAGCCGACAGGACCGTGACCTGCCACTGCACGCGGATGGCGATGACACCGGCGGCCATGACCATCAGGACGAAGTCGGTCCAGTTCTCGCGCAAAAATCGGCGGCGGTTCTCAGCCAACAGGAACCGCAACAGCCGGTCGGCCACGAAGACGGCGACGATGACGGCCTCGGTGCGGTGCAGCAGACGGAGCTGATCGCCGGTGAGGCAGAAGCCGCCGAACTCCAGTGCCAGCGCCGCCGCGGCCGCCAGGGCCGTCAGCGCCAATACCACGTTCAGCACCGCCGCCATCCAGGGCGGCCGAATCACGGCCTGGGATCTGGCGCCTCGATGGTTCATGTTCGCCAGGAGGTTTTTTCAATGAATGAACGACTACGTTAGCTCGAACCCCTCAGCCTTTGTTCTTGTACACCTGCTTGGGGTCGAAGACCTTCTGGCCGACGATCTCCCAGTCGCCCTGGGGCGTCAGCCGGCGATAGAAGCAGGAGCGGTAGCCCTCGTGGCAGGCCCCGCCGTGCTGGTCGACCTCGACGACCACGGCGTCCGCGTCGCAATCGGCGTAGACTGCCCAGAAGTGCGTCTTGCCCGTGCGGATCGTCTCCGCCAGGGCCTGGGCGTTCATGAAGGCCACCTGGAGCACTTGCTTGGTGGTCGCGTCCACGACGACGGCCGTCAGCAGGCCGCGATCGTCGTACTTCATGGACTTGAGGGTGTCTTCCAGTTTACTCATGACCGTCTGCCGGCCTTGGGTCTGTCGGCCGGACTTTTTAATGGTTAATGGTCCACGGGCTTACCGAGGATGGCCTGGACTTTCTTGAGCTTGTCCCTGAGGCTGCGCCGGTCGCGGGCCTCGAGGTTCAGCCGCAGCAGCGGTTCGGTGTTGCTGGGCCGCACATTGCACCACCAAGTGGGGTACTGGATCGTCACGCCGTCCAGCGTATCGATCTCGGCGTCGGAGAACTCCTCGGTGATTTCCTTCATCTTAGCCGCCTTGTCGGCGACGGAGAAGTTGATCTCGCCGCTCTGGCAGTAGCGCTTCAGCGGGGCGATCAATTGGCTGAAGGGCAGGTCCTGCTGGGCGACGACGCTGAGGACCGACGCCAGCGCGATGGCGCCACTGTCGCAGTTGAAGTTGTCGCGGAAGTAGAAGTGCCCCGACAGCTCGCCGCCGAACACGCCGTGCCCGTCGGCCAGGGCTTTTTTCATGAACGCGTGGCCCACGCGCTCGCGCCGCGGCACGCCGCCGGCGGCGCGAATCTCCTCCGCCACCACGCGCGAGGACCGCAGATCGTACACCACCATGGCGCCGGCGTTCTCCCGCAGGAAATGCTTGGCCAGCAGGGCGGTGATCAGGTCGCTGGGGACGGCCTGGCCGTGCTCGTCGATGAACGCGCAGCGGTCGGCGTCGCCGTCCAGGCAGGCGCCCAAGTCCGCGCGATGCCGCCGCACGGCGCTTTTAACCTGGCGGAGATTGGCCTCCACCAGCGGATTGGGCTCGTGCACGAACCCCTGGCCGATCTCGAAGTTCAGCGGGATGATCTGCACGTCGGCGTCGCCGAAGACCTGCGGGATCATCTTGCCGGCCATGCCGTTGGAAGCGTCCACCACCACCTTCAGCCGCCGCGGCACGCGGAGGAATTTCCGTATGTGCTTGGCGTAGGCGTCCCAGAGGTCCACCTGGTCGGCCGGGGCGATGGAGGCCTCCAGCGGCATGCGGCGGACGGCGGCGCAGATGCGCTGGATTTCCTTCAGCCCCGTGTCCACGCCCACGGGCCTGGCTTTGGCGCCGGAAATCTTGAATCCGTTGTACTGGATCGGATTGTGCGACGCGGTGACCTGCACACCGCCGCAGGTGCCCAGGTGATTGATGGCGAAGTAAACCATCGGCGTGTCGCACATGCCGATGTTCATGCAGCCGGCGCCGCTGGCGGTGATGCCCTCGATGAGGGCCCCTGCCAGGGGGTCGCTGCTGGGCCGCATGTCGCGCCCCACGACCAGGCGATTGCTGGCCGCCTGGCCTCGCTCGTAGCCGCTCAGCAGGCTGCGAAGGAACTGCCCGCAGGCGTGTCCGACCTTCCACGCCAGGTCCTCGTCGACCTCCTTGGGATACACGCCTCGGATGTCATAAGCCTTGAAGACCTTGCTCAGTTCGCCCATGGAGACGTCCTTTCCGACGGCCGGTAAAACGCGGTTGGATTATTAGCCAAGGCCTGGCGGAATGCAAACCCAAATGGCCCAACGGCCTCCGCGGCGGCCGGCTTGCGGTCTGAACAATCTTAGCCGCCGTCGGTCAGCAGCACGGCCGCAAAAACCGCAATGCCCTCGCCCCGCCCGATGGAACCCATGTGCTCGTTGGTCTTGGCCTTGACCGAGACGCCCTCGGCCCCGATGCCCAGCAGTTCGGCGATGTGTTTGGCCATCGCGGCCTTGTGGGGAGTGAGGCGGGGTTTTTCCGCCAAGATCGTCACGTCGCAGTTGCCGACATGCAGTCCGCGCTGATGAGCCAGGCGGATCGCCTCAGCCACGAACACGGCGCTGTCCGCCCCTTCCCAGCGGGGGTCGGTGTCGGGGAAGTGCTCGCCGATGTCGCCAGCGGCCAGGGCGCCCAGGATCGCGTCGGTCACGGCGTGCAGGACGGCGTCGGCGTCGCTGTGGCCGACCAGGCCGATCTGGCCCTTGATGTGCAAGCCGCCCAGCACCAACGTATGACCGGGAGCGAATTTGTGGCTGTCGTAACCGAGTCCTATGCGAAGCATGGCGTTCGTTGGCCTTGGTTGGTTACTGCGGTTCAGGCGGCAGGGGGGGCGGTGAGACCTTCGGCAGGGCAGGCCCGCCCGCACCGGCGGGTTTGAGGAACAGGTAATACAGGCGGCCTTCTTGCTGGGTGCGTCCGGCCAACTTGCCAGCTTCGTCGCCGATGCCCATGTAAATGTCGCATCGCCCGGCCGCTCGAATACCGCCGCCGGTGTCCTGGTCCAGTGCGAAGCCCCAGTACGGCCGGGACTGGATGAAGCCGCCGGTCCGCTGCGGCAGGTTTGTGGCCGCCATCGCCATCGCCGCCCGCGGGAAGATGGCCTTGTCGGTGGCGACCGTCCGCAGCGGCGTGACGGGCTCGTTCAGGCTGCCGTGCGGCGCGCCCTCATTGAGGGCGAAGAACACAAACCGCGGATTGCGCCACGTGTACTCGGTGACCTCCTGCGGGTGGGCGCGGAAGTAGTCGATCATCGCCTGGAGGCTCAAGTTTTCTTTGGCGATCTTGCCGTCCTTGACCAGCTCCTTACCCACGCTGACGTAATCCAGGCCGTTGTTGGCGGCATAGCCCACGGTGATCATTCGGCCGTCGGGCAGCCTCACGCGGGCCGAACCCTGAACGTGGGCGATGTACACCTCGAAGGGATCGCCCAGATAAACAAGCTCCGTGCCCGCCAGGGCGCCGGACTGCTCCAGTTCCTTGCGGGTCCCGCAGGGCCGGATCGTCCCGTCGGCGCCCCGCAGCCCCAGCACAGTCCCGTCGGCCGTCTTGGCCAGGTTGGGCGGTTCCTTGTACAGCGGATAGCGGAAGCGGTCCGTGCGGGTCATCGAGCCGTTGAAGATCGGCGTGTAATAGCCGGTGAACCACACCACGCCGCTGCCGTCCCAGCCGACGGACGTATAGACGTCGAACTGCGAGCGGATGGCCGCGTTGAGCTGCTCGGGCGTCTTGCCGGAATCCAGCAGCGCCTCGAAAGCCTGGAGGCTGGCCACCGCCCGTTCGTGGGTGATGTCGTCGTAGGGGAAGAACCGCTTGCTGGAAGGCTTGGCCAGGTAGTGCAGGCTGTTGGCGATGGCCAGCTTCAGGCCGCCGACATTCCGACAAGCGGGGGTGAAGTCGGGCATCTGGCGGAGGTCGGTAATCTTTCGCAGCGCCAACTGGCCTTCCGGCAGCGGACGGTCGTAGTCGGGTCCGCCGGGGATGGACTCCATGATCGTGCCCGTGGGCTTTTTGGGGCAGCCGCCGAGCAGAAAGACGCCCCCGCCCATGACCAAGATCATTACGAATAGCGTTCCATGCCGTCTCATTGAAAAGCTCCCTGCCAATCGCTAATGAATCCGGTTCGTACCGGCGGCATTATCCGTCTGCCGGTGGGGCGATGCAAGGGCCGTCGGCCGCACGGGAAGATAGGTTCCCTCCGGCGGTGCGCCGCGGTCCAGCAGCAGAGTCGGCAGCGAGGCGAGCAATCCCGCCGGCCGGTAGAGGCTCTCGACCTCGCCGCGGCAGTTGTACCAGCAGTCCCGGCAGGCGTTGCCGCGCGAAGCCCGCCGCAGCCGGTGGAGGATGGTCGGAGTGTCGTCGCGGTAGAGGTTGGCCACGGGCCGGTCCCGCTGTTCCACGCAGATGGCGATGTCGCCGGTGGAATCGATGTTGAAGAACGCCCGTCCCGCCCGGCAGTCGGCCACGCCGCCGCCCAGATACTGATCGAACCGCGCCAGGTAATACGGGTTGGACAAAAAGTTTCGCCACCGCCGGTGCAGGTCCAGCAGGCGGGGCGACACCGGCCCGTTGTTGTGTGCGTAGGCCTTACTGCCGGTCTTGAGGTGGCTGTAGGGCTGGACCATGAAATAGGCGTCCCGCCGGGCGGCCTGGGCGATCATCTCTTCCAGGTCGTCGAGGTTGTCGTCCATCAGGACGGCAATGACGTTGACCCGCTGATAGTTGTGCACGCGAGCCGCCGACAACAGTTCCACCGCCCGCCAGGCCTGCTCCCAGGCGCCGACGACGCCGCGGCGTTCGTCATGCCGCTGCCGGGAGGCGTAGTCGATGCTCACCGACACGCCCCAGACGTCCGCCTGCATCAGTTCCCGCGCCACCGCCGGCGTGACGAACCAGCCGTTGGTGGTCACGAAGGGAAAGTGATACTCCCCGACCGCCCGGACGATGTCGCCGATGTCGCCGCGCAGCAGAGGCTCTCCGCCGGCCAGCGACACCAGCAGCGTTCCCAGCCGGGCGAGCTTGGCCGCCCCGGCGGCGTAGTCGGCCACGGTGGGCTCATCCGCCTGGCCGAGGGGATCGTGCCAATAATGGCAGAACCGGCAGCGGAAGTTGCAGCGGTACGTCACTTGCCAGGCGCACCACAGCGGGTGGCCTGAGGTCCAGGCACGGAACAGCCGCCACTTTTTTTCCTCCGGAGGGAACATGTGGGTCCGCGACGACATCATAGCAAGTTCGCTGTCCCGATGCATGGAAAGGCCTGGGTAAGCCAAATTGACACTCCCGGGGGGATGGCCTATCCTTGGGCGGGCGCACTTCAGCGATGGACGGGAAAGCGATGACTGAAGGCAATCAGCCGCCGAATCTTGGGCGATACGCCTCGATAGGCGTCGAATTCACGGTCACGTTCCTGGTCCCTCTGGCGGTAGGCTACTGGATCGACGGCAAGGCGGGCACGCGCCCGGGTTTCATGCTGCTGGGCGGGGCGATCGGTTTCGCCGCCGCGTTGTGGCGGCTGATTCGCCAAGGGCGGCAGATCGACCGCGAACAGCGGCGGGGCGGCGACGACGGCCATCCCCAGTAAACCCGGTGGCGTCGCAAGAGAAGCGTGAGAATAATGATGATGGGCGTGCGATTGAGTTTCTGGGCCATGTTGGGATGGGTGTGGATGATCGGCCTGCTGATCGGGGCCGCGGGCGTCTGGCCCACCTGGCAGGTGGCAGGGCGGAGGGGATTGGAGGGGGAACTCCTGGCCGTGGCCGTCGTGCTGTCGACCATGCTGGCCAGCGCGCTGGTCGTGCTTCGCCTGGCCCGGCGCGGACCGGCCGTGGTGGCTGCGGTGTTCGTCATCGGCGGGGCGGTGCGGCTGGCGGTGGTGTTGACCGCCGCTTTGATCTTGGGCCACGTCTTGCGGCCGCACGCGGTCGCGTTCCTTCTGTGGGTCGCCGTGTTCTATCTGGTCACGATCTTGGGCGAGGGCTTCTGGCTGGCCCGTGCGATGAAGTAAGACGCCTTTCCGCGCCCGCGGACCTTGTATTTGACGCTCCTGACGCTACTCTGCTATTGGTCGTGTCCTTGAGGAGGCGGTGAGCGTGCTTTTGGCTGCGGCCAACATCCTGGAGAGCGTGGCGGACCATCCCTGGCCCGGCTGCCAGATTCACGTGTTCGGCATGCCCGTGACGCTGATGTCCAAAGGCATTGCCGCGATGATTCTGGCCGCCGGGATACTGCTGGCCGTCATCCTGCCCCTCAGCCGGCGCCGGCAAACCGTGCCGCGCGGTCCGGCCGGCGTGCTGGAGGTGATCGTGTATTTCGTGCGCGACATGATCGCCCGCCCGGCCCTGCACGACCGGGCCGAGCCGTTCCTGCCGCTGCTGCTGACGTTCTTTACGTTCATCCTGACGGTCAACCTTCTGGGCCTGCTGCCGCTGGAGGCGTTGCTGAAGCTCGTGCCGGGGCTGCCGCCCATCGGCGGGGTGGCGACGTCCATTCCGACCGTGACGGGCGCCTTGGCGGCCATCGCGCTGGGGACCATCGTGTTTTGTGGCCTGAAGCGACAGGCGGGGTTGTTCCACCATCGCTATCAGGCCCCGATGTGGCTGTGCGTGCTGATTTCCCCGCTGCTGTGGGTGGCCTCTCTGAGACCGGCGGTGCCGGGCCTGACGGGGGTGATCCTGGCGGTGCCGCTGGCCCTGCTGGAGTTGGTGGGGGTGCTGGCCAAGTGTTTCGCGTTGATGATTCGATTGTTCGCCAACATGCTTTCCGGCCACGTGCTGTTGGCGGTGCTGATGATGTTCATTCTTCAGGCCCTCCAGACGCAGATCGTGCGTGTGTTTTACGTGGGGCCGTTCTGCATCGCCGGCAGCGTAGCCGTGGAAATCCTGGAACTTCTGATCGCCGGCCTTCAGGCCTACATCTTTACGTTCCTGACGGCGATATTCCTGGCCCTGTACGCTGAGTCGTCGCACGGGGCCGAGGAATCCAAGGCCGGCGCCGAATCGAGCGGTTGAAAGAGGCCCGGCGTTTGCCGTAAGATGCCGCCTCACCGAAGCCTGCCAAAGCACAACAGGAGAACACTATGAGTGGCAAGACGCTGCGATGGATCGTGATCGGATGCGTTATCGCCGCGATCGCCCCCGTGCTGTTAGCCGCCGCGACGGAAGGGGCGGTCCCCTCGGCCGCCAATCCCGCCGGCGGCAGCATTGGCGTCCCGATCGGCAAAGGCCTGGCCGTTTTGGGGGCCTGCCTGGGAGCGGCCGGGGCGACCCTCGGAGGCGGCCTGGGCATCGGGCGGATCGGCGGCCAATGCGTCGAGGCCATCGCCCGCCAGCCCGAGGCCTCCGGCTCCATGTTTGCCCCGATGATCATTACGGCGGCCATGATCGAGGGCGGCATGTTGTTCGCCCTGGTGATCTGTCTGTTGGGTGTGTTCTAACATCCGCCGGCCCTCTTCGGCACGTCGGGAAACGGCTATGGCGCAACGGCGGACCACAAGCGGCGTTGTTTTTGCGGGATTGGCCCTGGCGGTCATCCTCGTTCCGGCCTGCCCATTGCTTGCGGCCGACGAGGGACAGGCCACCCCAAGTTTCGGCGACCTGGGCCAGGCGATCGCCACGCTGGTCATCTTCGTGCTACTGTTGACGGTCCTGGGCCGGTTCGCCTGGAAGCCGCTGCTGGCGCAGCTTCGCCGCCGGGAGGAATCCATCGCTGAGGCCTTGCGCCGCAGCCAGGAGCGCGAGGCCAAGTCCGAGGAGCTCTTGAAGGCCTACCAGGCCCGCCTGGAGGCCGCCGAGGCCGAGGCCGCTGATGTGGTCGCTCGCGGCCGCAAGACCGCCGCCGAATCGCGGGAGCAGGTGCTCGCGGCGGCGCGCGACGAAGCAGGCCGGACGATGACCCAAGCCAAAGAAGAAATCGACCAGGCCAAGGAAGCCGCCGTGCGCGACCTGTACGCCGCGGCCGCCGACCTGGCCACCGACGTGGCCGAACGCGTGATCGGGAAAAGCCTCAATGACGCCGACCATGCCCGGCTGGTGGATGAGTCGCTGGGCCAGATCCGCCGCCAACGCGGCGACAAGGAGACCTGATGCCAGCTGCTTCTGCCACCACGCCGACCATCATGAACCCCCAGGCCGAGGTGCTGGCGGGCGGATACGCCGAAGCCATGCTCGGCCTGGTGACGAATGAGCAAGCCGAGGCCCTGGCTGAGGAGTTTGGCACCCTGGTCGCCCTGGTGGAGGGCATCGACGGTTTCGGCGACCTGTGGGTCACGGCCGGTCCACAAAAACAGGCCGAGACGGTTCGCCGTATTTTCGGCGACCGGTGCAGCCCGATCCTCGAAGGGCTCCTGGCGGCCATGGCCCGCCACGGGCGGATGGAATTGTTGCCCGTGGTGGCCGACCAGTTTCGCCGGCGTCTGGAGGTTCGCCAGGGTCACATAGAGGTGACGGTCGTGGCGGCCAAGGAACTGGACGCCGCCAGCCGCCGGCTGCTGATCGAGACCCTCAAGAAAGTTACCGGCGCCGATCCGCTGGTGCAGATGCAGGTGGACCCGTCGCTCGTGGGCGGGGTGGTGGTCCGGATCGGCGATCGCGAGTACGACGGTTCGGTGGCCGGGGCGCTGAGGCAATTGCGCCATCGGCTCAAGCAGGTCCCCGCCACGCGGAAATTGCCGTCCCAAAGCGGAAAACAAGATGACCATGAAGCTTAAAGTCGACGAGATTGCCAGCATCATCCGCGAGGAGATCACCCAGTACCGCCGCGAGCTGGACGTCGCCCAGGTGGGCAAGGTGCTGGAGGTCGGCGACGGCATTGCGGAGATTTTCGGCCTGTCGGAGGCCATGGCCGGCGAGATGCTTCAGTTCGCCGACGGCACGCGGGGGCAGGTGTTCAACCTGGCGGAGAATTCCGTCGGGGCGGCCATTTACGGACCCTGTGAGAAGATCAAGGCCGGCGATACCGTGCGGGCCACCGGCCAACTGCTGACCGTTCCCGTCGGGACGGGGATGCTGGGGCGCGTGATCACCCCGCTAGGCGCCCCGATGGACGGCGGGGGCGAGGTCCGCGCCGACAAGACCCGGCCGGTGGAGGTGATCGCCCCGGGCATCGCCGCCCGCCAGCCGGTGGACGAGCCGTTGGAGACGGGCATCAAGGCCATCGACGCCATGATGCCCATCGGCCGCGGGCAGCGCGAACTGATCATCGGCGACCGCAAGACCGGCAAGACCGCCATTGCCGTGGACACCATCATCAATCAGAAGGGCACCGGCGTCGTCTGCGTGTACGTGGCCATCGGGCAGAAGGAGTCCACCGTGGCTGCCGTCGTGGAGACGCTGCGGGCCCACGACGCCCTGGAGCACACGATCGTGGTCTCGTCCTCCAGCAGCGATCCGGCCCCGGTGCAATACATCGCCCCCTACAGCGGCTGCGCGATCGCCGAATACTTCATGGTCGAGCTGGGCAAGCCCACGCTGGTGGTCTACGACGACCTCACCAAGCACGCGGCCGCGTATCGGCAGATTTCGCTGCTGCTCCGCCGGCCGCCCGGACGGGAAGCCTATCCCGGCGACGTGTTCTATCTGCACAGCCGCCTGCTGGAGCGGGCCTGCAAGCTGGCCAACCAGTACGTCATCGTCCCCCGCGACACCCCCGACAGCGCCCAGGACGTCCGCGGGGTCGACGAGCAGGTGTACGACGGGCCCCTGGGCCTCAGGGCCGCCAAGGCGGCGCTGGCCAAGATGTCCAACACCGCAACCTTCAAGGTCCACCGCCTGCCCCTGTCCGGCGGCAGCCAGACCGCGCTGCCCATCTGCGAGACGCAGGAAGGGGAGGTCTCGGCCTACATTCCCACCAACCTGATTTCGATCACCGACGGGCAGATTTATCTGGAGCCGGCGCTATTCTTCGCGGGCGTGCGCCCGGCGATCAACGTGGGCATCTCCGTCAGCCGCGTGGGCTACAAGGCCGCCTACAAGGCGATGCGGGACGTGGCCAAGGGCCTGCGGCTGGACCTGTCGGCCTATCGCGAGTTGGAATCGTTCGCCCAGCTCGGCATGGAGCTGGACCCCACCTCCCAAAAGCAACTGGAACGCGGGGCGCGGCTGGTCCGCCTGCTCACCCAGCCGCAGTACCAGCCCCGGCCGGCCATCGACCAGGTGATCGCCATCTACAGCGGTACCCGAGGCTACCTGGACGACCTGGCCGTGGAGGAAATCATCGATTTCGAAACCGGCCTGCTGAAGTACGTCAAGGAGGAGCATCGGGACTTCTACGACCGGTTCAACGCCGGCAAGGACCTGACGGCGGATATCGAAAAGGAACTCAAAGCCATCATCGAAAAGTACAAGGCCACGGCCTTTCAGGAAGTGCGCCACGCCCGGCGGTTGGCCAGCCGCGGCAAGGCGGCGGAGCGCAGGTAACGCATGCTCAAGGCGCGAAAAGTCCTCAAGCGCATCAAGGCGGTACGCAGCATCCGCACCGTCACGCGGACGATGGAGATGATGGCCTCCACGCGCTTCAAGCGCGCCCACGACCGGGCGGTGGCCGCCCGCCCCTACACGGACCGCTTCACCGATCTGGTGGGCAGCCTGGCGGCGCAGACCGAAAATGGAACGCTGTCCCATCCCCTCTTGAAAGATCAGGAGCACATCCGCCGCGACGTGCTGTGGGTGATTACCAGCCAGACCGGCATGTGCGGGGCGTACAACGCCTCCATCCTGTCGGTGGCCACGGCGCGGTACGCGCAGCTCCTGGCCGACGGCTACGCCGTGCTGCTGCGCGTGGTGGGCCGGCGCGGCATTCAGTACCTGCGATTCCGCAGCTACGCGATGGATCAGGCGATCCCCGAATTCGACCCCCGGCTGGCGTACGCCACGGCGGCCCGCCTGGCCGATGAGGCCATGGCGGAATTCATTGCCGGCAAGATCAGCGGCCTGGAGGTGGCGTACACGCAGTTCCTGGCCTCCGGCCAGCCGTCGGCGGCGATCGCCCAACTGTTGCCGCTGACCTATACGGTCCCGTCGCCCCAGCCGGGGGTCGCGAGGCCCTCGTATGAGTTCCTGCCCTCGCCCCAGGAGATTTTAGACAAGCTTCTGCCGGCCGTCGTGCGCCTGCGATTGTATCAGTGCTTCCTGGACGCCGCCGTCTCGGAGCAGATCGCCCGCATGCGGGCGATGCGGGCCGCCACGGAAAACGCCGACCAGATGCTGCACGACTTGACCGTCCACTACAACCGCTGGCGCCAGGCCCAGATCACGACCGAGCTGGCGGAAATCATGGGCGGGATGATGGGAATGGATTGAACGCATGGCCAACACGGGCAAAATCGTCCAAGTCATCGGTTCGACCTTCGACGTGGAATTCGCCGAGAACCAGCTTCCGACCATCTACAACGCCCTGAAGGTGGATCACCACGATGGCCCGCTGAGCATCCACCTGACCGGCGAGGTCCAGCAGCACCTCGGCGGCGGGCGGGTCCGCTGCGTGGCCCTGGGCGGCACCGACGGCCTGCGCCGCGGCATGGAGGTGACGGACACGGGCGGGCCGGTGATGATGCCCGTCGGCCCGGGCGTCCTGGGGCGCGTGTTCAACCTGCTGGGCGAGCCCATCGACGGGCGCGGACCGGTCCAGGCCGAAGGGTTCCGGCCCATTCACGCCTCGCCGCCGAAGTTCGACACCCTGGTGCCCGAGACCGAGCTGTTCGAGACCGGCATCAAGGTCATCGACCTGATGGTGCCGTTCGTCCGCGGCGGCAAGACGGGCCTGTTCGGCGGGGCCGGGCTGGGCAAGACGGTGCTCATCCAGGAGCTCATCGCCCGCGTGGCCATCAAGCACGGCGGCTACTCGGTGTTCGCCGGTGTGGGAGAGCGCACGCGCGAGGGCAACGACATCTGGCTGGAGATGCAGGAGATGGACGTCGGAACCACCGGCGGCAAACTCATCGACCGCACAGCCATCGTCATGGGCCAGATGAACGAGCCGCCCGGTGCACGACTTCGCGCGGCTCTGTCGGCCATGACGCTGGCGGAGTATTTCCGCGACCAGGGACGCGAAACGCTGCTGTTCATCGATAACATCTTTCGTTTCTCCCAGGCCGGCAGCGAGGTCTCCGCCCTGCTGGGGCGCATGCCCTCGGCCGTGGGCTACCAACCGACGCTGGCCACCGAGATGGGCGAACTGGAGGAGCGCATCACCTCCACGCGGCAGGGGGCCATCACCTCCGTCCAGGCCGTGTACGTCCCCGCCGACGACATGACCGACCCCGCTCCGGCCACGGCCATCACGCACCTGGACGCCTTCATCGTGCTGGACCGCGGCATCGTGGAGAAGGGCATCTACCCCGCCATCGACCCGCTGGCCAGCTCGTCGCGCCTGCTGGACCCGCAGATCGTCGGCCAGGAGCATTACGACGTGGCCCGCCGCGTCCAGCAGGTCCTCCAGCGCTACCGCGACCTCCAGGACCTCATCGCCATCCTCGGCGTGGACGAGCTGAGCGAGTCCGACAAGCAGATCGTCGCCCGCGCCCGCCGCATCGAGCGGTTCCTCAGCCAGCCGTTCTTCACCACCGAGGTGTTCATCGGCAAGAAGGGCAACTACACGCCGCTGGCCGAAACGGTCCGCTCGTTCCGCGAAATCTGCGACGGCAAATGGGACCACCTGCCCGAGCAGGCGTTCCTGTACGTTGGGGCGGTGGAAGAAGCCGCCGCCCAGGCCGCCGCGCTGGGTTCCCCGGCCGGGCCGCCGTCCTCATCACCTGCGGCGGGCGGCGCGGCCAAGTAAGGAGCATCCCATGGACCTCTATGAAGCCATCCGCAAACGATGCAGCGTGCGGGCCTATCAGAACAAGCCGGTGGAGGAAGACAAGCTGACGCGCGTCCTGGACGCCGGCCGCCTGTCGCCCTCGGCCAGGCGCGCTTCGTCCGCCACATTCTTCGGAATACGAACAGCCAAACTATTTCCCCAGCGGACCATCTGTGCGTGCGCGACTGCCATAACAACTCCTCTGCCCGACGAGTTTAATCTACCTTACGTAGACACGCCGTATATACTCCTGGTTGCACGTTACGAAAGCAATCCAAGAAAGTCAACCAGGAATTCATACAGGGAACACACACCAGCCTGTAAACTGCAAAGAATAAAGGACTAATTGACCCGCTTAGGCCGGGTGC
>JBEKZI010000065.1:0-12833 GCA_049510055.1 Phycisphaerae bacterium | reverse complement strand
GTTCGAAGTCCAAGCGGTCCGAGGCGGCCTTCATCTCAGCCGTCAGGTCCGCCCGGACACGCGAGCCCTTGGACTCCAGGAATTGCCGGAAGCGGTCGAGCTGCCGGCCGTAGTCCTGGCGGCTGACCAGGGCGGCGCACGGCGCGGTGCACTGCTTGATGCTGTGCAGGATGCACGGGCGGAAGTGCCGGCGATTCTCGTCGCCGTCGCGGATGTCCAGCTTGCAGGTGCGGAACTTGAAAGCCCGCTGCATCAGCGGCAGCGCCGCTCGCAGGTCGGCCACGGAGACGAACGGGCCGTAGAGCTTGGCCCTGCTCGTCATCGGCTGGCGCGTGATGGACGCGGCCGGGAAATCCTCGCCGGTGGTGATCTGGAGGTATGGGAAGCTCTTGTCGTCCTTCAGCCGCTCGTTGAACCGCGGTTGGATGTCCTTGATGAGCCGGTTCTCGCGGAGCAGGGCGTCGACTTCGCTGTCGCATTCCAGCACGTCCAGGTCCGTCGCTAAGTCAGCGACCATCCGCTCGATCTCCGGGCCGCGGCTGGCCAGCAGGTCGGCGGCGGGCTGGAGGTAGCTGGCCACCCGGCTGCGGAGGCTCTTAGCCTTGCCGACGTACAGCACCACGCCGGCGACATCTTTAAATAGGTACACTCCCGGCCCAGGCGGCAAATCGGTGGCCTTTTCCCGAAGTCGCCGAAGGACCCTTTCTCGGTCCCGCGGTTCCGGCGGTTGGCGGTTTTCTTTCGATCGCGTCTTCACATAGGCCATTATATAGAGCGGCAGCCGCCGCGAGCACATCCTGAAAACCCCTTGGCGTTTGGGGACGTAGAAGCTATCGTTGAGCGACTTATGGCAGGAATGAGCGACAGAATGCGCCGCGAGTTGACCACCGTCCGCGACACGGTGGAGAGCATCTCGGTGGCGATCATGCTCGCGTTGGTGCTGCGGGCGTTCATCGTGGAGGCGTTCGTTATTCCCACCGGCTCGATGGCCCCGCGGTTGCTGGGCGAGCACTGGGACCTGGTCTGCCCGGCCTGCGGGTACGCTTACACCTTCGGCGGCCCACGGATCGCCCCCGAAGAGGCGATGCAATTCGACCGGGGCCGGCAATACGTCCCCTTCAACGCCCGGTGCCCCAATTGCCGCAAACCCTTCAACGACGCCAAGGAGTTCATCTCCGGCGGCGACCGCGTGCTGGTGTTGAAGTATCTCTACCGCTTCTGTCCTCCCAAGCCCTTCGACGTGGTGGTCTTCCGCAACCCGCAGAACAACCGCGAGAACTACATCAAGCGGCTCATCGGGCTGCCGGGAGAGACCCTCGAGATCGTTCACGGGGACGTCTTCGTCAGTTCCACCCCCGACGGCCCGCGGCAGATTCGCCGCAAGCCGCCGGCCGCCCAGGAGGCGATGTGGCAGGAGGTGTTCGACAACGATTACCAACCCGACCCCGATTACAGCCGCGGCGTCCGCAGCCCTCGATGGGTCGCTTCCGGCGGGGAGTGCTGGCGGACCGACGCGTTCGGCCGGCGTTTTACCTACACGCCGGGGGCGTCGGCGGGAGAGCTGACGTTCCAGGCGGACGCGACGGTCTTTCTGCCGCACTACGGGTACAACGCCGCCGACGGCGAGACGGTCATCAATCCCAAGGTGGACGTCTGCACGGACCTGAAGCTTTCGGCGGAGTTTATGCCGGCCGATCCTTCCGCGGCAGTGGCGCTGGGATTGACCAGTTTTGACGATGGCTTCCGCGGCGAGGTGAGTGCCGACGGCGTGGTGAAGCTGCTTCATCGCAAGATGTCCGCCTCCGACGAGCGGTGGGAGCTGTGGAGCCAAGCCAAGCGGCCGCCTCTGAAGATCGGCCAGGGATACGAGGTGGCGCTGATCAACGCGGACCTGTCGTTGAAGCTGGCGGTGGACGGCCACGTGGTGCTGGAAGTCACCGACGGCTATCCGCAGAACTATCAGACGCTCAAGGACCGCGTCCACCAGGCGGACGTTTCGCCGATTTCCGCTCCGCAGGTCGGGATTGCCGCCTGGGGCGGGGCCTGCGAGCTGAGGCATCTGCGGCTGATGCGGGACGTGTACTACACCGGCCTGCCGCTGACCCCTCTGACGCGAGGCCCCCTGAGCGACTATGCCCGCCAGCTGGAAAACCGCAAAGTGTTTTCCCTGGAAGAGCGGGTGCTGACGGGCTGGGGCACAACGGATCATCCCATCACGCTGGCCCGGCACGAGGACGCCCCCGACCTCGATGAGTTCTTCGTGCTGGGCGACAACAGCCCCCAGAGCCTGGACAGTCGCGGCTGGACGTGGGCGGCGCCGACGTTGCGGCTTTACCAAGAGGATGGCGAGGGAATTACGCGTCCGGTCTATCAGCTCGGGACGGTGCCGCGATACAATCTGATCGGCAAAGCGTTTTTCGTGTATTGGCCGGCGGGCTTCCGTCCGCCGGGACTGCCGGGCTTGCCGATCGTGCCGGATTTCGGCAAGATGAGGTTCGTGCGCTGAGGTCGGCCGATTCGATCGGCGAAGCGTGAGACGACTGCGATGATACTGCTGGAAGTCAGGGAATTGATCAAACGGTACGGCGGCAGGACCGTGGTGGACCGGGTGTCCTTCACCGTCAACCAGGGCGAGATCGTCGGCCTGCTCGGCCGCAACGGCGCGGGCAAGACCACCACCTTCCGCATGACCATCGGCATGATCGTCCCCAACGGCGGCACGGTGATCTTCGAAGGCGTGGAGGTCACGACCGTGCCTATGTACAAGCGGGCGCGGCGAGGCATGGGATACCTATCCCAGGAACCCAGCATCTTCCAGCGGCTCACCGTGCGGCAGAATCTCCTGGCCATCCTGGAGACGATGAACCTCACCCGCCATGACCGCGACGAACGCTGCGGCCAGTTGCTGGAGCAGTTCGGCCTGACGCGCCAGGGTGGCCAACTGGCCCGGACGCTGTCGGGCGGGGAACGCCGCAAGCTGGAGATCGCCCGGGCGCTGGTGACCCATCCCACGATGATCCTGCTGGATGAGCCGTTCTCCGGCGTGGACCCCATCGCCGTGGAGGAGCTTCAGCGGGAAATCCGCGGCTTGCGGGACCGCGGCATCAGCATCCTGCTGACCGACCACAACGTCCGCGAGACCCTGTCCGTGACGGACCGCTCCTACATCATCGACGACGGCAAGGTGCTCCGCGAAGGCCCGCCCAAGACGCTCGTGAACGACGAATTGGTGCGGCGGACCTACCTGGGGCACACGTTCCGCGGCGACGAATTCGACGAGGGCTAGCCTCCCCGCTCCGGAGGCCTTGGTCGCGGGCGCTGGAAAGATTCTGAGTTACGATTGGGGGAATACTCCGCCACCCGACGCGTTAAGCAAATGGAACGAAACATAGAGCCTGGCCAGCTTCGCGCCACGGTCGCCTCAGCCCAGGCGGGATCCGCCGAGGCGTACCAGGCGCTGCTGAACGCCTACGGCTCGCGGCTGTACGGTTACTTTTTCCGGGCGACCGGCAGCCACCATGACGCCGAGGACCTGCTGGGCGAGATGATGCTCCGGCTGGTCCGGCGGCTGAAAAGTTACGACGAGAGCGGGCGCTTTGAGCCGTGGCTGTTCCGGATCGCGGCCAACATGGTCCGCGACCGCATCCGCCGGTCGCGGACCGCCCCGGCGCCGTTGAGCCTGTCGGCCGAGAGTGAATCGTCCGCCACGCTGGCGGACAACTTGGCGGCGGACGGCCCGGCCGTCGAAGTGGGCTTGCAGGCCCAGGAAGCTTCGACGTCGCTGGAGAAGGCCCTGGCCAAACTGGACGCCGGGACGCGCGACATGATCCTGCTGAGGCATTTCGCAGAGATGAGTTTTCGCGAGATTGCCGAGATATATGACTGTCCGCTGGGCACTGTGCTGGCCAGAGTGCACCGCGGCCTGAAGGCCCTTCGGCGCCTGATGGGTGAGAACGATGGAACCGAATGAGCAACAAAGTGAGCGAATAGCCCGCTGGCTGGACGGCCGGGAGGGGCCGCTCGGCGCTGCGGAGCTTTCCGAGGCCCGGCGCCTCCGCCGTCAGGAGGAACGCCTGGGTCGGCGGCTGGATATCCCCGTGCCGCCGGCCGCCCTGGCCGCTGCCGAGATGACGTTGCGGCGAGCGGTCGCCCGCAGCCGCCGACGGAGCGTGCTGCGGATCGTCCTGGAGGTGGCGGCGGCTGCCGCGGCGGCGGTCCTGGTCATCGCGATGCTGTGGCCGCAGCAGGCCTCCACGTCGCCGTCCGACGTGCCCACGGCCGTTTTGTTTGAAGCCTCCCCTCAGAATCCCAATCACATTGATCTGGGAACGATTGCCGCCCAGGTGAACCAGGTCAAGGCACAAATGCTGGCTTCCGTCCCGCCGATGCCTCAGGAGGGCCTGGCGGAGGGCGGCTCGGATGAAGAGGATCCCGACGCGGCGTGGCAGGATGAATGGTTTGAGGAACTGTCCAGTTAAGGAAGACTTCTCATGACGGGGATAAGCCGACGGACGTGCGTGGGGCTTGCGCTGTTTCTGGGCGCGGCGACGATCCTCGCCGCCGGCGTGGCGGTCGCGAAGAAAGAGCAGCCGGCCTCCGCGCCCGCGGAGACCTGGCCGGAGGGACCGGCTTCTCAGCCGGCTTCCCATGGCGACCGCACCGAGGCGCCCAAGGTGCTCGCCGTGCTCAAGGAACGTCTGCCGATGCGGTACAAGCGGCTGATGGAGCTGAAGGAAACCGACCCCAACGCGTACGCCTTCCACCTGGCTGAGATGCTCCAATGGTACGAGGAATGGAAGCATTGGCCCACCGCCATTCAGGATGCCGACATCCTCCAGCAGTCCATGACCGTGCAGATCTGGCAGATCGTCAAGAAAATGCAAAAGATGACCGCCGAGAAATCCCGCGATAAGCTCCGCGAAGAGCTCAAGGATGCCGTGACCAAACAGGTCGACGCCGAGCACCAGGTCAACGAATACAAGCTGTCGCTGCTGGAGGCGGAACTGACCCGCATGAAGGAGCAGTTGGACGAGCACAACCGCAATCGGGACGCCGTGATCGAAGGATACATGGATCATCTGCTGCAAGCCGCCAGCCAGCCCGCCGAGCAGCACCATCCCAAGAAGCACGACAAAGAAAAAGAGGATTAGGCCGGCCGCCTCCGTCTTGCGTTCCCATCCGCGGCGGCCTTGTGGGGCGTCCAGGGGAAGCGATTGTGTGTTATGATGCCGTGATGGCACCTGCCAAACGGGAACGGAAATCCAAAAGCGCCAAGCCGGCTTCGCTGGCGAATCGCGGCGACCTGGAGATTTTCACCAGTCCACTGGTGGATTCCATCCGCGGCCACGGCAACGTCTGGGAACTGCCGGGGGGGCAACTGGTGCTGCCGGAAGTGTTCGGCTTCTGCCAAGGGGTCAAGCGGGCACTGGTCATGCTGGAGCAGGCCGTCGCGTCCCACCGCGGTAAGAAGCAACGGTTGTTCCTGCTGGGCCAGATTATCCACAATCCCTCGGTCAACGACGACTTCACCCGCCGCGGCGTGCGCATCCTGGCCGCTGAAGAGGTCGTCGATTTAGAGAAGATCATCTCTCCGGCCGACGTGGCCGTCATCCCCGCCTTTGGCGTGCCGCTGCCGATCGAGCAGCGCCTGCGCGCCATCGGCTGCCGGATCATCGACACGACCTGTGGCGACGTCCGCCGCCTGTGGGCCTGGGCGGCCCGGGCCGTGCGAGGCGGCTACGGGGTGCTCATCTTCGGCCGGGCCATGCACGACGAGACCGTCGTCACCAAGTCGCGTCTGGAGGCCCTGGGCGGCCATTACCTGGTGGTGGGGAACCTGGAACAGGCCCGGCGATTTTGCGACATGATCACCGGCGCCGAACCGGCCGGGAAGTTTTGCGAGGTCTTCGGCGCCCAGGCCACCAATGCCCGAACGCTTGAACCCTTCTTGCGCCTGGCCCAGGTGAGCCAGACCACCATGCTCTACGATGAGACCATCAAGCTGCGTGAGCTGCTCCGCCGCAGCTTCGCCACCCGCTTCGGTCCGCAGGACTTCCCCGAGCGGCTGCTGCTCCATCCGACGGTCTGCCGCGCCACCCAGGCCCGCCAGACCGCGGCGGTGGAATTGTGCAAAAGCGCCTGCGACCTGGTGATCGTGGTGGGGGGATTCGGCTCTTCCAACACGCGGCATCTGTTCGAGCTGGCGCGGGGGTACTGTCCGGCCTACTTCATCGAGGACGCCGGCGCGATCCTCTCGGCCGACCGGCTGCGGACGTTCGACCCGGCCAGCGGCGCACCCCTGGTCGTCGAAGACTGGCTCCCGCGCGGCCGGGGTGTGCGGATCGGCGTTCTGGCAGGGGCCTCCAGCCCCGAGGTCGTCGTGGGCGAAGTGCTCCAACGCCTGGCCGGGTTTCTGGGCGCGACCAGGTAGGGCGTTTGCACGCCTTGCCTGTCTGTCAAAACGTGCGGGGGAAACCTCTCCAGCTGTAGCGATTGGCAGGTTTTTTAGCTTTCAAGCAACGCCGAGGAAGTTTATAACTTCCTGAAAGATAAAATGTTACATTCCAAGGCATAACCCTTGCTTTCTCTGAGGCTTGCCGGTCCTGCGCCCTCAGGGAGGTCACTTTGGGTAAGCCGGGCGGTGAGGTGCACTCGTTTGCCGTTCTAATATGTTTTAAAAGCTGATCTTAGATAACCTGGAAGGAGAAGCTCGCTATGGCGGCCAAGCAGCTGATGATGCAGGAACAGGCCCATCAGGCCCTTTTGGCCGGTGTGGAAAAGCTGGCCCGGGCGGTCAAGAGCACACTGGGCCCGCGCGGGCGGAACGCGATCATCGACAAGGGCTGGGGCGCCCCGACGGTCACCAAAGACGGCGTCACCGTGGCCGAAGAGGTCGAGCTTTCCGACAAGAACGAAAACATGGGCGCCAAGCTGGTCAAGGAGGCCGCCAGCAAGACCTCCGATGAAGCCGGCGACGGCACGACCACCGCGACGGTTCTGGCGGAGGCCATCTTCAAGGAAGGTTACCGCAACCTGGCAGCCGGGGCCGACGCGATGGCCCTCGCCCGCGGCATCCGCAAGGCCGTCGAGGCCATCATCGCGGAGATCAAGAGAATCGCCATTCCCATCAAGGGCGACCAGGACATCCGCAACGTGGCCGCCATCAGCGCCAACAACGACCCGGCCGTCGGGCAGATGCTGGCCGAGGCCATGAGCAAGGTGGGGCGCGACGGCGTGATTACCGTCGAGGAAGGCAAGGGCGTGGAGACCACCGTGGACGTCGTCGAGGGCATGCAGTTTGACCGCGGCTACCTCTCCCCGCACTTTGTCACCGACGCCGAGGCGATGGAGAGCGTGCTGGAAAAGCCGCTGGTCCTCATCCACGAGGACAAGATTTCCTCCGTGACCAAGATGATCCCGCTGCTGGAGAAGGTTTCCGCCGCCAAGCGGCCGCTGCTGATTATCGCCGAGGACATCGAGGGCGAGGCCCTGGCCACGCTGGTGGTGAACAAGCTTCGCGGCATCCTTCAGGTCTGCGCGGTCAAGGCGCCGGGCTACGGCGATCGCCGCAAGGCCATGCTGGAGGACATCGGCATCCTCACCGGCGGCAAGGTGTTCACCAAGGATTTGGGCATCGACCTGGAGAGCATCTCGCTGACGGATTTGGGCACAGCCAAGAAAATCTCGGTGGACAATGACAACACGACGATCCTGGAAGGGGCCGGCGAGAGCAAGGCCATCCAGGCCCGCATCGCACAGATCCGCGACGAGATTGCCAAGACCACCAGCGATTACGACCGCGAGAAGCTTCAAGAACGTCTGGCCAAGCTGGCCGGCGGTGTGGCTCAGATTAACGTCGGGGCTGCGACCGAGACGGAAATGAAGGAGCGCAAGGCCCGCATCGAGGACGCCCTGCACGCCACGCGGGCAGCCATCGAGGAAGGTGTGCTGCCCGGCGGCGGCGTGGCGCTGGTGAGGGCGGCCAAGGTGCTGGATAAGCTCAAACTGGTGGGCGATGAGGCCACGGGTGCGGCCATCATCCGCCACGCGGTGGCTGAGCCGCTGCGGCAGATTGTCGCCAACGCCGGCGAGCCGCCGGCCGTGGTGCTCAAGAAAGTCTTGGCCTCCCCCAAAGCGGGCTTCGGCTTCAACGTCGAGGCGATGCGGTATGAGGACCTGCTGGCCGCGGGCGTGATCGACCCGGCCAAGGTGACTCGCACGGCCCTTCAGAACGCCGCCTCCGTGGCCACGCTGCTGCTGACCTGCGGCGCGGCCGTGTCGGAAAAGCCTAAGGACGAAGACGAAATGGCCGGCCCGCCCGGCGGAATGGGTGGCATGGGCGGCGGCATGGGCGGCATGGGCGGTATGGGCGGCATGGGAATGATGTAGGCCACCCGCCATGAAACCACGTCATGGCAATGAAGGTGCAAGCAGGCAAGAAGAAGGTTAGAGGTAAGAGGTTAGAAAAGACCAGATTTGAACTCTCACCTCTAACCTCTCACCTGGCAAGCGAACAAGACACAGATAGAAATAGAAGCACACGAAAGCAAAGCTGACTGAATAAGGAGCTCCACTCATGGCGGTGAAACCGTTGGACGACAGGGTGCTGATTAAGCAGAGTCAGGCAGAGGAGAAGACCTCCGGCGGCATCGTGCTGCCCGACACGGCGAAGGAAAAGCCCCAGCGCGGCAAGGTCGTGGCCGTCGGGCCGGGCAAGCTGCTCGACAGCGGCAAGCGCGGCGAGATGAGCCTCAAAAAGGGCGACGAGGTCTTCTACGCCAAGTACTCCGGCAGCGAGATCAAGATTAGCGGCGACCCGTACGTCATCGTGCGCGAGTCGGACGTGCTGGCAGTCATTCACGCGTAAGCAAACCAAGGAGCTGAATCCATGGCGGCAAAGCAGATGCTGTACGACGCCGACGCCCGCGAAGCGATGCTGGCGGGCGTGGCCAAGCTGGCGGCGGCGGTGAAGGTGACGCTGGGCCCGACGGGGCGAAACGTGCTGCTCCAGAAATCCTACGGCGGTCCCAAGGTCACCAAGGACGGCGTAACCGTTTCCAAAGAGATCGAGCTGCCCAATCCCTTCGAGAACATGGGCGCCAAGATGGCCAATCAGGTGGCCAGCAAGACCTCCGACGTGGCCGGCGACGGCACGACCACCGCGGTGGTGCTGGCGGAGGCGATTGTCCGCGAGGGCCTGAAGGTCGCCGCGGCCGGGGCCAACCCCATGGCCATCAAGCGCGGCATCGACCAGGCCGTCGAGGCGGCCGTGGCGTCCATCAAGGACCAGGCCCGCAAGGTCAAAGGCACCGACGACCTCCGCAAGGTCGCGACCGTCTCAGCCAACTGGGACGCCGACATCGGCAACCTCATCGCCGAGGCCTTCGCCAAGGTCGGCACCGACGGCGTCATCACCGTCGAGGAGGGCAAGGGCACGGCCAACGAGCTGAAGGTGGTCGAGGGCATGCAGTTCGACAAGGGCTACATCTCGGCCTATTTCCTGACCAATCCCAACACGCTGGAGGCCGAGCTGGAGGACGCCTACATCCTGATTCACGAAAAGAAAATCTCCAGCATCCCCGACCTGGTCCCCCTGCTGGAAAAGACCATAGCCGCGAGCAAGCCTCTGCTGATCATCGCCGAGGACGTCGAGGGCGAGGCGCTGGCGGCGCTGGTGGTGAACAAGCTCCGCGGCGTGCTGCGGGTCTGTGCGGTGAAGGCCCCGGCCTTCGGTGACCGCCGCAAGGCCATCCTGGGCGACATCGCCGCCCTGACCGGCGGAAAGTTCATCAGCGAGGACCTGGGCACCAAGCTGGAAAATGTGACGCTGGACATGCTCGGCCAGGCCAAGCGGATCGTGGTGGACAAGGACAACACCACGATCATCGAGGGCGCCGGCGTTCAGAAGGAAATCGACGCCCGCGTCGAGACCATCCGCAACCAAATCGAAAAGACCACCAGCGATTATGACCGCGAGAAGCTCCAGGAGCGGCTGGCCAAGTTCACCGGCGGCGTGGCCGTCATCCACGCCGGGGCCGCCACCGAAAGCGAAATGAAGGAACGCAAGGACCTCATCGACGACGCCGTGCACGCCACCCGCGCCGCCAGCGAGGAAGGCATCGTGCCCGGCGGCGGCGTGGTGTTCCTGCACGCGCTGGAGGCGGTCCAGAAGGTCCGCGACAAGGTCAAGGGCGACGAGAAGATCGGCGTGGACATCGTCCTTCGCGCCCTGACGGCCCCGACGCGCCAGATCGTCCAGAACACCGGCGAGGACGGCGACGTTGTGGTGGCGGAGATCCTCGAGAAGGGCGCCAACATCGGCTACGACGCCGCGACGGGCAAGTTCGTGGACATGATCGCCGAGGGCATCATCGACCCGGCCAAGGTCTCCCGCACGGCCCTGCAAAACGCCGCCTCGGTGGCCTCGGTGCTGCTGACCACCGACCTGATGGTCACCGAGTACGACGAGAAGAAGGAAGAACAGCAGGTGGCCGACGCGGTGCATTAGTCGCCGTCGAAGATACGAAAATACGGCCTAGGGGCGCCGGCGGTCGCGGCGCCCCTGTGATTTTTTCGGCGGAGCGTGGTAGAGTAACCGGCCATGGCGGACAAGCGCGACTATTACGAGGTACTGGGCGTGGCCCGAGAGGCTTCGCCCGACGACATCCGGCGCGCGTACCGCCGCGGGGCGCTGAAGTTCCACCCCGACAACTACAAAGGGGACAAATCTGAGGGGGAGCGGCACTTCAAGGAGCTGGCTGAGGCCTACGAAGTGCTCAGCGATCACGCCAAGCGGCAGGCCTACGACCGCTACGGACACGCCGGCCTGCGCAGCGCGGGCGTGCACGACTTTTCCTCGATGGGCTTCGGGGACATCTTCTCGATGTTCCAGGACATTTTCAGCGGCCTGGGAGGCGGCTTTGCGGCGGCCGGCAGCGACCACGGCTACGATCTGGAGACCGAGGTGGAGCTGACGCTGGAGCAGGTGGCCAGCGGCGCGGACCGCACGCTGGAGTTCGAGCGCATGGATTTCTGCGACGCCTGCGGCGGCAGCGGCTCGCGCCCCGGCACCAAACCCACGCGGTGCACGACGTGCGGCGGCTACGGCCAGGTGCAGCAGCAAATGGCGGGATTTTTCGGGGTCTCCATTCGCGTGACGACCTGTCCGCACTGCCACGGCAAGGGCGTGATGGTGACCGATCCGTGCGAGGCCTGTCGCGGCAGCGGGCGGAAGAAAAAGAAACGCGTCCTGAGCGTCCACGTGCCGCCGGGCGTCCACGACGGCCAGGTCATTCGCGTCCGCGGCGAGGGCGAGCCGAGCCCCAGCGGCGCCGGTCGCGGCGACCTGCACTGCTACGTGCGGGTCCGGCCGCACCCGTTCCTGGTCCGCCAGGGCGACGACCTGATCTGCCGCGTGCCCATCACCTTTTCCCAGGCGGCCCTGGGCGGGACCATCGACGTGCCCACCCTCAGCGGCGCCGAGACCGTCCAAGTGCCCGCCGGCACGCAGAATGGCGATGTCTTTACCATCAAGAAACGCGGCCTGCCGTCTCAACGTAGCGGACGGGCGGGCGATCAGCACGTCCAGGTGATCATCGAAGTGCCCAAGAAATTGACGGCCCAACAGCGCGAGCTGCTGGAGGCCTTCGCCAAGACCGAAGAAGCCCACGTGACGCCGCAACGCAAAAGCTTCCTGGAAAAATTCAAGGAGTACTTTGCCGTCAAGAAATAACCCTTTTGCCTAGTCGTCTTGTCGCCGACCTCGCCGGCCGGCCCCGGCGGTGAGCCCGGTCGAACCGAGAGGCGGTTCCCATGAGCAAGAAACACGAATCCCAGCATCCGGACGATCCGAAAAAGCAGGCCCCGCCGCCGCAAACCCCGGCGCCGGCGGAGGCGGACAAGCTCCGGGCCGAGCGTGACGACCTGCTGGCCCGGCTCCAGCGGGTGTCGGCGGACTATCTCAACTACCAGAAGCGCGCCCAGCGAGACGTGGCTGAGGCCCGCGAGTTCGCCAACGCCGAGCTTATCCAGAGTTTGCTGGGCGTGCTGGACGACCTGGAGCGGGCCATCCAGGCCGCCAAAACCAACCACAGCGCCGACGATCCTCTGCTGGCGGGCACGCAATTGGTCTACGACAAGGCCATGGCGACGCTGGGGCGTTTCGGCCTGTCGGCCATCAAGGCCGCCGGCGAAAAATTCGATCCCCACAAGCACCACGCCCTGCGTCACGAGCCCAGCGACGATCAGCCGGCCGGCGTCGTGCTGGCGGAGCTGCAAAAGGGCTACGAGCTCAAGGGCAGAGTTCTTCGTCCGGCCTCGGTGACGGTGTCGCAGGGGCCCGCAGGCGCCGCCGAGCCGCCGCCCGGTGACCGGCCGGAAGAACAGTAACCCCCACGCGAGACGACCATGCCGACGTACGAATACGAATGCCGGGCCTGCGGGAAGCGGTTTGACCTGTTTCAGTCCATCACGGCAGCCCCCATTCGCAAGTGCCCCTTGTGCGGCAAGAAAAAGGTCCGGCGGTTGATCGGATCGGGGGCCGGCGTCATCTTCAAGGGCAGCGGCTTTTACCAGACCGACTATCGCAGCGAGTCCTATCGCAAGGCCGCCCAGAAGGACGCACCTTCCCCCGCGTCGCCGCAGGGCGCCTCCGGCGGTGCCGCCGGCTCGACGGGCAAAGGCGGCGCCGCGCCTCCCAAGAAGGGCAAAAAGTAAGCCGCCCCCCTGGAGGGGGATTTGACTGGCAGGCAGCGGGTGCGGGGGTATAATTCCGCACGGTCCGCCTGAACGAGCGAGGGAGAGTGGTCACCGTTCCAGGCCGGCCGGCACCCGCC
>JBEKZI010000064.1:0-12915 GCA_049510055.1 Phycisphaerae bacterium | reverse complement strand
TCCTTATCGCTCACCGGTTCGCGGACCGCGATGGGCGGCTTGGGAATCTTCACTTTCTGGGCCTGAACATCTGGTCCGACAGGCGGCTCTGGGACCACCGTGCCATGGCCGGGCGTCTGAGGCTTTTCAGGCGGCACTACTTCCTTCGCAGGCTGCTTCGGCAATTCCTTGGGTTCCGGGCCAGCCTTGGACGCGGCGGACGGCGATTCCCACTGCGATCTCTTGTCCTTGTAGGCATGCACTTCCTTGGCCTGGCTGGCCGTGGCCTCGCGCGTCTTGGCATCCAGTGCATTGAACTTGAACGGCGTGGTCTTCTCTGAGACGACTTCCTTCATCGGCCGGGCCAGTTGCACCCCTCCGCGATCTTTCTCCGGCAGGTGGGCCGCCTGAGTCCTCATGGCTTCGTAGGTCCTGGCCGGACGGAGCGATTGGTCATCGCGGCGGCGGTCGTACCCCTCGCGCTGGTGTTCGCCCCATTGGGGATCGTCGCGATGTTGCCACTGCTGGTGGACGAAAATCGGGTCATACCAGTCGTGATGCTCGCGCACTTCATACCAGGGATGGTAACCTTTCCGCGAGTATTCGGATCCGTAGTAATCGCCGAAGTAGTAATGGTGTCGCTCCGGCGAGATGAACAGGTTGAGCGTCAGGGCATCCAGATCCAAGACAAACTCAGGAGAGTACCGGAAATCCCCGCGTCCGTACAGGCTGGGGGGGCAATAGACCGGCAGGAACGCCACGCCTCGACGATCGAGCGGATAGTCCCAGTAACCATCCACATAGATCCATCCGCGCGGCGTGGAGATGTATTGCGACGGCACCCAGACCCAGTTGGGGCGAGCCGGCTCCCAGAATCCCGGCCGCCAGGCGTAGCGGCCTTCGTGGCGGACCCAGCAGCCCGGTATCCAGATGCTGTCGGGGGCTCCTGCGCCTTGCGGACCCTCTTCCAGGGTGGCCGGCGGCGCCGGGAGGTACTCGATCTCCTCGGTGTCGTCGGGGGTCCAGAACCCCGCGATCCATTGGTAGCCGCTCCCGCTCTCGGCCCAGTAGCCGGGAACCCAACTCGTGTGGGGCGGAACGGCACGCCAGCAGCCGGAGACCCAGATGAAATCGTTCCGATCAGTGTCCCAGCTCCAGTATCCCGGGATCCAGACGATGTGGTTGCCCTCGGGCTTCTCGTCCGGAATGCTCTCATCCAGCGGCGCCGGCGGCCTCTGGGTGATGATGAACCCCGCCCCCTCGTCCAAGAGGACGGGCTGGGCGAAGGCCTCATGAACCGGGCCGCGGGTCAGCACCTCGACCTCCGTGGATTGCGGAGGACTCTCTCCGACATGAACATGAACGCCGCCCACATCCACATTCACCTCCCCGACGGCCTGGCCCGGCCACGGTCCCAAGACAACGAACATGAACATGCCCATCATGGCCACTAGGACACGAGGGTGAGTCATAACTGTTCTCCGTTTCTTCGCATCCTGTGAACCGTCATCGCACGCTGTGCGATTCGGCGACGGTCACGTCTACCTTGTTTATCCGGCTGTGCCGAAACAGCCGCACATCCCGGCGGCAGTTGTTACCGGTCGCCGTGATCGCCTTCGTGGGCGGAATCCCCGCCACGATCTCCATGTCGGTCGTTATCCTGCCGCTCGTAGCGTGAGCGGTCCCGGTCACCGTGGTGGCGGTCTCTGTCATCACCGCCACATCCAGCCAAACCCAGGAGCACGGTCAGAACCAACGGCGCGACCATGAGCAGGGTTATCTTCAGATGTCTCATATCAAGCTCCTTGCCTAGATTCTGTCTGGCAAATCCAACTCGGCCTACGAGCGGCTTGTTTCGCGTCCGGCCGCATCGACGAATCGCGTGGCCTAGCCGCAGGGTCGACTACAACAGTCTGCCCGTAGACTACGGAGCGACCACCTTCACCGTGATCTCCGTCGAGGTCGGCTGCCCGGTTTCCGGCGTTCCCTTCACAAAGATCTTGTATTCGCCCAGGTCCGCGTCCTTGGCCGCCGTAATCCGAAGGTGCACGTCAGGTTGCTCGTTGCCTCTGACCAGGGCGTGGGTTGGTTCGACGCTGATGCCCTTGGACGCCTTGATTTCCAACGTCACGTCCCGCTTGAAATACTCACCTCTGTTCAGCGAGATGGTCACGCTTTCGGTTTCGCCCTGCTTGACCTTCGTGGTGAAGGTCGGGGTGCTGATCTTGAATCCTTCGCCACCGGACATGCCCCCGCCTCGGGGGCTCTCACAGCCGCCGACGACGATCGCCAAAGCCAGTGCCATCACACTCAGGACAGTCGTTTTCATCTCTTTTTCCTTTCGTAAAGATAGACCTTGTTCGGAAACCGCACGCCGCTTGCGTGGCGTGCACCATTATAGACAGCGACTTGGCCGTTCGTGCCCCACGGGTGCCGCACAGCACCCTGAGCAGTCCGAGGATGCCGCGACGGCTTTCAGTCGCTTCGACGCCTTCCTGCCAGCCCTGCAACCAGGGAGACGAGAAAGACCACCAGGAACACAAAGAACAGCACTTTCGCGATGGCCGTGGCCCCGGCGGCGATACCGCCGAATCCGAATATGGCCGCGACGATCGCGATAATTAGAAATACCGCTGCCCAGTACAACATAGCCTCTACTCCTTGTTATTTGGGCGTAGGTTCGAGGCTCGCCCACACGACGGGCCTCGGTCGCCGCCCTGAGCGCTTATCGCATGGTTATTCTATGTGTTGTGTCAATGTTCCACGCTGACGCCCCGATCGCCACCGACGTTGACCTCTGTTTTGGGCTGGTTGTCCGGCGGCGTGTCGTTTCGATGTTCCACAGTGACGCCACGATCGCCGCCGACGTTGACCTCTGTCTTGGGCTGGTTGTCCGACGGCGTGGTGATGCTTAGGCAAGCGAGCGGCGCAGCCGAAAGACAGACCAGCAGAAGAAGCCTCAGCACCGTCTTGCCAATCGTAAGCATTTGCAGTCCTTTCTGTGATGAAACCCAATCCATTTCCAGCGGGTCATCCGATTGTCTGCTCGACCTTGCCTCTAAGTAGCTTCCGCCATCGCTCCACTTCACGCCGACTCCTGGCTTGCCTGCTCCGCATGGGGAGTCAGGCCGTCCCACTACGCCGACTTTTTCGACGCGACCACGACCATGGCGACGCCGCCGGCCAACGCCACCCCGCCCACGATGGCCGGAATGGGGATGGTCTTCTGCTTTTCGGCGGTGACCTGAAGGCCAGGGAGGTCGACGACCTTCTCGCGCGTCGTGTACCTGATGCCCTGGAAGACCAGGCCGGCCACGCCCAGGACTATGAGAACAATGCCAATAATCATCATCGGTTTCATCGTGCACCTGTCTCTTTCGGTTCGTTCCGTATGGAATCGGCGCGCTGGGGTTAATCGGTTGACCCAGTCTTCTTGTTCCAGGTGTTCGCGAGGATGCCCCGGGCAAGCTGGAATACCTGCACCAGGGTACCGCTCGCAAAGGCGCACACCACGGCCCCCGTCGTCGGCTCCACTTCCGCGATGGCTTCGCGCACTTCCACGCCGGTAATTTTCTTGATCTCCTCCCGCAGCGACTGGGAGGAGCTGGAGAAGAGTTGCCGGTGAAACTCCTGCACCTGAGCGGCGCCTGCCGAGCTGCTCTTGGCCATGTCCTTCTCCGCCGGCGACAGGGCCTCGTGCAGCGTAACCACCAACGTGTCCTGACTTAGGACCACGGTGACCGCCTTGGGCGAGTGGCCGGTCGTCTTCTGCTGGAAAGCCATCACGGCCTGCGCGACCTGTTGCGCCATGGTTGGTTCGGGCTTAATCATCGGTTGTATCCTGTCCTTATCATCATCTTGTCCAAGCGTTTCCGTTCATGGCTCGCGGCTTACGCGACGGGTACCGTAACGGTGCTCCCTTGGATGGTCACTGCACCGGAGGGCGTTCCGTTTGCACCGGCCAGAAGCCGGCCCACGACCACGGACCCGGTGTTAACCGAGATCGACACTGCGGCAAGAATGTTGCCGTAGAAAATCGTGGTCGTATTAAGGGTGGCTGAAGACCCGACCTGCCAGAAGATATTGCTGGCCTTGGCGCCACCGGCCAGGATCACCTGGGCGCCAGGCCCCGTGGTGAGCGTAGACCCCATTTTGAAGATAAAGACCGCATTGGGGTCTCCCTGGGCGTCAAGGGTCACGTTGTTGCCCGGTCCTGACCCGGAGATTAATACTGAGGTCGAGTTCGTGTATAGGCCGGGGGTGAGGGTCAACCCGCCCAGGTTGCCGGGCAAACTTATAGAATTAACTGAACGGCTTATGGCGTCATTATACGCGGCCAACAGGGCGGCTTGGGCGTCGATGATCGCCTGATCATTGACGTGGATGTGGGTGACCCCCCCGGTGACCTGTGATGGGTCGATTCCCTGTGAACTTCCCGGGTGCAGCCCGACATCTCCGTTGATATGGTCAGCACTGCCGCTGGTCGCAGCGGTCGCCATCACCGCGAAGGTGCTGGCCGCTCCAAGGTTGATGGACGCTTGCGACACCTGCGTTCCGGTCTTAAACGTCCAGGTGAAGCTGCTGGCCAGGGGATTGCCCGCCAGGTCCCTGGCCCCGGTCGTAACGGTCGCGGTAAATGTGGCGTCGGACGCGAGAGGTTTTGTGGGCGAGAAGGTCGCCGTCGTGCCGCTATAGGCCACCGTGCCGGCAATGGAAGTACGCCCTTGTTTGAGGGTGAACGTCCGGGTCGTGAGGGTTAACGGGTCCATGGCGCTGCTGAAAGTCACGGCGATTTTCGTGTCGGTCAATACACCCGTCGCGGCGTTGACAGGAACGGATGAACTGACGTTCGGCGCCGTGGGGTTCGATTCGAATCTCACGATCCGAAATTGCGACATCTTGGTGTACGTGTTGCCGACAGAGTTGATGAGGGTGTCGTGCCCCGCTCCGCCGTCAAAAAGCACTCGATCGGAAAATACGGCGCGGTTGCCGGTCTGGTTGGCCACACCGACCTGGAGAGTATCGTCGCCGGCACCCAACACGATCGTTACCGGTCCGTCGAACTGGGTGGGCGGGCCTAGGGTGGCGCCGTTGGTTTCGATCTGAACGCTGTCCGTGCCCTGCCCGGTATACAGCTGCACCGTGCCGTGGAAGGTCGAGTCGTCGACCGTCAGGGTATCGGCCCCATTCCCACTGACGATTTTGGTGTTCCGCTGGACTTCCACCGATTGCAGGGCGATATTCTCCACACCCGAGCCGGGCCAGACCATCATCAGGTCCTTGCCGACCGTGGTATCGGTGATCGTGGTGGTGTTGAGGCTTGAACTATTTTGTTTGATATTAAGACTTGTTGCGACCTGCACGTCGTCGAGCGTGAGGGTATTGGCGCCCCCCTCGCCGTTGACCAAAACGTTGCCCGGAAGGCTCAGGTCGTTCATGGTCACGCTGTCGTCCCCGGCGCCCATCCGGATGTCGACGTTGCGCGTTATACCGCTCAGGACAACCGGACCGGCCAGGCTGTTGATGGTGGTGCCGCCGGCCCCGGAGATGCGCACCTGGTCGGCGGCCAGCCCGGTTTGATCCAGGACAATGGCGTTCGCCGCGATGTCACCCCGGATGTTCAGGTTTCCATGCACGACCGAAGCCATCACGTCCCCGGATAGCAATATCCGGGGTTCGAAGGCTTCAAAGGACGGACCTGCCGGAGCCTGCTCGCGTTTGATGTCATGCTTGGAAAATATGTTTCGTCCTAGATGTCGCAGTGCGCGTTTCATGAGAGACTCCTTGTAAAGGAACAGGGTTCGTCCTAATAAGTTCGTGTCGTGCCGCCCAAGCCAAAAAAAAGCCGACGCGGTTGAACACCCAGAGGGTGCTGAACCACGTCGGCTTACTCGTCAACGGGCCTCCCGCCCAGGCGGGTTGCCCTTTATCTAGTCATCCGACCCGGAGCCAACGCTGCTTGCGCTTGGTTTCCGGTACTTTTGCATTATAGGCGGTGGAGCGGATTGAGCAAATAAATTCTGGAAATGTTTTCCGCGCCGCCTACAATAATAATCACTAAGGTGACGGGCCGCTCAGGACCGCTGCGGCCTCGGCACGTGCGGGTTACCGCCCCGCCAGCACTTCGATTGCGAAATGAGACACATTCGAGGTCATCATGAAAACGCAGGGTGAGATCGAAGCGGCCATCTGCGAGGGGATCAGCCGCTTTGAACAGGAGTACATGGGCCGCGGCCCCAAGGACATCCGCGCCCACCTCATTGGTGATCTTCTGGTGGTCCGTCTCCGCGGCGTCCTGACGGCGGCCGAACAGCAACTGGTCAAGACGCTCCAGGCCGACAAGGGCCGGGGACTGCTCAAGCAGGTGCGGACGCAGTTGATGGAAACGGCAAGGCCGGCCTTGGCGACCATGGTGCAGGAGATCACTGGGGTTAAGGTGGTGAGCCTGCACCATGACATCAGCACCGCAACCGGCGAAGAGGTCGTGCTCTTCACGCTGGCCGAGTCCCCTGTCTTCCGCGAGACAAAGAAGGGGTAAGGTTCCACCGCCTGGCGGCAACGGTGTAAGTTAAAGCTTGATTCTAAATGATAGCTATTTTTTGTCTGTCTCCAGAACAAACTTGGTCACTGAGTTGGTCAATCGTCACATGGGGGTGACTTGTTATCGAGTGCTCAGCGACTCGCCAACCACTTATACCCCTCGTTTTTCCTCGAAAACTGCATTGTAAGTGTCGTACTAGACAGGTGTTGCAAACCACGTTTGGGACTCATAATCCATGGGCCGTAGGTTCGAATCCTACAGGGCCCATCCGCCTTCGCTTCTGTTGGAGACCGACTTGCCGAAGGAAGGACGTGCCTTATTAGGCGGTGCAGAGGGGGTTGACGGATTCTTGATCTCGGAATGGAAAGTCTTGACGCCAACTTAACGTCGTGAGGCCATATCATTCCCATGGTAGGGGCAAGAGCCCCACATGCCGTCAACAGCACCGGGCGGCAACTTTGGCCTCGCTGGGGACGTGCGGTTCGGCCCCAGCATGGCATCGGCGGGAGAGATAGAGCACAATGATGGCGTGGATCGCAGGCATTCTCGATATCGTCTGAACGTCTCTATAAGTTCTTGATGCCAAATCCTTTCATCTTGATACCTTCTTGAAATGCTTCGCCCGTAGGATTTATTTAGCGCGGAGCGGAAAGGAAAACGGTCATGGACGCAGTTTACGTCGGAATTGGCGCGGCGTTCTTTGCGATAGCTTGGGGCCTGGTGTGGGCCTTCGGCCATCTGCAGGGAGAGAGACAATCATGATGTGGGCATACATACTAAGCGGCGTACTTGCTGTGGGGTTGATGATCTACCTCCTGGCGGCGCTTCTCAAACCGGAGAAATTCTGATGCTCTCCAGTGACATCATACAAATCGTGCTGTTCCTGGCCGTGCTGTGGCTGCTGGTGAAACCGCTTGGCTGGTACATGGCCCGTGTGTACGAAGGTAAATCGTGCGGCCTGGATCGCGTGCTGGGGCCGGTGGAACGGTTGATCTATCGAGTCTGCGGCGTAAACCCGGCGGCTGAGATGAGCTGGCAGCGGTACGCAATCGCTCTGCTTGCATTTAGCTTCGCTGGGTTTGTCTCGCTCTACGGCCTGCTGCGGCTTCAACAGTGGCTGCCGGTCAATCCTGAGCACATGGCGGCCGTCCCGCCGGACCTTTCCTTTAATACAGCCGTGAGTTTCCTGACCAACACCAACTGGCAGGCCTATGGCGGCGAGACCACGATGAGCTACCTGACGCAGATGGCGGGCTTGGCCGTTCACAATTTCCTTTCGGCCGCCGCGGGCATGGCGGTGCTGGCGGCGCTGATTCGCGGCTTCGCGCGGCGCACCAGCGCGACCATCGGCAACTTCTGGGTCGATTTGACGCGCACAACGCTCTACATCCTGCTGCCGTTAGCGTTCCTTATCGCCCTCCTGCTAGTGTCGCAAGGTGTCGTGCAGACACTCGGCCCTTACCAGAAGATTGCCCTGGTTGAGCCGGTGAAGGATTCTGACGGCAAAATAGTAACGCAGCAGACCATCGCCCTGGGGCCCGTGGCGTCGCAGGAGGCGATCAAGGAACTCGGAACCAACGGCGGCGGGTTCTTCAATGCCAATTCCGCTCACCCCCTGGAGAACCCCACGCCACTGTCGAACTTCCTGGAGATGCTGGCCATCCTGCTGATTCCCACGTCACTGTGTTACACCTTCGGCAAAATGGTGGGCGACACGCGCCAAGGTCGGGCTGTTCTGGCCGCGATGTTCATCATGTTCCTCGGTTTGTTCTCGCTGTGCTACCTCAGCGAGCGGGCAGGCACGCCGCAACTCGCGGCCGCGGGGGCCGACATTTCGCCCTCGGCCAGTCAGAGCGGCGGGAACATGGAAGGCAAAGAAGTCCGCTTTGGCATCGTGAACTCTGCACTCTTTGCCACGGTCACGACGGGCACGTCGTGCGGCGCGGTCAACTCGATGCACGACTCCTTCACGCCGCTGGGCGGCCTGGTCCCCATGTGGCTGATACAGTTGGGTGAGGTGGTTTTCGGGGGCGTGGGTTCAGGCCTGTACGGCATGCTCGTCTTTGCCATCGTGGCGGTTTTCATCGCGGGGCTGATGGTCGGGCGGACACCGGAGTACCTGGGCAAGAAGATCGAGATATTCGAGATGAAGATGGCCTCGCTGGTCGTCTTGGTGCCGGTTCTGATCGCCCTGATCGGGACGGCGGTGGCGGTCGTGATGGCGGCGGGCAAGGCCGGCGTGGCGAATCCCGGCCCGCACGGGTTCAGCGAGATCCTTTATGCCTACTCCTCAACCGCCAACAACAACGGCAGCGCGTTCGCCGGCCTGAACGCCAATTCGGGCTTCTACAACTTCTCCACGGGCCTGGCCATGTTGTGCGGGCGGTTCCTTTTCAAGATTCCGGTGCTGGCCATCGCCGGCGCGTTGGCGGCCAAGAAGTCCATCCCCGTCTCGGCCGGCACGCTTCAGACGCACGGCCCACTGTTCGTCGTTCTGCTGGTCTCCGTGGTGCTGATCGTCGGGGCGCTGAGCTTCATCCCAGCCTTGGCATTGGGGCCGATCGTCGAGCACCTGATGATGATGGGCAGGTGAGGAAAAACATGACTCCAAAGACAGAGCAAGCGAAATTGCTGGATTGGGCGATCATCCTGCCCGCCATCGGGAACTCGTTCCTTAAGCTAAGTCCGCGCCAGCAATGGAAGAACCCGGTAATGTTCGTGGTGCTGGTCGGGGCGGCGCTCACAAGCGCCCTGTTCGTTCACTCGCTCTTCGGGCACGGGGAGGCGGGCACTTGGTTCATCCTGGGCGTGTCGGCGTGGCTGTGGTTCACGGTGCTGTTCGCCAACTTTGCCGAGGCGATGGCCGAGGGGCGCGGCAAGGCCCAAGCCGAGAGCCTACGAAAGGCCCGCTGCGACGTACAGGTTTTTCGCCTTCGATCCGCGTACGTGTCGATGCGCCACGAGATCGGCCGCCCGCCCCTGGAACAAATGGAAGCGGTTCTGGGCTCCATGCTGCGGAAGAATGACATCGTGTACGTCGATGCCGGGCAGTTTATCCCCAGCGATGGCGAGGTCATCGAGGGCGTCGCCTCGGTGGACGAGAGCGCCATCACCGGCGAGAGCGCCCCGGTGATCCGCGAAAGCGGCGGCGACCGCTCGGCCGTCACCGGCGGCACCAAGGTGCTGTCGGATTGGTTGATTATCCGCGTGACGGCTGACCCAGGCGAAACCTTCCTGGACCGGATGATCGCAATGGTCGAAGGAGCCAAGCGACAAAAGACGCCCAACGAGATCGCCCTGAACATTCTGCTAGCGGCGCTGACCATCATCTTCCTGGTGGTTTGCGCGACGCTGTTGCCCTACTCGTTGTACAGCGTGGAGCAAGCTCATCAAGGCAGTCCGGTCACGATCACGGTGTTGGTGGCACTGCTGGTATGCCTGGCCCCAACGACCATCGGGGCGCTGCTGAGCGCCATCGGAATTGCGGGCATGAGCCGGCTGAGCCAAGCGAACGTGGTCGCCATGTCCGGGCGGGCCGTGGAAGCAGCCGGCGACGTAGATGTGCTGCTGCTGGACAAGACCGGTACGATTACCCTCGGCAATCGCCAGGCGACACAGTTCATCCCGGCCGAAGGCGTCAGCGCCGACGAACTGGCCGATGCTGCGCAGATGGCCTCCCTGGCCGACGAAACCCCCGAAGGCCGGAGCATCGTCGTGCTGGCCAAGCGGCAGTACAACCTCCGCGGCCGGGACATCGAGAAGCTCGGGGCGAAATTCATCCCGTTCTCCGCCCAGACCCGCATGAGCGGCGTGGACCTGGACGGACGGGTTATTCGGAAAGGCTCGGCCGAGGCGGTTGAGACGTTCGTCGGCACGCATGGCGGCTTTGTGCCGCAAAAGGTCAAGGACGTGGTGCAGACCATCGCCAGAGAAGGCGGCACACCGCTGGTCGTGGCCGATGGCGGAAAAGTTCTGGGCACGATTTACCTAAAGGACATTATCAAAGGCGGTATCAAGGAGCGGTTCAGCGACCTTCGGCGGATGGGCATCAAGACGGTGATGATTACCGGTGATAACCCCATGACGGCCGCTGCCATCGCCGCCGAGGCCGGCGTGGATGATTTCCTGGCCGAGGCCACCCCGGAGAACAAGCTCAAGCTGATCCGGGAGTACCAGGCCCTCGGACACTTGGTCGCCATGACGGGCGACGGCACCAACGATGCGCCGGCCCTGGCGCAAGCGGATGTGGCGGTCGCCATGAACACCGGCACCCAGGCTGCCAAGGAGGCCGGCAACATGGTGGACCTGGACTCAAGCCCCACCAAGTTGCTGGACATAGTGCAAATCGGCAAGCAGACGCTGATGACGCGCGGGGCGTTAACGACATTCTCCATCGCCAACGACGTGGCCAAGTATTTCGCCATCATCCCGGCGGCGTTCGCATCAACGTACCCGGCCTTGATGGCTTTGAACGTTATGGGCCTGGACCCCAGAAGTGCGATCCTGTCAGCCGTCATTTTCAACGCGATAATCATTGTGTTCCTGATCCCCCTGGCCCTGAAGGGCGTGAAGTACCGGCCCATGCCCGCCACCGACCTGCTACGGAAGAACCTGTGGATTTACGGCGTGGGCGGCCTGATCGTCCCGTTCATCGGTATAAAGCTCATCGACCTGCTGCTGGTGGCGTTACATCTCGTTTGAGAGGATAACACATGCTCCGGTTGATACGACAAGTCGTGGTGATGCTGGTCGTGCTCAGTGCAATCACTGGGTTGATCTATCCTCTGGTCGTTACAGGCATCGCTCAACTGGCGTTTCACCGCCAGGCAAACGGCAGCGTCATCGTCCGTGACGGCAAGGCGGTGGGATCGCATTTGATCGGCCAGTCCTTTAGCGACCCAAAGTACTTCTGGTCTCGGCCGTCGGCTACCACGCCGGTTCCGTATAATGCAGCCAACTCGTCTGGTTCCAACCTGGGGCCGCTTAACCCGGCGCTTGCGGATAACGTGAAAAAGCAGGCGCAGGCATTGCGCTCGGCCGACCCGGCCAACGCCGCACCGATTCCCGTGGACTTGGTGACCTCCAGCGGCAGTGGGCTTGACCCACACATCAGTGTGGCAGCCGCTCTGTACCAGGTGCCGCGCGTGGCCCGCGTCCGAGGCTTAGCTGAGGCGAAGGTCCGCGAGCTGGTCACCCGTCACATCGAAGACAGGCAGTTTGCCGTCCTGGGCGAGAAATGCGTCAATGTACTAAAGTTGAACCTTGATTTAGAAGGTCTAGAATAGCCGACGATGGAGCCGAAACGTCCCAATCCGGATGAGTTGCTGGCCCAGGTCCAGGCCGAGGAACACAAGGCCCGACGGGGCAAGTTGAAGGTGTTTTTCGGCGCCTGCGCGGGAGTCGGCAAGACCTACACGATGCTGGAGATGGCCCGTCGCCAGGCCGCCGACGATGTGGACGTGATCGTCGGCTATGTCGAGCCGCATGCCCGCCCCGAAACGATGGCGCTGCTGGAGGGCTTAGAGGCCTTGCCCGTGCGCACCATCACCTACCGCGGGACAAAGCTCACGGAGTTCGACCTCGACGCAGCCCTGGCCCGGAAACCCGCGCTGATGATCGTCGATGAACTTGCCCACACCAACGCCCCCGGCAGCCGGCACGTCAAGCGCTGGCAGGACGTGATGGAGCTGCTGGAGGCCGGCATCGATGTCTACACCACGCTCAACGTCCAGCACATCGAGACGCTCAACGATATTGTCGCCCAGTTCAGCGGCGTGCGCGTCCGCGAGACCGTGCCCGACACGATCTTCGACCAGGCCGACGAGGTGGAGCTGGTGGACTTGCCGCCTGACGAGCTGCTCCAGCGCCTGGCGGAGGGGAAGGTGTACATTGCCGAGCGGGCGTCGGCGGCCATGCGGAGCTTCTTTCAGAAGGGCAACCTGGTCGCCTTGCGCGAACTGGCCCTGCGCCGCACCGCGGAGCGGGTGAACATCCAGGCCGAGGCGTATCGCCACCAAGGCGCGATTCTCCCGACGGCCGAGCGGCTGCTGGTGTGCGTGGGGCCAAGTCCCTTCTCGGCGCGCCTCGTACGGTCCGCCGCGCGGACGGCAGGATCGCTGCGATGTCCCTGGCTGGCTGCGTCCTTTGAGGAACCGGGGGCTCGAATGAGCCAGGAGGCCCAAGACCGGCTCTGGGCGAACCTGCGGATGGCGGGTGGCGACCGACACGTCGATCGCACGCACCCGCGCATGGGGGTGCGGAGAGCGCAATATTCGTCCATAGAGCATTCCGGGCAGCGCGACATCGACCGTGAAGCGAGTTGCGCCTCGCACTTTCGCTTCGGCATCGTGTCGCGCCGTGGACTTGCCGATCACGGCGAGTTCGCGATTCGGAGG
>JBEKZI010000063.1:0-12947 GCA_049510055.1 Phycisphaerae bacterium | reverse complement strand
CTGGCCCGGCTGGAGACCCGTAACCACCGAGTGGCCGTCAAAGATCCGTTCCACGGTCACCTTCTGATACGTGACGGTCATGTCGTTGTTAATGATGTAGACGAACTGCCCTTCCTGGCCCACCTGGATCGCCCGCGAAGGCACCACCGAGGCTCCCTTATCTACCGTGAGCGTCAGGGCAACGTTGACGAACTGCCCCGGCCAGAGCTTGCGGTCCTCGTTGGCGAAGACACCCTTGAGGTGAATGGTGCCCGTGGTCAGATCGATGGTGTTGTCGATGAAGTCCAGCTCGCCGGTAGCCAGATGCTGGACTTCCTTGACGGTGGAGACGTCAATCTTGAGCCTTCCGATGTCCAGGTAGTGGCGGATCTCCGGCAGATATTGCTGAGGCACCGAAAAGGACACGTAGATGGGCTGAACCTGGTTGATGGTGATGAGCGCGACGTCGTTGGATTTGACGATATTGCCCTCGTTGACCAGCAGTTCGCCGGTGACGCCGTCGACGGGCGAGTTAATCTGGCAATACCCCAGTTGGATCGTGGCCATTTCGATCGCGGCCTTGTCGGCCTTGATCGCCGCCGCCAGGGAATCGGCCGCCGTCTGGGCCGTGTCCAGCTCGTCTTGCGACGAGACGTTCTGCTTGTACAACGTCTCCACCCGTTTGGCGTTCCGCACCGCGCTTTCGTACTGAACGGTATCTTTGGCCAGATTGGCCTCGGCCTGGTTCAACGCCGCCTGGGTGGGCCGCGGATCGATGGTGAAGAGGGGGTCGCCCTGCTTGACCTCCTGGCCTTCCTTAACGTGCACCTTCATCAGTTCGCCGCCGATAAGCGACTTGACGGAAACGGTCGAATGGGCCTCGACGGTGCCGATGTTGAAGACCTGAACCGGCACGTCGCGTTTCTCCACCACGCCCGCCAGGACCGGCACGGGCGGTTGCTTTTCCTGGCTGGAGGAATTTCCGCCGCACCCGGACATCTCCAGGGCCGCGGCCCATGCCGAAACGGCCACCACCGCTGCCAGTATCTCAGAAAAGCGGCTTATCGAAATTCGTCTCGCCATAACTGTTCCTCTTCCTCGCTCGTCCCAAACCGAGCGACCCAAAACCTTCTTAAACACAATTCTTAGTGAGCTAAAACCCTTATTTTATCAGAAATTCCAAGCCATTGCACGAAAGAACCGGGGCACGGCGCCCCCTCGTCAAGATCGAGAAAACGACCTGCCGCGGCCCCCTCCGCTGAAGAAAAGCAAAGCAATCCAAAGCCGGCGCCGGATCGGAGGCGCTAACGTTCAGCAATGTTCGTTTGCGCGATAGATAGTCATTGCGGCGCATGGTCCAGCCCTTAAGATGCCTATGCCGTACTACGGCCTTCATGCGGCATGTCATTATGGAACGGGCAGGAATAGACGGTTTCTATGAAAGCTAACGGCTCCATTCAAGGACGCGTAGCCTTTGTGGGAAGCTCCGTACCCCGACAGTGCGGGATCGCGACGTTCGCAGCCGACTTGTGCGACGCGATCTGCTCGGCCCACAGTGACTGGGATATCTGCCAGGTCGCCGTGACCGATCCCGACAGCAGCTACGAGTATCCGCCCAGGACACACTTCGAGATCGCCGAACGTGATGTCGCCTCCTACCGCAGAGCGGCGGATTTCCTCAACATCAACAACTTCTCCGTGGTCTGCCTGCAACATGAGTACGGTCTTTTCGGCGGCCCGGCCGGAAGCCACATTCTATCGCTGCTGCGGGAATTGCGCATGCCGGTCGTGACCACGTTGCATTCGATCCTCCGCGAGCCCACCCCCCCGCAGGCCCGCGTGACCAAAGAGCTGTGCCGGCTGTCCGATCGCCTCGTGGCCATGTCGCACAAGGGAGTGGATTTCCTCAAGGAAATCTACAAGGTTCCCGCCGAGAAGATCGACTTCATTCCGCACGGCGTGCCGGACGTGCCTTTTGTGGACCCCAACTTCTACAAGGACCAATTCGGCGTCGAGGGCCGGAGCGTGCTGCTGACCTTCGGGCTCCTGTCGCCCGACAAGGGCATTGAGTACGTCATCGAAGCGCTGCTGAGCATCCTGGCCGCACACCCCAACGTGATGTACATGATCGTCGGAGCCACGCATCCTGCGCTGAAGCGCCGGGAGGGCGAGGCTTACAGGCTTTCGCTGGAGCGGCTGGCGCAGCAGAGACGCGTAGCCGCCAACGTCCTTTTCCACAACCGCTTTGTGAGCAAGGAGGAGTTGGTCGAGTTCCTCTGCGCCGCCGACGTGTATCTCACCCCCTACTTGCAGCGCGAACAGATTACCTCAGGCACGCTGAGTTATGCCGTGGGCACGGGCAAGGCCATCATCTCAACGCCCTACTGGCACGCGGAGGAACTGCTGGCGGACGGGCGGGGCTGGCTGGTTCCCTTCAAGGACGCCAAGGCCATTGCGGAAACGGCGTGCTACGTCCTGGACCACGAGGCGGAGCGCCACGCCGCTCGCAAGCGGGCCTACATGGCCGGCCGGGAGATCACCTGGCCGCAGGTGGCTACCCGCTATGTGGAGACCCTTGAGCGGGCGCGCTCCGAGCGGGCCCACCGCGCCCGGGCCGTGTTCACCGCCAAGACGCTGGACAAGCGCCCCCGCGAACTGCCCCCGTTGAACCTCAGACACCTGCGCCAGATGACGGACGACACCGGCATGCTTCAACACGCCGTCTTCATCGTGCCGGACTACAACCACGGCTACACCACGGATGACAACGCCCGGGCCCTGGTGCTCACCATTCTGCTGGAAGAAATCGCTGGCGACGGCCATCCGCCGTTGACCGATCTCCAGGTGCGCTACATGGCCTTTATCTGGAACGCCTTTGACCCCGCCAGGGGGCACTTCCGTAACTTCCTGTCCTACGATCATCGCTGGTTGGACGAACAGATGCCCGAAGACGGCCATGCCCGTGCATTATGGGCATTGAGCACGGTGCTGGGACGCAGCCAAGACGAAGGGTTAAGGGGGACGGCGGGCAGGATATTCGACCAGGCCCTGACCAAGGCTCTGGAGTTCACGTCGCCGCGGGCGTGGGCCTTCACCCTGATAGGAATCCACGAGTACCTCCGGCGATTTTTCGGAGCTCGCGCCGCCCAAAACGCCCGAGAGACCTTGGCCCAAAGGCTGCTGGACCTCTTCAAGGCGTCGCGCTCAGACGACTGGGTCTGGTTCGAGGGCACCCTGGCCTACACCAACGCCAAATTGCCGCACGCGATGATCCTCAGCGGCCGCTGGATGAATCGGCCGGATATGCTCGAAGCGGGCCTGACCAGCCTAGACTGGCTGTGCCGGGTGCAGAAGTCCGCCGAGGGGCACTTCGTGCCCATCGGCACAAACGGATTCATGAAACGAGGCGGCGAGCGGGCTCGGTTTGACCAGCAGCCCATCGAGGCGTACTCAATCATCTCAGCCTGCCTGGAGGCCTACCGGGCCACGGGAGACAGCCGCTGGCAAGGGGAAGCCCAGTGTGCTTTCGACTGGTTCCTGGGGGCCAACGACCTTCACCTGCCCCTGTACGACCCCACGACGGGCGGTTGCCGGGACGGGCTGCACCCCGACCGCGTGAACCAGAACCAAGGGGCCGAGTCCACCTTGGCCTTCCTGCTGTCGCTGGTGGAAATGAAATTGGCCCAGAGCGAAATAAGCGAGTGAACCCATGGCCGGTCATCCCACGGAAGAAATCCTGATTCGTCATCCGTCCAACCCGATTCTGACAGCCGACAGGTGGCCCTACCCCGCCAACAGCGTCTTCAACCCCGGGGCGGTCCGCTTGGCCGACGGCACGACCCTACTGCTCTGTCGCGTGGAAGACTACCGGGGTCTTTCCCATCTTTGCGTCGCCAGGTCCCGCAACGGCGTGGACGGATGGGAGATTGAAAAAGAACCGGCCTTGTACCCGGACCCGAAGAATTATCCCCAGGAGTTGTGGGGAATCGAGGACCCGCGGATCACCTATATCCAGGAGTTGGGAAAGTACGCCGTGACGTACGCGGCCTTTGCGCGAGGAGGACCGTGCGTCTCGCTGGCCTTCACGGAAGACTTCCATACTTTTGAGCGGATCGGCGTCGTGATGCCGCCGGAAGACAAAGACGCGGCGGTCCTGCCGCAGCGCGTGGGCAAGTTCTGGGCCATGTTGCACCGCCCCGTCAGCACGACCGGGGCACATATCTGGATCTCGTACTCGCCGGACCTGCGGCACTGGGGTAGTCATCACGTGGCCTTGCCGGCCCGGCGCGGAGGCTGGTGGGACGCTCACAAGGTCGGACTGGCCTGCCCGCCCATCGAGACGGCCCGGGGCTGGTTGATCATGTACCACGGGGTTCGCCAGACGGCGGCGGGCTGCTTGTACCGCATCGGGCTTGCGATGCTGGATCTGGCGACCCCCGAACGATGCCTGAAACGAAGCGACATCTGGCTCTTCGGCCCTCAAGAATTTTATGAGCGGCGGGGAGATGTGGGCAACGTGGTCTTCCCCTGCGGCTATACCCTCGACGACGACAAGGACGGACTTAACCTCTACTACGGGGCGGCGGATACCTGCATTGCCCTAGCCCAGACGCGGGTCAGCACCTTGATCACTTGGCTGGATGAGCATGGCCGCTCGCCCCAGGACAGTGCGACCTAACGTAGCCGTTGGGGCATAGGGCGGACCGGTGAAAAGAAGGCTTGGCACCTTCAAGCACGGCTTTTCTGCGCAAAGCTTCTCTGCGGCCATCCCCAAAATATTGATAAGGGTCCGGGAACGAGCCTATAATTTTTCACCGCGAATAAGGAGACCACTCATGTGCCAAAGCTGCGGATGCTCACCTTGCGCCAAATGCGGCCGCGAGATTAAGGACAAGGTCTGCTCGGGTTGCAAGAAGCCCGCGGAGAAGTGCACCTGCACGCCGGCCAAGAAGGCCTAGAGTAAATACCCCTTGGGCGCAGCGCCCGTAGAGCTCTTCAGCGGACCCGGGGGTCCGCGCGAAGGGCTCTACGTACGTTCAGAGGTTTTTCGACACTCCGACACCTTCGACGCCGCCGGAGGATGTGCTTGTTTTTTAGAAAATCCCGGACAGGTAGTCCGGCCCGAAGGCCAGCAGCCCGCCGTAGTGCCCGGTCAGCGTGATCAGAACGACCGAGGCCAGCATCAGCACGCCATAGGCCCATCCCCACAGGCCCGACAGGCGGTTCCGCAGGGCCACCCGCAGGCCGGCGGTCAGAAGGACCACCGTCGTGGTGATAATGCCCAAGGACTCGTGCACCTCGCCCAGTTGGGCGATTTGCCCGCTCAAGCTCATGGTGCTGATCAGCATCAGCCCGGCAGCCATCGTGGGCACGGCGGAGATCGCCCCCACCAGCAGACAATAGAAGCCGGCCTCCCCGAAAAACGTCTTGCGCCGCCACAGCCACAGGACATCGGCCAAGGCGGCTGCCAAGACCAGCGCGATCGGAAAGTGCAGCACCAGAAGATGCAACTTGCCCAGGGCCATGGCTCATTCTCCTTAGAGGGCGGCACCGGCGGTCCGGCTGCTGCCGCGGCCCATCCGGCGGGCCTATAATTTGCTGATGTGTTATTCTACACCCGGCAAGGGCCGTATGCCGGGAGGAATCGCACGGAGAACCGAAAGGACAGACCATGAACGAACTGCTCAGCGTCATTGTGCCCGCGCCGATCCAGTTCCTCAACTGGGGATGGTGGATCATCCACGTCGTCGCCATCGTCGTCATCTTCCTGATCGGCGTCGCCGCCGGCAAGCACTGCGCGGCGTGCAACGTCAAAACGCCGTAAGGTGATCCACTCAAGACGGCTACGGACGCAGAGAGGCGCGGTCCTGTGGCTCGCCCCCGCGGCCGGCCAACGCTCCGGAGAAAAGAAAGGCAACCCATGCGATACAAACTACCGACCCTCTTGCTGACGCTGGCGATGGGCCTGGCGACTAGTGCCGCGGCCACGCCGAGTAAGACCGATCCCTTGGCCGAGAAGATCCAGGCCATCAAGGCGGCAACCAATCCGTCGGAGGCGATCCAAGCCTACGCGGTCGCGATCAACATCAACGATAAGGACCCCCAGGTCTACGACACCTACATCAAGCGGATGCTGGACTTCGGCATGGTGGACGCGCTGGACAAGCCGGCCGAAGTGCTCGTGAAGCTGGACCCCAACAACGGCACGGGCTGGGCCGTGGTCGGCTTTGGCCAGGCCCGGCAAGGCAAAATGCCCGAGGCCTTCGACGACGCGGTCCGCGCCCTCAACAACGATCCCAACGACCTGTTCGCGCTTCACGTGGCCGGCCAGTTCGTCGCATGGTATGAGCACCAGACCAACCCCTCGTCGCTGCCGGCTTCCATCACCCAGGACGTCATCGTGCTGCGGAACCACAGCGGCCAACCGGCCTACATGGCCGGCTACCAGGAAGCCACTACCGCCTTTGAGGCCTCCTCGGCCGCCAGCCAGCCCGCCAACCAGCCGACCGGCATGGCCGCCCCGCAGGAACCACAGTACTACAGCCCACAAGCCGGCCAACCCTACGAGTATTACTACTACGCGCCTCAAAATTATTACAACTACCCCTCCGACGTATCTCCTTACCCTTACGGGTATTACAATTACCCCGCCTACTCCTACTACCCCTACACCTACTATCTGCCGTTCGGGCTGTTTTTCTTCCACCATGGGGATCGCGAGCGTCACGAGCATCCGCCGCTGTTCTTCGGGCACGGCGGCGAGGGCGGTTTCGATCACGGGCCGCATCTCTATTTTGAGGAGCATCATCAATACGGCCAGCAGCCCGGTTTGCACGGTCCGACGTTCTTCGAGGAGCACAATCGCCTCGGCCACTCCGGAAGTCCCACCGGCCCGGTGATTTATGAAGAGCACTATCGCATGGAGCACATGGGGAGCCCCACCGGCCCGGTGATATCCGAGGAGCACCGCCGCGTCGGTCCGACCTCTCCACAACCGCCGGCGGGAGCCGCCCATCCCGAGATCAGCCGGCCGCCGGCGCCGCCTCCGCATGCCGAGGACAGCGGACACGTCGGCGGAAGCGACGGATACCGTGACGGCGGCGGAGAACGCGACGGAGGCGAACATCGCTGACCGCCGTTTAACGATACCGCGCGGGCAGGTCTTCGGGCCTGCCCGCTTTTTTTCTTCCAGAGTCCGGGCGCCCCCCACCACGACCGCTTGGCTCACGTGGCGCCGGCCCGCTAGAATGGAACGTCGCGGAGATCGACGAATGAGTTTCCAAGGGTTCGACGAAAGCCTGGTCCGGTTCCTGGGCCAACTGAAGCGGCACAACAACCGCTCCTGGTTCCAGCGGAATAAGACCCGCTACGAGGCCGAGGTCCGCGAGCCCACGCTGGCCTTCATCCGCGCCATCGCTCCCAAGATCGAGGCCGTCTCCCCGCACATCTTCGTCAGCGACTCCAAGGTCGGCGGCTCGATGATGAGGCCGTATCGCGACACGCGGTTCACCGGCAGCAAGCTGCCCTACAAGACCAACGTCGGCATCCATTTCCGCCACGAACGCGGCCTGGACGCCCACGCGCCGGGCTTCTGGATGCACATCGAACCCGGCGAGTTCTGGCTGGCGGTGGGCCTGTGGAAACCGGACGGCTCGACGCTTCAAAAAATCCGCCAGTGCCTCGTCGAATCCCCCCGGCCGTGGCTCGCCGCACGCGACGATGCCGGCTTCCAGGCCGTCTGGCAGATCATCGGCGACTCCCTGAAGCGCCCGCCGCGGGGCTTTGATCCCGGCCACCCGCTCATCGAGGACATCAAACGAACGGAGTTTCTCGGCCTGTGCGACTTGGGGATAAAGGAACTGTACCGCCCGGACGTCGTCGGTCGCGTGGCGGCCTGCTACGCCGCCTCCACGCCCTTCATGAAGTTCCTGTGCAACGCCTTGGGGCTGAAGTTCTGAGGCGGTCAGGCAATGATTCCCGCCTGTTGTGAAATCCTCGCCCGCGCGGTTTAATTCGTGGTTTATGTCATCACGGGGCATACCGTCCGTATAGGTGGCCCCTATTTTTGTGCTGATAGTCGTACTGACAAAAAAACGACCATGACGGACCAGAACGTAAACACGCCCCCGGCCGCCCCTGCCCTGGGGTTTGGGCGGGATTTGACCACCGGAAGCATCCCGCGCCACCTGGTGGCCTTTTCGCTGCCGATGCTCGCCGGAAGCGCGCTCCAGACGGCCTACAGTTTCATCAATGCCATCTGGGTGGGACAGTTTTTGGGCAAGCGGGCCCTGGCGGCTGTGACCGTGAGCTTCCCCGTCGTGTTCGTCCTGGTGGCCGTGGCCGCGGGATTGACGATGGCGACCAACATTCTCATCTCGCAGCACTACGGCGCCCGCGACACGGCCGCCATCCGTCGCGTCGTCGGTAATTCGACGGTCGTGATCGGCCTGCTAAGTCTGGTCCTGTTGCTGGCTGGGGAGCTGTTCACGCCGCAGATTCTCCGCGCGATGAACACGCCTTCGGACGTCCTGCCGCTGTCCGAGGCGTACCTGCGGATTTTCCTGCTTTCGCTGCCGCTGGGTTTCGGCCTGTTCCTGACGCGCAACATGTTGCAGGGCATCGGCGACTCCACCACGCCGCTGTACTTTCAGACGGCCGCGGTCGTACTGACGGCCGTGCTGGACCCCGTGCTGATGTTCGGCTGGCTGGGCGCCCCGGCGTTGGGGCTGAACGGCACGGCCTGGGCGACAGTGATCGCTCAAACCCTGGCCCTGTCGGCGCTGGTGGCGATGCTGCGGGCCAAAGACAACCCCGTGGCGCCGCGGGTGAAGCTGAGGGGCTTCCACTGGCCCACGGCGTGGCTGACATTCCGCATCGGCGCCCCCTCGGCCGTCCAGCAGTCGCTGGTCTCCGTGGGCATGGTGTTCGTCACCGGCATCGTCAACGGCTTCGGCGAGAACGCCACCGCCGCCTTCGGCGCCGCCTCGCGCGTGGACCAGTTGGCCTTCATGCCGGCGTTGACCATCAGCATGGCCGTCTCGACGCTGGCCGGCCAGAACATCGGCGCCGTCCGTTACGACCGCGTCTGGCGGATCTTTCTGTGGGGCTGCCTCTTCAGCGGAGGCTTCACGCTCGCTGCGTCGCTGTTGGCGGTGACCCTGCCGCGCGTGCTGCTGCGGATCTTCACCCCCGACGCCTCGGTGATCGGGCTGGGCACCGACTACCTTCGGATCGTCGGGGCCTGCTACGTGCTCTTTGCCTTCATGTTCGTCAGCAACGGCATCATCAACGGCTCCGGGCACACGCTGGTGACGACGATAATCTCGCTGGTGAGCCTGTGGGTGGTGCGCGTGCCGGTGGCCTACTGGCTGTCGCGGCGGCTGGGGAGCATCAACGGCGTTTGGTACGCCATCGCGATGAGCTTCGGCGTCTCGATGCTGTGCAGCCTGGGATATTACCTCTCCGGGCGATGGCGCCGCGCGGTGGTCAAACGGCTCGCCCTGCCGTCCACTCCCGCCACCACGTTCGGCGAAGAAACAGGCGAAGCGTAGACCCTACCAAAGCAAGTGCGGCGAGGCCGGAGCCTGCCGCCGGCAGGCAGGCCCCACCGCGCGCTAGGAATAAACTGTTTTCAAGCCGCGTTACCGCTGGACGCGGGCGGAACCGCCCTTGGCCAGTGCCTCGACCTCTTCCAGCTTGGCCATGGTGACGTCGCCGGGGAAGCTGGTGAGCAACGCCCCGTGGGCCCAGCCCAGACGCAGGGCCTCCTCGGGCTTTCTTCCGGCAATCAGGCCATAGATAAGGCCGGCGGCGAAGCCGTCGCCCCCGCCGATGCGGTCCAGGACGTCCAGGTGGAGTATGGGAGTCACATAGCGCTGGCCGTCGAGCCACAGCACGGTCGCCCAGTCGTGGCGATTGCTCGAGTGCACCTCCCGCAGCGTGGTGGCCACCATCTTGACGTTGGGGAACTGCTTGACCACCGCCTCGATCATCTGGAAGAACACCTCCGGGTCGAGCTTCGACTTGGCGGCCACCTCCGGACCGGTGATGCCCAGGCCCTTCTGCAAGTCCTCCTCGTTGCCGATGAGGGCATCGACGGTGCCGGCGATCTGCCGCAAGACCTTCTGGGCGCGCGGAAGGCCGCCGATGGGCGCCCATAGCTTGGCCCGGTAGTTCAGGTCGAAGGAGTTGATCGCCCCGGACTTCTTGGCGGCCTGCATGCCCTCCAGGATCAGCCCGGAGGTCGTCTCGGACAGCGCGGCGAAGATGCCGCCGGAATGGAACCACCGGACGCCCTTGGAAAAAATGCTCGCCCAGTCAAAGTCTCCCGGTTTAAGCAATGCGCCGGCCTCGTTGCAGCGGTTGTAGAACACCACCGGCGGACGCATGCCCTGGCCGCGGTCGCTGTACACCGTGGCGATGTTCGGGCCCCGCACGCCGTCGTGCTCGAACCACTTGTAGAATGGCGTGACGCCCGTTTCGCGTATCCGGTTCTGCACCAGCTCGCCGATGCCGTAATTGACCATGGCGGTGGCGATGCCGGTCCGCAGCCGAAAACAGTCCGAAAGCCCCGCGGCGACGTTGTACTCCCCGCCGGAGACGTGAATATCGACCGACCTGGCCTTGCGGAAAGGAATCACTCCGGGATCCAGCCGATGAACCACCGCTCCCAGAGAAAGGAAGTCCAGCTCGCACGCATCCTGACGAATCTTCAAGCCGCTCATGGTCACCTCTCGCTAATGCAATACCTATGATCTTGTCGCAGCAAAACCTTCGGACTTTCGACGTCCACAAGACTTACGAGACTATCAGCTTCCAACGCGGCCGTCAACCGCCTGCGGCCCCTGGCCGACGCCGGCGGGGTAAGAACAAGATTCGACAACGAATCGCCTATCTGGCTAGAATTGAATGCGGACAAGGCATAGGAGACATAGGAGAAAAAGTCCCGTGAACACACAGATCAACGCCGACTACCTGCTCCAGATGGCTGAGCGGATCGAGCATAACGGAGCGGACTTTTATCGAATGGCGGCGGCCTACGTCCGGGACGACCGGACGGCCCAATTGCTCTTGCGGCTGGCTGACATGGAGGCCAACCACGAGCGGATCTTCGCCAAGATGCGGAAAGAGCTGGGCCCTCAAACCGGCGGTCTCGAACTGGACCCCAAGTCGGAAACGGCGGCGTATCTTCGGGAGCTGCTGGCCGGCAAGTTCTTCGACGTCCGCACCACCCCCGCGGATCTCCTGCGGGCCAAGGATTCGCCGCAGGACATCCTGCTGACGGCCATCGGCCTGGAAAAAGAGACCCTAATTTTTTACGAAGGGGTCAAGCGCGTCCTGCGCCCCCAGGACCAGTCCGCCGTGGAGGCCGTTCTGCGCGAAGAGATGGGCCATGTCACGCAATTGCTCCAGGCCGTGCGGCTCTGACCGGCGAGAATCTCATCATTTTCATTTCGCCGCAGTTGCTTTCAGACGTTCTTCAGCGCGGCGATGAGTTCCATGACAGCCTTCTTGCCGTCATTGAAGAACATCAGCGTGTTGTCGGCGGCGAACAGGGGATTGGGGATGCCGGCAAAGCCGGGGCTTAAGGATCGCTTGATGACCACGACCGTGCGGGCCTTGCCCACCTCCAGAATCGGCATGCCGGCGATGGGGCTGGTGGGGTCGGTGCGGGCCAACGGGTTGACGACGTCGTTGGCGCCGATGACGATGGCCACGTCGGTCTGCGGGAACGTCGGATTGATCTCGTCCATTTCCTTGAGCTTGTCGTACGGCACGTCGGCCTCGGCCAGCAGGACGTTCATGTGTCCGGGCATCCGGCCGGCGACGGGGTGAATGGCGAACTCGACCTCGGCCCCCCGCTGCTCCAGCAGGCTGGCCAGGTCATGGACGGCGTGCTGCGCCTGGGCGACGGCCATTCCGTAACCCGGCACGATGACCACGCGGCGGGCGTCGGCCAGTAATGCCGCGATCTCCTCCGCCGTGGCCGACTTGACCTTGCCCGCGTAGAGGTCGTCTCCCTTGGCAGCCTTTTCCGACACCGCCCCGAACGCCCCGAACAGCACGTTGGTGAACGAGCGGTTCATCGCCTTGCACATGATCACCGACAGGATGAAGCCGGACGACCCGTCCAGCGCCCCGGCCACAATCAGCATCTTATTGTTCAACACGAAGCCCATCATCGCCGCCGACAGGCCGGCGTAGGAGTTCAACAGCGCGATGACCGTCGGCATGTCCGCCCCGCCGATGGGAATGATCAGCAGCACGCCGAACAGCAGCGCCAGGATGACGAAGATCGGGAACAGCCAGACCGCGCCGGGGACGATGACCAGGACGATCCCGATCGCCACCGCCGCGCCCAGGATGGAAAGGTTAATGACGTTCTGGTGCTTGTAGGTAATCGGCCGCGTCGGCAGGATCTCCTGGAGCTTGCCGAAGGCCATCATGCTTCCGGTGAATGTCAAAAAGCCCAGGAGCATTTCCATCACCAGGGCGACCATGTCGAACCGGCCGATGTTCGGCTTGGACAGCAGGTAGTGGGCCGAGCCGACCAGCGCCGCGGCGATGGAGCCGAAGGCGTGCGACAGGGCGGTTCGCTGCGGCACCGCGGTCATCGGCATGAAGACCGCCAGGGGCACGCCGATGGCTGCTCCCATGCCGAAGGCGATGAACACCCAGGTGTAGTTGATGATCTGGTGGCTGACCAGCGTGCCGACGATGGCCAGCAGCATGCCGAATTCGCCGATCCAGACGCCGTGGCGGGCGGTCTTGGGGGTGTTGAGCCACTTCAGGGCCATGATGAAGCAGACCGCCGCCACGATGTAGGTCATCGAGACGAACCAGCGGGTCTCGCCGGCAGAGGATTGGGCGGTAGCCAGCAAACCTGTCACGTTGGCGACAAGGGAGGTCATGGTCACTTGTCTCCCTCACGCCTCTTGAACATCCTCAGCATCCGGTCGGTGATCATG
>JBEKZI010000062.1:0-13442 GCA_049510055.1 Phycisphaerae bacterium | reverse complement strand
GGCGGCCTCGACCCGCTGGGGGATGGGCAGGGGGGCGTCCACGGGCCTGTTCAACGCCACGTTGAGTCTGGCCGCTCGGGTCGAGCGCATGTCCCGCAGCGAGGCCAGATCGTTCTGGAGCTTGCCCATCTCCACGTCGGCGCGGAGGACGTCGGCGTTCGAACTGGCCGCCGCGGTGTATCGCGAGCGGGCGACGCCCACGACGAACTCCATCAGCCGGCAGTTCTCCTCGGTGACCGCGATGGCCCGGCCGAGGTAGTAGTATTCATAGTAGGCCTGCTTGACCTCCCCGAACAGCTTGACCCGCTCGGCCTGGAAACGCTGGAACTCCGCCGCCGCCTCCTGCTGGGCCATCTGGGTCCCGGTGATCAATTTGCCCGGCCAGGGGATTGTCTGCTCGACCCCCAGGCTTTGGCGCAGCGCCATGTCGGCGCCGGCGCCCATCTTGGGGGCAAAGTAGCGGTACTTCAGCTGCGGGTCCGGCAGCGACTGCATCAGCGTGACCTGCTGCTCGGCCGCCTGCCAGCGATGGAACGCCGCCTCCAGGCCGGGATTGTTCAGGGAGGCGTAGGTGAGGTAGTCCGACAGGGCGGAGGTTTCGGTCAGCGTGGGCAGGGCCGGCGGCGCCGGCCGCTCGGCGGCGGGCCGGCTTGCGGGGGTGGAGGTGCGATGCAACTGGGGTTCCCCGCGGCCTTGATTTGACCGCTCAAAATCGGCGAATGATTGCGGGTCCGACGAGGTACATCCGACCCAGAGGGTCCCTGCCATCAGGTAACACGCCGTCATCATCGCGCGACGCGCATCCATGCGTTACCCCTCGGGCTTCAAGCCGGCGTATATACTACCGTGAGGGAAGACCGCCAACATCTAATTTTCTATCAGCCATTCGTTAGGCTTCACGTAGGTCTCGATGGACCTTGAGGGATTGCGAAGTGGGTCGATGAACGAAGCGACGGCCAAGAAGAAATGCGTCATTCGTTCCCCGGCTGACTGGCGAGACCGCTCCTCGTCCAGACTTGCCGGTACGTGTCCAGGATGGTTACGGGGGCGCTACTCGGCGCGGAAGAGGATGTCGGCACGAGGGGACTCGGAGCCATATCGATAGCTGCCGGCAGGGCGATACGGACGTTCTGCACCTGGAGGGTCGTGCCCGTGACACGGTTCAGGTCGGCCAAGGCGATGTTGTAGTTGATCAGGGCTTGCAGTTCCGCATGTTGGGCCTGGGAAAGCGACTCTTGGGCCTGGAGTTTGACCTGGAGGAATTCCGGAGTCAGCCGGCCGCGGATCTTTTCGGTATCTTCCAGGGCCCGCAACTGCATCGCCGCCGCCGCCACCGAGGCCCGCTGGGCGAGCATTTCCTGATAGCTTGTCTGCACCTGGCGGGCTGTATCTCGGACGTCCTGGGTCACCAGATCGGCCGCGTTCTGGAGGTTCGTGAGGGTTTGGAGCCTGGCGAGTTTTTGGTGGCGGAGTTCCGCCTCGGCGGCGCGGTTGCCCAGGGGGTATTCGGCCTCCAGACCCACGGTGTAGCTGCCGTGATCAGCCGAGGAGAGGTTTTTGTTGGCTTGGTGGCCGGTGCTGTCAAAACCCTGGAAGGTCGTGCTCGCCGTCAGATCCAGGCGCGGCAGCGTCTGGTTGAACGCGACCATCACGTTGATGTCCGCCGCCTCCACGGCCAGGCGAACCTGGGTGAGGTTGGGGTTATACTTCAGCGCCGTGATCAGCCTGTCGACGACGTCTATCTTGATCTCGACGGTGACCGGATCGGTCGTGGGGATCATCTCGACGTTGCTGATCAAATTAATCTGATCGTCGGCCATCAGGCGAGACAGGGCGTCTTGAACGTCCAGGATGGTCTTTTGGGCCAGGATCAGTTGGGCGCGCCGCGACTCCACCGCCGCTTCCGCCTGTTTGATCTCCACGGCCGTGGCGTCCAATTCCGCGCGGGCCTTGACGCGATTCAACGTGGCGACGGTGATGTCCAGCAGGTTCTGTTCAATGGCTAAGCTGATCCGCGCCTGGACCAGCGCCCAGTAGGTCCCGATGACCTGGGTGACGATCTCCTCGACCTTTTGGCGAAAAACCTCGTTGGAGGTCTTCTCGTTGACTTTGGCGAGGTTGACCTTCGCGAGGTTCACTTCGGGCCAGGCGTCTCGCAGGAGGGGTTGGGTCACCCCCAGGGTGGCCGTCGCAAAATACTCCGACATCTGGGGGTAAATGTCGGCGGGCTGTCGGGTCCTGTTGAGGTTGTAGGCCAGCGACCATTCAGCGCCGGTGATCGTCTTTTGCTTGATGCCCATCTCGTAGGTCCAGGAGTGGAATTGCTCCAGTTCGAGCAGGGGATTGGGTACCTGTTGATTCTGGCTCTGGTATTGATAACCGCCGAACACAATGTAGTCGAAAGCCGCATCCTCTTTGATGAGTTCCTGGCGGGCGATCGGTGGATTGAAGCTCGCCACGCGAATGTCCACGCTATTGGCCAGGGCGCGGACGATGACCTCCTCCAACGGCAACCGGACCTGGGATCTGCCGGTGGCGGGATCGTGGGTGACCTTCAGCTCCGGACCCGTCGTGCCGGGGGTGGGTTTGAGTGAATCCAAACCTTGCTCGCCGAGGCGCTGCTGAGGTGAGCGATCCGTCATCGCCTTCTGGTAGCGATTGAGAATGGCCGAGTCGGCCTGGCCTGGCCAGACACAACCGGCCAGCAGTATCGCGACACCGATGGCGCAAGCGGTAATGGCTAGGCCATTCCTCATGGTAAGGTATGTCGGGCTAATGCCGCTTGCTCCTTGAGTGCTAAACATCCTCCGGTCCTAGCGATAGGGACCGCTTGGGACAACCTCCGCGAATTTTTCAACCGGCCGGACCGCGACGTTCTCATCAGCCTGCCGGGGAAAACCGTCGTTACTTTTCCGGCCCCGCAAAACCTAGGTACTGATCCAGCCAATCATCGGTTTGAAGCACGGCCTTGCGGTGGTGCAGGGCCAGCCGCTCGGCCCGTCTCTGGGCGTGGTCGAACAGCCGTGCGGTCCAGACGGAGGTGACCTCTCCAATGCTGCTCCCGCGGCGACGGCGCCACCACGCAGACAGGATGGGGGCATGGCGACGGACGAGCTCGTCTTCCAGGCTGACCATCGCTTGGGCGATGCCGGGGTCGCCTTGGCGAGCTGAGCGGCCAAAGAGTTGGCGGTCGACCCGACCGGCCTCATGACGCTCGGTGGCTAGCACGTGCAAGCCACCCAACTCAGCCACGCCGCGGCCAAGCCGGATGTCCGTACCTCGCCCGGCCATGTTGGTCGCCACCGTGATGCGGCCGGCCTGTCCCGCGCCGGCGACGATTTGGGCCTCTTCAGCGTGGCGGACGGCGTTGAGCACCTGGTGCTCCAGCCCGCGTTCGCCGAGCATCCCACTGAGCATTTCGCTGGCCCGCACGCTTCGCGTACCGACGAGGATGGGCCGGCCGGTGCGATGAATGGCGTTAATTTCCTCCGTGACGGCCTGCCACTTTTGCTGTTCGGTGGCGAAGGCGCGGTCGGGCAAGATGCGGCGGATGCAGGGCCGGTGGGTCGGAATGATGACGACGGGCATATGGTAAATCTGCCAGAACTCCCGCCAGCCCTCCGCGGCCGTGCCGGTCATGCCAGCCAGCTTTTTGTACAAGCGGAAGAACCGCTGGAAGCTGACACGGGCATAGGTGTCCTTGGGAGAATTCACCTCCAGGGTCTCCTTGGCCTCTACGGCCTGGTGCAGTCCGTCGCGCCACTCGCGGTCGGGCATCAGCCGGCCGGTGAATTCGTCCACGATCACGATCTTATCGTCGGCGACAACGTACTGCTTGTCGCGCTGGTAGAACTCCTGCGCGGTCAGGGCCTGGACGACCAATTCCTCCCTGCGCCTGGGACCGGCGAACAGGCCCCCCAACTCCTCGGCCAGCTCGGTCAGGTGATTTTTGCCCGCCTCGGTGAGTTCCACTTCATGAAACCGGGGATCGGACCGATAGTCGTGGCGGCTGTCCAACTGCTTCGCCAGCTCGACGGCCTGGTGGAAGGCTTCCACTTGCTCGGGATTTGGAGCGGGGCCTGAGATGATCAGAGGAGTCACCGCCTCGTCGATGAGCACCGAGTCGGCCTCATCCACGATCGCACAATACAGTCCGCGCTGAACCAGCCGATCCGTACCGCTGCCGGCGCCCTCGGCGATGCGGGCCAGCAGCACTGCCGGCAGCCCGGTCAGGCGCCCCAGGGCCAGCCGATCGCGAAGGAAGTCGGCCGCAACTTCCTTGTTCGTGCAGTAGGTGATGTCGGCCTGGTAGGCGGCGCGGCGTTGGGCGGGCTCCATGCCCTGCTCAATGTGGGCCACGCTCAACCCGCAGAATTTGTAAATTTTGCCCATCCATTCCGCGTCGCGCCGGGCCAGGTAGTCGTTGACGGTAATCACGTGGCAGCCCCGGCCGCGCCATCCCGCGATCGTGGCGGGCAGGGTGGCGGTGAGCGTCTTGCCCTCCCCGGTGGCCATCTCCACGACGCAGCCGGCCTCCAGGCCCAACGCCCCGGCTACCTGGGTGAGAAAGGGCCTCTCGCCCAGCTGCCGAAAGGCCACCTCGCGGACGATCGCGAAGGCCCGCGCCAGGTCGGCGGGCGTCTGGCGTCCGCGGCGAAACGGCTCCCGCATCGCCGCCGCCACGTCACGCAAAGCCGCATCGGTCATCTTCGCGAAGGGCTTCTCCCAGGACACGACCTCCTCGGCCTTGCGGAGCAGGCCTTTCCGCCGCGGGCGGACGTGCTGGACGACGGCCACGGCGGCGTCCCATGCGGCGTCCAGGCCGCGCGGAAGCTCGGTCCCCGCGGTGCGCTGGGCGAGCATTCTCCAGGTTGTGCTGGGCATGCTGGTCACGTCAGACATGGAACCTCTTCTGGATCAATTGCAGGATGGCCCGCCAGGTCTGGGCGGCCAGAGGTTTGTCGGCCAGACGGACTCGGACCACCACACGCTGTCCGGCCAGCAAACGAATGGACGAATCCGCATCGGGAGCGATACGGACCTCAAAGAGACGCTCGGCGGCCTTGGTGCCTTGGGGATCATCGGTCAGGATGCCCCCGCCGGCAAAGATGCCCATGGATTCCGACGGCAGTTGCTCCTGCCCGGTGAGTAGGACTTGCTGGATGTGTCCGGCCAGTTGCAGGTCTGGCCGCCCCCGGACGCGGATGTCCACGCCGCGGAGCTCCCGGTGCGCCATTACCGGTCCCAGGATGTTGGCCTCTGCCTGAGTGGCGACCGCGCGGATGATCATGCGATTCTCGCTGATCACCATGCCCAGGCGGTCTCCGCGCTTTACGTAGGTGCCCCGCGCCTGGTCGATCTGAGGGGAGACCCACAATCCCGCAAAGGGGGCGCGGGTTTCCAGGTCGGCCAGCTGCTGGCGGGCACGGGCGATCTGCTCTTCCGTGGCCGCGACTTGCTCGGCGTAGGCCTGGGCCGTGGCGGGGTCTTTCGGGATCGCCTCATGCCGGCGGGCCTCCAGGCCGCGCCGGCGGGCCTCCAATTCGCCCAGGTGCGATTCCAGCTCGATGTTGGTGGCCTTGGCCAGCGGCGGACCGTTGGGGCTGACCGCCGAGCCGGAGGGCAAGCCCTCCTGAATGAATCCGTCGGCGCCGGCGTGGACGATGGCCAAGGCCGCCGGTTCGACCACGCCTTCCAGGCGGAAGCGGTTGGGCACCGGCATCAGCCCCACCGCGGCGACCAGGATCACGGCGGTAGCCGCCGTACTGAGGATCGCTCGACTCCGCACGCGGAGCAGCTCCCCGCTGGTGGCCAGGTAACGGGCGAAGCGGGTCAGCGGCACCAGGACCCAGCCCGCCAGGCCCGATACGGCCATCACGACCCCGACGAAGAACAACTTGTCGGCCACGAACAGCAGAATGCGTATCGCGATGTAGACGCGGTAAATCGTGGACGCGATGCTGTAAAAGACAAACCACGCCTTCTCGCCGCGGGTGTTCGCCGGGTTGCGAGCCCGCTTGATCGACCAGCCGTACCGTCGCACGAGGTAATACAGATACTCCCTGGAACGCTGGGCGAGGTTGGGGATCTCGATCAGGTCCGAGAGGATGTAGTAGCCGTCGTACCGCAGCAGCGGGTTGCCGTTGAACAGCAGCGAGGAGACGCTGGTGATAAAGATGATGTTGTAGGCGATCGCGTTGACCGGATGGCCCGCGGCCGTGTTGGCCCAGACCATGGCGGCCACGGACGCGATGGCCAATTCCACCATCATGCCCGCGGCGCCCACGACGGTGCGGTGCCACTTATTGCGAAAGGCCCAGGCGCTGGAGGCGTCCACGTAAGGGATAGGGGTGAAGATCAGGAACATCACGCCCATCACGTGAACTTCTCCTCCGCTGCCGTCCAGCCGGCCGAAGCGCTTGCATGCGAAGGCGTGGCCGAACTCGTGGATCACTTTCACCACCACCAGGCAGGCGTACAGCAGCGGCAGGTTCGTGACATCCAGCACGGCCGAGGCCCGGTTTCCAAGCTCTCCCCACCTGCCGGTCAGCGCGTGGAGACCCAGCCCCAACAGGACCACCCAGGCCGCCAGGCCGACCCAGCTGAACACCCGCCCGAACACGCCGACCCAGCGGTCCAGAAAGTGGTCGGGGTCCAGCAGGGGGATGCGAATGAACAGGAGATTCATCAGATAGCTCTGCACCTCGCGCGCGCGGCGCTGCCGGTATCGGCGGAACAAGCCTTCGGCGTCGGGGGGCAGATCGGCCAGCAGGAGGTTGGACGTGTAAAGTTGGCCCAGGAGCTGGATGGCCTCGCCCTGCGTGGGCGCGGCGTCGCCCAGGTGCTCATTGCAGACCTTCCAGGCGTCGGCGACCGTTCGCTTTCCGTCCAACAGGGCCACGAAGCGATAGGCGCTGTCGCTGAGGCGCGAGAACTGGTTGCTGGAGGGGTCCTGGAGGACGTGCCACATTTGGCCGCGGAAGTGCTGACGGTGCACTTGAACCGTCGGCCGCAGCCGCGGACGCAACGGAGCGACGCGATACCACGATTCGCTGAATGTTGGACGATCGACGGGCATGCTTACCGCCTCGCTACAGCCACAGCCGCATCCGCACCCAGTTGACCAGTCGGTGCGTCCACAGCCAGACGTAGGGACGCTTGCCGATCTGAACGTGGGCCATGCCTTCCATCCCCGGCCGTAGCCAATCGTGTCGGCCGGCCAGGTCTACGCCGGTGAAGCGCACGCGGACTTTGAAGACGTTCTTCTGCTTGGCCATCTCGGCCACGGGATTGATCCGTTCGACGATAAAGTCCAGACGCTGGTCGGGGTGGCTGACCGTGGCGAGCTGGCCCGTCTGACCCTCGCGGATGTCGGCAATCTGGTCCTCCGGCACGGACAACTCAGCCCGCAACGATTCCAGTTGCGCGATCTCGAAGAGCACGTCGCCGGTCTTGACGGGGGCCCCGATCTGCCGCTCCAGGTCGCCGACGACGACGATGCCGTTGATGGGAGAGGTCAGGCGGGCCTGGGCGATGTGGTGCTCCAGGACCTTGATCTTCTCGGCCAGGGCGTCGGCACTGGCCTGGGCGATCTGAGATTCGGCGAACTTGCTGGGGTCTCGCGTGACCGAGGCGTCGCGCATGGCGGCCGTGACCTGCCTGAGGTAGCCGGCCTGCTCCGCCTTGGCGGCGGACAGGTCAAGACGCAGCTCGGCGGTGTCCAGTTCGCCCAGGACGCTGTTTTCCTGCACGCGATCGGGCGGGCGGACCGAGGCGCTCTTGAGGAACCCGTCGAAGGGGGCGGGGACCACCTGCTTGTGGATGGCCTCGATGACGCATGGCGCCTCAGCCTGGTAGTCGCCCCGCGCAAACACCAGGAATACGAGGACGACAAAGACCGCTACGGCAGCGGCCTTGACCCAGGTATGTTTGGGACCCAGCAGGGTGGCCAGACCTCGGCGGGTTTTAGCGGCCAGCGTGACCCCGAACCAGCGGCCGTGCTCGTACAGGTTCACCAGCCGCGCCGTGCACAGATCGCACGTGAGGCGTAAAGCCTCCAGCTCGTCTGCGCCGAAGGGCTCATCCGCCTGACGTTCCAGCGTGGCCACGGCCACCGGCTCGCCTTTCCGCCGCAGCGGCAGCGAGACGATCGCGGCGGGGCCTTGCCGGTTGGACAGCTCCGTCGTGGCCCGGCTGATGTACGTGGCCTGGGCATCGGCGGGGTGGAGAATCTCCAGATTCTGGTCCAGGCATTCCTCCATCGCCGACTCAATGTCCTGGACCAGCTTCATCTTTCGGTTGATCTTTTCGGTGTGGCTGAGGGCCGCCAACTGCACGTAGCGGCCTTTGAGGAAGCCCAGGCCCACGCGCTGACAGGACCATCGGCTCGCCAGTTCGTTGCAGAAGGCCATGGCGGATCCGGTGAAACGGTCGTGTTCATCCACAGCGGCCAGCGTCTCCATCGCCAAGCGGAGACGGCGGAGGTCCATCGCACGCTGCTGGATGGTGAGGCGCATCTCGTAGAGGCTCAGCAGGCTGATGGTCAGTTCCAATCGCTCTTTGCTGATCTCCACGACCGACGGATCGCTGGTGGCGACCACAAACGCCGCCAATCCCCGCACTCTCTGTTCGTTTCGCAGCGGCACCATGATGAGCCACTGTTGGGCGGGGACGCCGTAGAGGTCGTCCGCCGCCTGGAGCGTCTTGACGGTCGTGGCGCCCTTGGCCAGGACCGCGGGGGCTGACTCCACCGCATGCGCCAACCACACCGGCGCCGTAGCGCCGGCGGCCAGGGGAGGATAGACGGCCAGCACCTCCGGCGATCCTTCTTTACTGCTGCGAAAGATCACCCCGCCCGAGGCTGAAGCGATGTGGCACTGCACGGCCAGGAGCGTGAGCAGGAAATGCTCCGGCGGGCCGTCGAAGCGACTGAGGCGGTCCACCAGTTCGCCTGTTGAAGGCTCGCGGCCGTGCAGGCCGGGCTGCGAAGTGCTTTGACTATCCACCGGTATCAGCCCTACCCAGGCCGTTTCTACGGCCTACTTAGCGGTTCGGCGTCGCTTGTTCACGTCCAGTTCCAGCACCCCAAACTGTTCCTCATGGCGGCGGATAAGTTGGCTGAGCGTGATGGCCAGCCGCTTGGCCGAGTAATAGTTCATCACGATCCGGTCGGAAATCTGGAACAAAATCTCCGGTTGATTCCGCTGAGCGGCTGGGGGAGTAGAATTGATGCCGAAATCCAGCATGATTTCCTCGGCCGTGCCGTTGGTGCGGAAGGCGTTGGCGTAGATGGTTTTCATCTCCCGCTCGTCCATGCGGAGGCGTATTTGCTGTTGGCCGGTCTGTTCTCTGGCCTGTTCCTCGATGGGTTTTTCGACGGGTTTTTCGATTTTGCTTTCGTCCGCGTGAGCTGCGTTCTTCGCCATGGCTAGATCCTATCCTTTCTATCCTGTTTCAGAGGGGGTGGCGTCGCCGGTTGACTTGTCGGCTGTTCCCGCGGGCTGTCGCCGCCCGCCACCGATGGAAAGATGATGTACACGCGCTCCCCGGCCGGCTGGGCGGAGGGATTGGGCACCTCCAGCCGCACCAGCAGTGTGTTGCTGGCGGCTTCAGCGACCGAGGCAATGTGAATAACCTTGCCTTTCGAGGCGGGCGGACCGGTGGGATTGGAGGCCACGCGTGCGGTTTCGCCGATCGTCAAATGAGCGGCCTGGTCCAGGGGTACATACACGTCCACCCACAAGGGATCGGTGCTGACCACGCGCACGACGGGCGCCTGGGCCTCGGCCGATTCGCCGGCCTGAAGCGATATCATCTCCACCTTGCCGGCAATGGGGCTGACCAACCGCATCCGATCCAGCTGGTCCTTGGCCTCTTCGTACTTCTTGGCGTCCTGAGAGTGCTCAAACTCCGCAAGCTCCTTGGACAACTCGGCGATCGTCACATCCAGCTTGGCCAGATCGATCTCAGTCTGTGTGGTCGCGGTAGCCTCAACCTTTTGTAGCCGCTCGAAATAAACCTTCTTTTGTTCCAGTTGGGCGGCGGCATAGCGGATCCGCGTGGTATCCTCGGCTTGGGCCTTGAGCTGCTTTAATTGCATCTGCTCGGCCTGATCGTCCTGTTCCATCAATAGTTGCCCGGCCTCCACGTGCTGGCCTTCCTTGACCAGGACACGGCTGACCCGTCCGGGGTGGACGAACGCCAATTTCACGTCCTGGCTGGGTTTGGTGATGGCCTCGATGCCCTCACCGACCGATACCCCGGACGAGACGAGGATTGCTAGTAAGCCCAGCAAGCACAGAAGACTCTTACGCGTTACCATAGTGTTTCTTTTGTCGGCTGCTTAGAAGACTGACCTGTTTCGGGTGCGTCGGCCGGACGACATCTTTTCTGAAGCTCGCCTGGCGACATTCACAGGGGTAGAAACCCACCCCGCATACCCAGTCGCTCAGCCCAAGGCGCACGGAGGACTACCCTGCACCGAACCGTTTTTTGGCCGAGGCATATTACCACATGAGGACAGTTCCGGCAATCGCAAACCTCGCACCGCATAGCGGTTGCCAGGATGATACTGCTTACCCTGGGCCAGCCACCCGGAGCACCAGTCGGCGACGGAGGAATACCGGAGGATTCGGCAGGTGCTTCCGTAAACCTGCCCGCTCGGCGTGATCCGCCGTAGCTCCTGGAGGGAAGGCGGATGGGCCCTGTAGGATTCGAACCTACGACCCATGGATTATGAGTCCCAAACGTGGTTTGCAAGACCTATCTAGTACGACACTTACAATGCGGTTTTCGAGGAAAAACGAGGGGTATAAGTGGTTGGCAAGTCACTGAGCACTCGATAACAAGTCACCGCCATGTGACGACTGACCAACTCAGTGGCCAAGTGCCGTGTCCCGTCAGTCACAGGCCCGCAAACACAACTGCCGTCGCCAGCGGCGATGCACCCATACGACCTCAGTGGCTATCTACGAGTGCCGGGCTCCGGTCCTTTACAACGGTCAATCGCCGGCCAAGCGGTACCCCACGCCGGTCTCGGTGAGCAGGTATCGCGGCTGGGTGGGGTCGGGCTCGATCTTGCGACGAAGCTGGGCCAGATGGACGCGGAGATAGTGCGTGTCCTGCGTGTGGTGCGGCCCCCAAACCTCCTTGAGGAGGTGGCGATGTGTAAGCACCTTTCCCGCGTGGCAGACTAGAACGGCCAGCAGCTTATACTCGATGGGGGTCAGATGTATCTCTTTGCCGCTGACGTGGACATGCCGGCCGGCCAGGTCCATCCGAAGGTCGCCCACGGCGAAGACCGGCTGGGGGGCGTTGTCGGACAAACGGGCGACATGGCGGAGGGCCACGCGGATGCGGGCCAGCAGTTCGCCGGTGCTGAAAGGTTTCGTCAAGTAGTCGTCGGCCCCGGAGTCCAGGGCGGCGATCTTGTCTTTTTCCTGCCCGCGGGCCGACAGGACGATGATCGGCACGGCCGACCACTCTCGTAGGCGGCGTGTCACCTCCAGGCCGTCCATATCGGGCAGGCCGAGGTCCAGCAACACGACGTCGGGGTTGTAATCGGCGGCGCGGGCCAAACCCTCCTTGCCGGTCTCCGCCCCCACCAGGCGAAAGCCGTGGGCAGGCAAAGACGCCCCCAGGAACTTATGGACGGGCAATTCATCTTCGATGAGCAAGATGAGCGGTTCGACCTTGCTCACCGCAGGCGGTTCGGCGCCGGTCATGGCTGGTCCTCCCTGACAGGAGGTTCTTCCTCGCGCGGCAGCGAAAAGCTGAACACCGCACCGCCTCCGGATCGGTCATCCAGCCATATCCGCCCGCCGTGCGCGGCCAAGATGGCCCGGCAAATGGCCAAGCCAAGGCCGACCCCTGGCTTGGATGCGACGTGGCGCCCGCGGACGAACTTCTCGAAAATGTGTTCTCGCTGATCGTGAGGAACTCCCGGGCCTCGGTCGGCCACGGAGACCGTAATCGCTTTGGCATCCGCCCTGGCCGCGATGTAGATCTCGCTGCCGTCGGGTGAATACTTGGCCGCGTTGTCCAGCAGATTGGCCAGCACTTGCACCATGAGCACCGAATCGGCGTGAAGCATGGGCAGATTGTCGGCCACGTTTACCTTCACCGCGTGATCGGCGAGTTGTTTGTCGCATCGCCGCATGGCCGATCCGATCAACTCCTCCACGGGCAACCACTCCCGGCTGGGCACCACCTGACCGGACTCCAGGCGCGTCATATCCAGCAGGTTGCCCACGAGGCGATTGATGCGTTCGGCCTCGTCCGAGATCGTCTGGAGCAATTCTTTGCGTACAGGCGGCAAAAGCGTGTCGCCGGATTCGGACAAGGTGGCTGCCGCACCCATGATCCCGGTCAGCGGCGTTCGCAGGTCGTGCGAAACACTGCTGAGCAGGGCACTGCGCATTTTCTCGGCCTCCACCTGGACCTGCGTGTGGCGGACCTGGTCCGATAGCCTGATCCGTTCGAGGGCCCCGGCGATCAGGGCAGCCAGCGTGACCAGCAACTGCACCTGGTCCGGCGGCAACGTCCGAAGCCCCAAAGGCCGCAGGCCAAGGACTCCCACAGCCTTCCCCGAGATCGACAAGGGTGCAAAAAGCCAGCGGCAGGAGGGGAGCGTATCGGTTCCCAGACCGGCCAATTGGGCATGTTCCATCACCCATTGGGCTACGGCCAGGTCCTGTGCATCCAAGGCGGGCGAGGATAACGCGACGGCCCTGTCGCCCTCCGCGGTCCGCCGGTCGTCGGCACGAGGCAGGAGGACGAGCACGCTGCAATCAAACACACGGCCGAGGTGCTGGGTGGATAGGTTTGTGACCTGGTCAACGGTCGCCGCACCGGCCAATTCCCGGCTCAGGGAATAGAGCGTGGTGGTATGGAGTTCACGTTGACGGGCGGCGTCGACCTGGTGGCGGATGCGGACCATGAGGGTGCTGATCAGAATGCCGGTCAACGCCAGCACGGATACGGTGACCCAATACAAGGTGTTGGACAGCGCCAGGGTATACAGGGGAGGAATGAAGAAGAAGTTCAAGGCCGTGGCGCTGAGGATCGAAGCCAGCACCGCCGGCCCGCGCCGCCCGCGCAACGCCACCACGATCACGCCCAACAGATACACCATGACGGTGTTGGACAGGTCGAATTTTGTCAGCAGCTCTCCCACCGCGGTACACGCCGCGACAACCAGCATCGCCAGCAGATAGGCCTTCCAGGGGAATTCTCGCGGGCGCGAGGCCATCGCGCGGCGAGGCGTCGGGCCTTCCTGGCCGCTGATGACGTGGACGTCAATCGGTCCGCACTGGCGGACCAGCTCGTAAACCAGCGAACCGTGCAACCAGTCCCGCCAGCGCGGCTGGGCGGGCTTGCCCACGATGATCTGGGTGACGTTCCTGGCCCGGGCGTAGGCGAGAATCTCCTGAGCCATGTTCTGC
>JBEKZI010000061.1:0-13453 GCA_049510055.1 Phycisphaerae bacterium | reverse complement strand
GACGTTGGCATGATACGCCGCCAGGAGAATCAGGAAAATCGCCGCCGCCACCACGGCCTTTCGCTGGAGTAATTCGCCCCATAGCCCGCGCCCGGCCGTCCCCAGCTGCAGCGAAGGAGCGATGGACTCATTTTCCTGCCGCTTGCCATTGCCCATAGGGGCTTGAGTATCGGCGGGAAAGAACCCCCTCCGCAAGCGATTTCCAGGCCCCTTGGACCTGTCATGGCGTAGCGCAGCGAAGCAGCCGGACCGCCCTGTCCGCGGCTACATCTGCTCGATCGTCTGGATGCCCAACAGCTTCAAGCCCGTTTGGATGGTCCGGGCCGTCAGACCGCACAGGGCCAGCCGGCTGTCCCGTAACGGCGGGGCACTCTGGAGGACCGGGCAGCTCTCGTAGAAGCCCATGAACGCCCCCGCCAAGTCGTAGAGGTACGCGCACAGCACGTTGGGCAGACACTCGGCCGCCACGGCCGCGACGGTCTCGGGGAATTGCACCAGCTTCAGCGCCAAGGCCCTTTCCGCCGGCTCGCGGATAAGAACGTCGCCCTTTTGAGACGAGCCATTTGTTTGATCCTTGCGGAAGATGCTGCGAATGCGGGCGTAGGCGTACTGCATGTACGGCGCGGTGTTACCCTCCAGGCTGAGCATCTTGTCCCAGGCGAACACGTAATCGCTGGTGCGGTTCTGGGCCAGGTCGGCGTACTTGACCGCCCCGATGCCCACGACACGGGCAATCTCGCGGCGGCGGGCCTCATCGAGCTCGGGGCTCTTTTCAGTAACCAGGTCGAACGCCCGTTGCTCGGCTTCGTCCAGCAGGGCCATCAGCTTCACCGTGCCGCCCTCGCGCGTCTTGAAGGGCTTGCCGTCGGCCCCTAGCATCATGCCGAAGGCCACGTGCTCCAACAAAACAGCCGGCGGGGCGAACTTGGCCGCCCGGGCGACCGCGAAAACCTGGCGGAAGTGCAACGCCTGCCGCGAGTCGGTGACGTACAGGATACGGTCGGCCTTCAGTTCTCGCACCCGGTAGCGGATCGCGGCCAGGTCGGTCGTGGCGTACAGATACCCCTCATCGGTCTTCTGCACGATCAGCGGCAGCTCGTGGCCTTCCTTGTCCCGGAACTGCGGCAGGAACACGCACTGCGCGCCTTGGCTTTCCTTCAGCAGCCCGGCCTTGCGAAGGTCCTCCACAACCTTTGGCAGGTCGTCGTTGTAGGCGCTCTCGCCGCGAACATCGGTGGCTTGCAGAAGAACTTCAAGTCTCTTGTACACGGCTGAGACATGCGACACAGACTCAGCCAAGAACCATTGCCAACCCAACCGCGTGAGGTAATCCCCTTGTTGAAGTTTGACGACACGTTCTCTAGCTCTGGTGGCAAAGGAGGGATCCTCATCATATAAGGCTTTGGCTTTTCTGTAGAACTCTTCCAGGTCGGCCAGCATGGAGAGTGGACCAACGGCAGTCACACCAACGGTTTTGTACCCTGTTTTTTCCTCCATGTACTGAATCAGCATCCCGAATTGTGTTCCCCAATCGCCAACATGGTTTTGGCGGATGGTCTTGTGGCCCAGAAAGTCCAGCACCCTCGCCAGGGCGTCGCCGATGATGGTGCTGCGGAGGTGGCCGACGTGCATCTCCTTGGCCAAGTTCGGCCCGGAATAGTCCACAACGACAGTCTGGCGGCTCTTGCCTTCGGCCCGCTGGACGCCCAGGTGCTCATCGCCCCCGACGGCGCCGAGCTGGCGTGCGAGCCAGTCGGCCTTGAGGCGGATGTTGATGAAGCCCGGCCCGGCGACCGTCGGCGGCTCGGCCAGGTCCGAAAGGTCGCCCGCCCCGCCGGGAGAGAGCTGGACGATTACTTTTTCCGCCAGGTCGCGGGGCTTGGCGCCCAGGGCCTTGGCGGCGGGCATGATGCCGTTGGCTTGGTAATCCCCGAATTCGCTCCGGCCGGCCTGGGCGATGATGGCCGGGGAGCCGGCCGGCGCCCCGCAGGCGGCCAGGGCCGCGGTGATGCGACGTTCCAGTTCGGCCTTGAGGTTCATATCGCCCGCCGCAGAGAGATCGGTTCGCTTCGTGCGGCTTCGACGCTGAGCCACGTCGAAGCGTTATTTGGTCGGCTTGGCCTTCCGACGCCGGGGGCGGCGCCAGCGGACTCGCGGCGACTCGCCCCAGATCAACTCCAGATCGTAATACCGCCGATGGGACGGATCAAAGAGGTGGACCACGACGTCCACGAAGTCCATCACGATCCATTCGCCGGACTGCTGGCCGGCCACATGCCAGACGGGCTGGCCGACTTTTCGGCCGTATTCGGCGACGTCGTCGGCCACCGTGCGCATCTGGCGGTCGGAGGAGCCGGTGCCGATCACGAAATACGACGTCACCGGGCTGACGCTCCGCAGGTCCAGCACGACAATATCTTCAGTTTTGTCGTCCTCGGCGATCCGTGCCGCCTCGATCGCCAGCATCCTGGCGGGGTCCTGCCTACTGGTACGCTTGGCCAACCGTCCCACCTCGATCCGCAGATTATTTCTTCATCTTCAGGCCTTCTTCGGCCGGAATGCGCATGCCGTAGAAGGACCGAATCACGAAGATCAATGCCACCACGAACAGCGCCGCGCCGATGCCCAGCTTGGTGCGCGTCAGCTCCGGCGTGTTCATCGTCACGGCGATCTGCGTGGCCAGCACGCCGAACAGCGTGGTGAACTTGATGACCGGGTTCATGGCCACCGAGGAGGTGTCCTTGAACGGGTCGCCGACCGTGTCGCACACGACGGTGGCGGCGTGCAGCTCGGTGCCCTTCTGACGGAGGTCCACTTCCACGATCTTCTTGGCGTTGTCCCAACCAGCGCCGGCGTTGGCCATGAAAATCGCCTGAAACAGGCCGAAGAACGCGATCGCGATCAGGTAGCCGATGAAGAAGAAACTGTTCATAAACGCCAGTCCCAACGCCAGGCAGAACACGACGATGAAGATGTTCACCAACCCCTTCTGGGCGTACTGGGTGCAGATTTTGACGACTTCCTTGGAATCCTTCATTTCCGCGGCCCGGCTGGTGAGGTTCATGTGCTCCTTGATGTACACCACCGCGCGGAACGAGCCGGTCACCACCGCCTGGGTCGAGGCGCCGGTGAACCAGTAGATGGTCGCTCCGCCCATCAGCAGGCCGAAAGCAATTTCCGGCTGGACCAGCGAGAGGCTCTTCATCACCGCGTCGATGCCGCCGGCCAGCGTGTGGCCCAGCAGCAGGATGATGCTGAAGATCATCGTCGTGGCGCCCACGACGGCGGTGCCGATCAGCACTGGCTTGGCGGTGGCCTTGAAGGTGTTGCCGGCCCCGTCGTTGGATTCCAGGAAGTACTTGCCGTTCTCGAAGTCCGGCTCGAAGCCGAAGTTCCTCTTAATGTCGTCCTTGATGTTGGGCAGGCTTTCGATCTGGGACAGTTCGTAAACGCTCTGGGCGTTGTCGCTGACCGGCCCGAAGCTGTCCACGGCGATGGTCACCGGCCCCATGCCCAGGAAGCCGAAGGCCACCAACCCGAACGCGAAGATCGGCCCGGCGAAGCCGAAGGCCACAAGGGGCTCAGGAATGATCTTGTTCACCTCGCCCGACAGTTGGAAGGCGATGAACATCAGGCCCAGGATCAGCAAGCCGGTCCAGAAGGCCGAGAAATTGCCGCTGACGAAGCCGGACAAGATGCCCAGCGACGCCCCGCCCTGGTCGGCGGACTTCATGATTTCCTTCACGTGCTTGCTCTTGGTGGAGGTGAAAATCTTGGTGAACTCCGGGATCAGCGCTCCCGCGGCCGTGCCGCAGGAGATAATCACCGACAGCACCCACCACAGCTTGGGATGCTCCGCCTGGCCGCCCAGCAACAGGTAGCTGGCGCCGAAGGTCACGCCGATGGAAATCAGCGAAGTCAGCCACACCAGGTGGGTCAGCGGATGCTCGGGGTCGAATCGCTTGCTTTGGCTGTACTTGGCGACGGTCATTTTCTCATTGATGTAGTAGGACACCAGCGAGGTGAGGATCATCAGGATACGCATGACGAAGATCCAGACGATCAGCTCGGCGCCCATGATCGAGGTGGAGCCCAAGGCCAACGCCAGGAAGGTAATCAGCGCCACGCCCGTGACGCCGTAGGTCTCAAAGCCATCCGCCGTCGGGCCGACGCTGTCGCCGGCGTTGTCGCCGGTGCAGTCGGCAATGACGCCGGGGTTCTTGGGGTCGTCCTCGGGCAGCTTGAAGATGATCTTCATCAGGTCGCTGCCGATGTCGGCGATCTTGGTGAAGATGCCGCCGCCGATGCGCAACGCCGAGGCGCCCAGCGACTCGCCGATCGCAAAACCGATGAAGCACGGGCCGATCAGGCCGGCCGGCAGGAACACCAGGATGCAGATCATGAAGAACAGCTCCACGCTCACCAGCAGCAGCCCCACGCTCATGCCCGACTTCATCGGGATGGTCGTCGCGCCGATGGGAAAGCCCTTCAACGCCGAAAAGGCCGCCCGGCTGTTGGCGCGGGTGTTGATGCGGATGCCGAACCAGGCCACGCTGTAACTGCCCAGCACGCCCAGGACCGAGCTGGCCAGGATCAACGCCAGCGAACTGGTCTTGCCGTCGGCAATGAACCGCTCCAGGTAGCCGAAGTAGTAGGTCACGCACGCCCCGATGACCAGCCACAGCACCACCAGGAACTTGCCCTGCTGGAGCAGGTAGGTCTTGCAGGTTTCCCAGATCGTGTCGGACACGTTGCCCATGGAGGCGTGGACCGGCATGGCCTTGATCTGCCCGTACTGCCTCAGTCCGAACAACAGGCCGATCACGCAGACGGCCAAGCCGGCGTACATCAGGTGGTCGCCCTTGACGTCCAGGCCAGCGATCCGGAACGACACCTCATGCAGCGGCGGAAGCTTGATGTCCGCCTCGCTGCCTCCGGCGTGCTTGGGGGCTTCCGCACCGGCCGAGGTCAGGATTTCCGTCTCGCCCGCGGCCAATGCCTTGCCTGCCGTCAGGCCCCAAAGGCCCGCAATCACCACCAACGACAGCAGACCCATCCGTGCGACGTTCTTCATGGTCACGCTACCTCTTTCCTGTAACCCCGACCTGTGTTGTCCCACCCCACGCACGATCCACTCAAACAGCCTATTCACCGAGAAACACCGGCGGCGCCCGCAACTTTTTTTATGGAACCATAACGGCCGGGCAGCGGCACAACTCCGTTGCTCGGCCGGTTATCGACTCATTTGGGTTAGTTAAAAACGTCCAACCGTCCGCAGCCACGGTCGCTCCTAGGTGGGGAACATAGTCCGCTTGAAACTCTTGCGGGCGCGGCGGCGGCGACGCTCGGAGGGCTTCTCGTAATAACTGTTCCGCTTGATGTCCTTGACCAGGCCTTCTTTTTCGCACATCTTTTTGAATCGCCGGATCATCTGCTGGACCGACTCACTGCCTCTGGCTTTGACCTTGATCATTCCTGAATCACTGTTCCTTTCCGCCCGGGGCCGCCAGGCCCCAGGCCCATTTAAAAGGCCGATGTATGATAGGGATTTCCGCCGGCACTTCAAGCCTTTTTGGGCCTGTGCCCCGACGGCGCTGCGGGCAGTCTTGCTTGCTTAAAAGCCGGCAGAATGTACAGTTTGGCGACGCACGCGATGGATTGAAGGAGCCGTCCCCATGCCGACGCCGCCGCAGGAATGCCGCTTGGACATCCGCGTCCGCTACGCCGAGGTGGACCGGATGGGCGCGCTGCACCACAGCCGCTACTGGCCCTATTTCGAGATGGGCCGGACCGAGCTGCTGCGGGCCGCGGGCGTTTCCTATCGCGACCTGGAGGCCGCGGGGGTGTTCTTCGTCGTCGCCCGATGCTGGGCCAAGTATCACAGCCCCGCCCAGTACGACGAGGTCGTCACGCTCATCACGCGCATCACGGCCATGGGCCAGGCCAAGATCGACCACGAATACGAGCTTCGCGGCCCCGACGGCAGGCTTATCGCCACGGCCGGCACGACGCTGGCGTGCGTGGACCGCAACGGGCAGGTGATCCCCATCCCCGACGCCATTCGCGGCGAGGCGCCCGCCGGCTAGGCAGGCGTGATGACGGCCACGAACCGCCCCGCTTTTTCGCCCTCTACGCGGTGGCTGGGGAACAGGTCGTTGCGGCAGATGGTGCAGATGGACGCCGTGGAGATATTGGCCCGATCCACCCCCGCTTGCGTCAACTCATCCACGTTGGCCGCCCACAGGTCCAGGTAGGTCTTGCCCTCCCGATCCTGAACGAACTGCTGGGCCCGCAGTCCCAGTCCCGCCGAGACCAGCTGGAGGGTGTCCTGACCGATCTCGTAGCAGCACGGGCCGGCGGAGGGGCCGATGCAGGCCACCAGGTCCTGCGGGTCGCTGTTGTATCGGCTGACGAATTGGGACACCAGTTCTGCCGCGATTCGCATGACCGTGCCTCGCCAGGAGGCGTGGGCCACGCCCACGGCCCGGCTGACCGGATCCGCCGCCAGAATCAGCGGGCAGTCGGCGGCGAAGGCCATCAGGCCCATCGAGCCGTCCGCCGTCACCAGCCCATCGCCGCTGCCGGCTGAGCCGCCGCGGCGGGGCGCTAGAATCTTCCGGCCGTGCACCTGCTTGCAGAAGGCCACGGCGGGCAGGTTCATCGCCTTCTGCACGGCCTGGGCAATGGTCGTGGGGTCTTTCCGGGCGCCGGTGACGTCGAAACCTTGCCTGGTAGTCACCAGGTGGGCAAAGCCCACCTCCTCCAGCGCCGTAAAGCGGCCGACCTTCCAGCCGTTGGGCAGCTCGGTGAAATAGAACGGTTCCTTGTCTTGTGCTTCAGCGGACATCGATCAGCACCTTGATGTTACGCGGATCGGCGGCGGCCTTGAGGGCGTCCGTGGCCTGTTCCAGCGGGTAGCGCCGGCTGATCAGGGCCGAGACATCCACCTTTCCGCCGGCCAGGGCGGCGAGGGCCTGGTCCATCGGGCCGCACCGCGAACCGATAACCGTTATTTCATCGACCACCAGCGGCGAAAGGTTCAGCCCCGCCGCGGCGGCAAAGGTGCTCTTGAGCACGATCTTGCCCCGCGGACGGACCGCCCGCATGGCCAGCTCCAGGCCGGCGGGCGAGCCGGTGGCCTCCACCACGACGTCGGCGGATGCCTGCGGCCGGAAGTCCTCCACACGAATCGTCTCGATGCCCTGCTTTTCAGCCACCTCCAGCTTGGAGGCGTGTTTGCCCACCAGCACCAGCTTGCGCGCCATCGGCCGCAGCACGCGGGCGACGAGCTGGCCCAGCCGGCCGTCGCCCAGCACCACCACGGTGTCGGAAGGCTGGAACGTCACCTGCCGCGTGATCTGGTACGCCGCGGCCAGCGGCTCGGCGAACACCGCCTGCTCGTCGCTGACGGAGGCGGGCACCTCGTGCAGGTTCGCCGCCGGCAGGGCCACCTGCTGGGCGAACACGCCGTCGCGCCCGGCGATGCCGATGACCGTGCGGTCGCGGCAGTGGTTCGACAAGCCCGATCGACACATGTCGCACCGCCCGCAGACGCAGTTGATCTCCGCCACGACGCGTTTGGCCTTCCACTCCGCCGGCCCCTCGACCACCTGGCCGACGAACTCGTGGCCCATCACGCCGGTGAAGCCCATGTAGCCCTTCAGCACCTCCAGGTCGGTGCTGCACACCCCCGCCAGGCGGACGGCTACCAGGGCCTCCCCGCGCGACGGCTGGGGAGCCGGATAGTCCTTCTTTAACATCGCCTTGCCGTCGAAGACCATCGCCAACATGTGCGATTCTCCTACCTCGGCACGAACCATTTCTCGCTACGGCCGCTAGGGCCGCTAGGGCTTGGAGGTCGCCCCGGCGGTCTTTGCATACCGATCCAGATAAACCGACCAGGCCTCCGGCCTGTCGCCCACGTCCTCGCCCGCCAGGGCCACCAGCGTGGCATGGGCCTGATCGCGCACACTCAGGTCCGCATCGCTCAGGCCGCGGATCAGCGTCTTGCCCACCTTCGCCAGGGGGTAGTGCCCCAGCGCACGGAAGCAGGCGGCACGGACGTCCAACGATTCGTCGTCCACGGCCTGGAGGCACAACGGCCTGACGGCCGCCTCACCCGTGACGCGGTCCAGCGCCCAGGCCACGTCGCCGCGCACGACCGGCGAAGGATCGTCCAGGGCCCGCACCAGCGGCGGCAGGTAGTTGGGGTCGCCGACGACTCCCAGCGCCCGGGCGGCCGCGGCCCGGACAAGGGCGTCCTTGTCGCTGGCCAATTCCAGCACGTAAAACGTGGTGAACGGGGGCTTGCGGCATTGCGGCTTGGCTGACAGGGCCACAATCGCCTCGCGCCGCTTATCGGGGTCGGGGTCGTCCACCCAATCCAGCTCCTTGGGCGGCCCGGAAAGCGATCGGAGTTCCTGTACGATGTCCTGGGGGGTGACGCTTTGCTTTTCGCATCCGGCGGCCAGGAGAGTCGGCACGGCCAGCCCCAACAGTGCTATGAGTCGAAATACCTTCATGGCGACGTCTGACGCGCCGAGGCCGCGGCGTCCCTTAGCTCGTCCGTGCCGACCATCTCGACGTCGTGGACCTTCCGCCCGCCGAACCGCTGGCTGAGCTGCTCGAAGCGCCGCGGGTTGTCGGTGGTAAAGCACCGCAGCGTCCCGCCATCGGTGCGCCGATTCTCTAATCCGCCGGCCCGCAGGCGGCGCTGCACCTCCCGGGCGACCGATTCGCCCGAATCCACCAGAGGCACCGCCGGGCCCATGAGTTTGCCAATCGCCCCGGCCAGCAGCGGATAGTGCGTGCAACCCAGGATCAAGGCCCCCGGCCGCAGGCGTTGCAACTCGCGGAGGTAGTCGCCCAGTACGTGCAGGACGATAGGGTCGGTTTCGTCGCGGCCCTCCTCCACGATCGGCACCAGAAGCGGGCAGGCCTTGGCCACGACAGAGCGACGGGGATCCAGGGCGCCGATGGCCCGCTCGTAGGCCCCCGAGCCCACGGTGGCCTCGGTGGCGATGACGCCGATGGCGCCGTCGGTGCACTGCACGGCCGCGGCCGCGCTGGGACGGATGACGTCCACCACGTCCACGGGGCAGAACGCCTCCAGGGCGTCTATCGCCGCCGCCGAGGCCGTGTTGCAGGCCACGACGATCAGCTTGGGGGCGAACCGCAACAGGAAGGCCGCGTCCTCCGTGGCGTACTGCCGCACGGTCGTCAGCGAACGAATGCCGTAGGGCACGCGGGCCGTGTCGCCGAGATAGACGATGTCCTCCCCCGGCATGACGGCCATCAGTTGCCGCACGACCGTCAGGCCGCCCAATCCCGAATCGAACACGCCGATCGGGGCCCTCGAAACGTCGCCACTCCCTTGGCTGCTGGACATGCCGGTCAGACTAATCCGCCGGGCCTCCGGAAGCAAGCGGCTGGCGGCTTAGGGGCGGGACGCGGCCGGGCGGCTGGCCGGGCGGGTCGATGAAGCCCCGGCGTTCGTGACCAGCCAGAGCGCTTGCGTCTCAAAGAAAGGCAGCGGTTCCCGGCGGGCCAGGACCTTCAGGTCCAAGTGAGGAGAAGCGTGGACGAGTTCATCCCATCGGGCCTGGCCCGAAACGAGGCAAAAAACGTCCTTGTCCTCAGCCATCAACGTCGCCAGGGCCTCCAAGCCTCGACAGTTCGTCGCGCCGAATCGCTCCGCGGACTTCGCGCCCGCATAGTACGTCAGCGAAAATCGCTCGGCAGTATAGAAGCAGAGGATTGACCGGCCGGCAGCGGCCCGAAGTGGGCCGATCATCGCCAGATCGCGTGTGCTGAGGCGATCGTAGACCGCCGGAGCCAGGCCGCCGATGGCCGACAGGTAGTTCGCCGCCACGGCCGCCATGATCAGGCCCATCACCCACCCCAGGCGAAGCCGCCTGAAACATCGCATCGCCGCCAGCGCCAGGGCCACGCTGATCGGCAGGGCCGCGATCACCCAGGCATTGACGCTTCGAATCATCACGGCTGCGATCACCATCGCCACCGGCAGGACCAAGATAATCACCAGAATCGCCCACACCCCGGCCGCCATCAGACGGTCCTCCCGCCCCGCGGCAATCCACTCGGCGATCAACAGGCCGATCAACACGGCCAGCGGCGGAAAGGACGGCAGGATGTAATTGACCATCTTGGTCCCGGCCAAGGCGAAGAAGACCAGCGGTATCAGCGCCGCTAGCCACAACAGCAGCACCTCCGGCCGCTCCAGGCGCCGGCGCCACCGCCAGGGAAACAGCCGCCCGAAAATCCCGGGCAGATAGACCGTCCACGGCAGTAGGCCGGCCAGCAGGAACACCACGTAGATGACGCCGGGCAGCGAGTGCCCGAACCGCTTTGTGGCGAACCGCTCGACGTTCTGACCCCAGAAAAACTCCCGGAAATAGTGAGCGTCAACGATGCCGGCCAGGATGAACCAAGGCGCGGCCAGCAGCAAGTACAGCACGATGCCCCGCCAGTTAAACAGTTCCAAAACCCGCCTGGGCCCGCCGGCCAAAAGGAGATATCCGCCGGCAATCAGCACCGCCAGGACCAAGGCAACGGGACCCTTGAACAGGGTCGCCACGGCACAGAGGGCGTAAAAGCCCAGCCAGCCGCGCCGGGCCGCAGCGGGCGATCGCGGCGGTTCCGGGCCGCAATATTTCCAAAAACACCCGATGGCCGCCCACAGGGCCGCCACGAAGGGCATGTCCATGCGATACCACCGGGCCAGGGCGAAAAACTCCCCGCTGGTTGCTAGGACCACGCCCGCCACGAGGCCGGCCGTCGGTCCGCCCAGCCGTCGCCCCACCGCGTAGGTCACCAGGACCGCCACGAGGCCCCCCAGCGCCGCCAGGCCCCGGCCGCCCAACTCGCCACTGCCGGTGAGCTTCGTCACCGCGGCCGCCAACCAGAAGAACGGGGCGGGCTTGTCGTAGTACGGCTGGCCGTCCAGGTGCGGGATAATCCAGTTCCCCGAGCGCATCATCTCGCGGACGATCAGGGCGTAGCGGGACTCTTCCGGATCGGCCAGGGGCAAGGTCGAGGCGCGGAACAAAAACAGCACGCCGCAAAGGGCCGCCAGGACGGCCAGGTGAATAATCGTCCGGGCCGGAGACGATCCTGCCGGTGAAAGACTGCCGTCGCTGGACGCCGTAACGTTCATGGGCGTTTTATCGTAGAATCTCAAGCCGCCGTTTGCCAGCCCCCTTGTTCGCCGCCGCCAGCGGCTCGCGACGCTTGGCATGGCCGCCGCCGGCCGGTAGGATACGCCTCATGGCCAAGACAAGCCCCGCCATCGCCGTGCTGATCCCATGTCGTGACGAGGAAGCCGCCATCGGCAAGGTCATCGACGATTTCCGCCGGCAGTTGCCGGGGGCGGTCCTCTATGTCTTCGACAACAACTCCACCGACCGCACGGCCGAAGTGGCCCGCACGCACGGGGCGACGGTGATCCGCGAACCGCGCCAGGGCAAGGGGTTCGTCGTCGAGGCCATGTTCGAGAAGGTCCAGGCCGACTTCTACGTCCTGGTCGACGGCGACGACACCTACCCGGCCGATCAGGTCGGGAGGCTTCTGGAACCGCTGACGAGCGGTTCGGCGGACATGGTCGTGGGGGCACGGCAGGCCGTGGCCGACGGCCGGGCCTTCCCGCCCCTCCACCGGACCGGAAACAACATGGTCCGCCGGCTCATCAACAGCGTGTTCCGCGCCCACTTCACGGACATCCTTTCCGGCTACCGCGCCTTTAACCGGCGATTTGCCCTCTCGGTGCCGGTGGTGTCCACCGGTTTTGAGATCGAGACAGAGCTGACCGTCCAGGCCCTGTACCATCGCTTGACGGTCGTGGAGATTCCGGTGCCCTATCGCCCCCGGCTGGAAGGCAGCCGCAGCAAGCTGCGGACGTTCCACGACGGCGCGAGAGTGCTGTGGAAGATTTTCAACCTGTTCCGGGCCCTCAAGCCCCTGACGTTCTTCGGCGGCATTGCGATGATCCTGCTGGCGGCGGGCGTTCTGGCCGGCATCCCGCCCGTCGCCGATTACTTCACGGACCCGCACCACTTCGTGTATCACGTGCCGCTGGCGATCCTGGCGACGGGGCTGGTGCTCTTGTCGACCTTATTCGCCTTCCTGGGCCTGCTGCTGCACGCCATCAACTGGCGATTCAAGGAACTCCACAGCGTCCTGACGCGAGGAAAGAACTAGCAGGCAAAAAATTATGAACGCCACCGCCGCCCACGTGCTGCCCGTCGTAGGCTTGGAGATTCACGTCGAGCTGGACACGGCGACCAAAATGTTCTGCCGCTGCCTCAACCGCTTCGGCGACCCACCCAACACGCACGTCTGTCCGGTGTGCATCGGCATGCCCGGCGTGCTGCCGGTGATGAACCGTCAGGCCGTGGAATTGGCGATGAAGGTGGGGCTGGCCCTGAACTGCACGGTGAGCGACTTCACCAAGTGGGACCGCAAGAGCTACTACTACCCCGACCTGCCCAAAAACTACCAGATCAGCCAGTACGACCTGCCGCTGAGCGTCCACGGATACCTGGAAGTGCCGCTGGCCGACGGGACGGTCAAGAAGGTCCGCATCCTGCGGGCCCACCTGGAGGAGGACGCCGGCAAGAACATCCATGATTTCCCCCGCCACACCGGCGTGGACCTCAACCGCGCCGGCGTGCCGCTGCTGGAGATTGTCTCGGAGCCGGACATGAACTCCGTGGAGGAGGTCATGGCTTACGCTCGCAGCATGCAGCGGCTGGTGCGGTGGTTGGGGGCCAGCCAGGCCAACATGCAGATGGGGCACATGCGCTTCGAGCCGAACATCAACCTGCACGTCACGGCCGGCGGACGGACGGTCAAGACGCCTATCGTGGAGGTCAAGAACCTCAACAGCTTCCGCTCCCTAGAGCGGACGGTGGCGTACGAGATCGAGCGGCAGTCGGCGGCCTGGCGGGAGGACCCCGAGGGCTTTACGATGGAAAAGCTCGGCAAGCAGAACCGCGGCTTCGACGACGAACGCGGCGTGACCGTCTTCCAGCGCGAGAAGGAAGAGGCCCACGACTACCGCTACTTCCCCGAGCCGGATCTGGTGCCGGTGACGGTCGACGACGCTTGGCGGAAAAGAATCGCTTCGGCCATCGGCGAGCTGCCCCTGGCCCGCCGGGCCCGCTACATGGACAAGTACGGCCTGACGTTCAAGGAGGCCGACGCCCTCACGCAGGACGGGCCCAGCGGCGAGCTTCTGGATGAGGCGGTACGACTGGGGGCCAACGCCAAGCGATGCGTTAACCTGCTGCTGTCACGCGGCGCGGCGATAGCCAACGAGCGGAAATGCACGATAGCCAAGATCGGCATCAGTCCGCGCCAACTAGCCGAGCTGGCCAAAATGCTGGCTGAAGGGAAGATCAACGCCACCGCCGCCAGCAGGATCTTCGATGTGATG
>JBEKZI010000060.1:0-13552 GCA_049510055.1 Phycisphaerae bacterium | reverse complement strand
TCGCCGTGGTCCGTCGGCGGGGAGCAGATGGCGATCTCTTTCACCCCGGCCACCTGGGCCGGCACGACGGTCATCAACAGGGTCGAGGGATACAGCGCCCGCCCACCCGGCACATACACGCCCACGCGGTCGATGGGTATGTAGCGGACCGAAAGCTTCCGCCCTTTGCAACGCAGGGGGGCAGGGGCTTTGACTCGGATGCGCTTTTGATAGCGGCGGATGTTGGCTGCGACGCGGCGGGCCAAGGTCATAAAGGCCGAGTCGGCTTGGGCAACAGCCGCTTTGATACGTTCCGAAGGTACACGCAGGGTTGTAGGCGTCAGCTTGACGTCGTCAAGCCTGCTCTCCCAGTCCACCAGAGCCTCATCGCGGCGGGTACGCACTTCTTCTAAAATCTCAGCCACTTGGTTGCGTACATTGATGCCGACCTTCTTCTCAGATGGCAGGATGAAGCTTCGCAGCCGATCCCGCAATTTGGCGACCTTGGCGTCGAAATCGGCCTGGCGGTAATTAATGATCTGAATGCTCATGTCGGACCTCACTGTAATGGCCCACTGGGGGCTTTGCAACGCAAACGCACCTGCCTGCCGGCAGGCAGGCCTCAACAGGGAACTAAGGAAACTCGCACGAAAAAACAGGATAGAGAGAAAATGAGAAGTACCGGGGCTAGGCCCGGTGGTGGGCGTGTCGAACCGACATGATTTTTGTCAGCCTCATGACCTGCTCATGCTATCGCTAACGCGGCTGGCGGTCAAGGCTTTTCACAAGCCGCGGCGGAAAGAGGATAGGTCGAAGGTCGTAGGTCGAAAACTATCTACCGGCCAGCATGTTGGCCGGTAGACCATATTAACCCGTTGGCCAGTTAACAAGTCAATCAAGTAACCGTAACCTATGGATTTAGCTCAAGTTTTGTCGAATGTTTACCGAAATGAACATTCATAAATTAGCGTGTTGACTTTTGGCAACAATTTAGGTAGGAAAAGGCGCATAGCCCATGCGCAAGAAAAAGAATGACGGTCAAAAGCTTGCATGGCTGGCGTTGGACCTGCTGCCGCAGGCGGTCTTGATCGCTAGGGGCGGCGGGGCGGTCATCTTCCGCAATCAGGAGGCCGCCAGGGTCTTGCCGCCGGGCGATTGCGTGTCTGAGGTGCTCCGCGATGGCGAGGGGGCGCCCCTGGATTGGGCGTCCGACATGGCCGCCCTTCCGCAGGAACCGGCCGGCCTGGTCCACCCAAACGTCTCCCTGGCCGGGGCGGGCGAGCGGCGGCTGCTGGTGGACGTTCACATGCGTTGTATCTCCCCGCCGGAGCCATCCACCCGGCCGGCCGGTCGGGCAGGCAGGTTGCCGGAGGCGGGCGATTCGCTTGTGCTGGTGGTGGTGGAGGACGTCTCGCTGCGTGCCTCGGCCGAGAGGCGTCTGGCCGCCAGCGAGCGGCTGACCGCCCAGGCCAAGGCCGCCGCCCGCATGGCCCATGAGCTGAACAATCCGCTGGACGGCGTGCTGCGGTACGTGGGTCTGGCCCAGCGGTTGTCGGCGGGCCAGGCCGGCGAGCACCTGGCGGCCGCCAAGGACGGCCTGATGCGCATGGCTGAGATCATCCGCGAGATGCTGGACGCCAGCGCCGCCAGCCGGGGATATCGCCAGCCGCTTGCGGAATTGCTTGACGAGGCCGTCTCGGCCTTCGCCCCACGCGCCGAGGCGCTGGGCGTGCGGGTCGAGTGCAGCACGGCCGAGGGGGCCGACACCGCGGTCGATGCACGGATGTTCCAGGTGTTCTGCAACGTCATCAAGAACGCCCTGGACGCCATGCCCTCCGGCGGTGTGCTGGCGATCCGCACGCACGTCGCCGACGGCCAATGCGTCCTGACGTTCGCCGATACCGGCTGCGGCCTGACGGCCCAGCAGGCCCGGTGCGTCTTTGAGCCTTTTTACACCACCAAGCCCGCCGGCCAGGGGGTGGGGCTGGGGTTGACCATCTGCCGCGAGGCCGTCACGGCCCTGGGCGGGGCGATCGCCATCGCGCCGGGCGCCAAGGGCGGCGCGGTCGTGACCATCACGCTGCCGACCCGCCAACCCGTGCCGGTCGGCGGCCAAGGAGACTAGCGCATGGCCGGCGAGAACCGCGAACAACCGCCGCAAAACGCCCCGCCGGGGCAGGGGCAACCCAAGACACGCATCCTGCTGGTGGACGACGATCAGATCGTCCTGGACAGCCTGGGCAGCTTCCTGCGGCTGGACGGCTACGACGTGACGGCAGCCACGGCCGTCGCCGGGGCCATCGACTGCCTCCAGGCCAGCCGCTACGACCTGGTCATCACCGACGTCTCCATGCCCGGGGCCGACGGCTTTGAGCTGCTGCGGCACGTCAAGGCCCACTGGCCCGACGTGGTGGTCATCATGATTACCGGCTACGGCACGATCGAATCCGCCGTGGAGGCCATCAAGCAGGGGGCCTACGACTACCTGACCAAGCCGGTCATCGACGACGACGTCCGCCAGGCCGTGCGCCGCGCGCTTCAGCAGCAGCAACTGGTGGCGGAGAACCGCCGCCTCCGCGCGGCCATGGCCGGCCGCGGCGGTTCGGGCCTGATCATCGGCCAGCACTACCGCATGGCCAAGGTCTTCGAACTGATCGAGGCCGTGGCCGACAGCCCCACCACCGTGCTGATCACCGGCGAGAGCGGCACGGGCAAGAGCATGATCGCCCGCGAGATCCACGCCCGCTCCGCCCACCGCGAGGGGCCCTTTGTGGAAGTCGCCTGCGGCGCCCTGCCCGACACGCTGCTGGAAAGCGAGCTGTTCGGTCACGTCCGCGGCGCCTACACGGGCGCCGTGGCCGACAAGGCCGGCAAGTTCGCCGCCGCCGACGGCGGGACGATCTTCCTGGACGAGATCGCCACCGCCAGCCCGCAGCTCCAGGTCAAGTTCCTCCGCGTGCTCCAGGACCGCTGCTTCGAGCCGGTCGGCAGCAACGAAACCCGCCAGGTGGACGTGCGGGTGATCCTGGCCACCCACCACGACCTGGCGGCCGAGGTCCAGGCCGGGCACTTCCGCAAGGACCTGTACTACCGCATCAACGTGGTCAACATCGAGCTGCCGCCGCTGCGGGATCGGATCGGGGACATCCCGCTGCTGGTGGACGCCTTCCTGCTGAAGTACCTGGAAGGGACCGACAGGCCCATCGAGGGCATCACCCGCGAGGCCCTGGCGCGATTGCAGGGCTACACCTGGCCGGGCAATGTCCGCGAATTGGAAAACGTCATCGAGCGGGCGGTGGTGCTGTGCCGCAAGTCCCTGATCGACGTGGACGACCTGCCGCCCGTTTTTGCCACCGGCGCACCGCCCATATTTCCCATCCTCGCCCCGCCGGAGGCCGGCGGATCAGGGGCAGGGGCGGTGGCGGGTGCAAAAAACCTTCGCCAGGCCCTGAAGGAACCGGAGAAGAAGCTCATCGAGGCCGCCCTGGCCGCCAGCGGCGGCAACCGCCAGGCCGCCGCACGGCAACTGGGCATCAACCGCGTGACCCTCTACAAGAAGATGAAACGCTACGGCCTATTTTCTCGCTAAGTCTCGCTAAGCCTCGACGAAGTCTGCCCCCCGCCCCCTGTAGCCTTGCTGGAGAAAAAACCGCCGCGCGATGGGGGCGTGCCTTGTTTTTGAATTCGGTGGAACCCTATTTTTTACAGTAGGTTATGACAAAATACTTCCGGGGACCGCGTTGGGGGGAGGATCTCCACCGTGCTCTTGGTTAGATTTCGGATTTCGCCTTGACAAGTGAGGTGAATAGGGTACAATCAGGGGGTGCAAGTGGCTCGGCCAGGAGCAGGATGCATGTGGCCGGGACGCTTGGATCCAACGGAGCCCCGCCATGTAGGGAAACATGTGGCGGGATTTGGGTTTGCGACCTGCCTTAGTAAGGAAGGAGTTGTGTCAAGAATCTGTATCGGAGTGTCACTTCTCTTTCCCGCGACGTGTCTTGTGATGTCTTGTGGTCTTTAGGTCTTTCTTCTGAAAGGAAGGGTTATGATGAAGCAAATTGCAATTATGTGCACCCTGCTGCTCGCGGTGGCGACGGTCGCCAACGCGACGTACAGCTGGAACTCTGGCGCTTCTGGTAACTGGAGCGATTCCTGGACCGGCGGCACCAACAACGGCGGTAGCAAGAGCGTGATCACCTACGGTACGGTGAATGCCAACGTGAACACGGCTACCCCCAGCCAGGTTATTACGATTGGCGGCACCACCGACGGCGGTGGCACGCTGAGTATCGCCAATTCCTCCATCAACGTGATGGACTTCAAGTCCGGCTCAAGTGAGATTCTGGGCTTGGGGAACGGTGGAATTGGCGTGATTAACCTCAGCGCCGGCACCCTGGAAGTGGGCAATGCCTCCACTACGTCGCCCTACAACTTTGGCACGAGCGGCGGCCAGTGCATCATCTATGGTCCGACGGACGTCGCCACCGATGCCGGTGTGTTGAACCTGTCCGGCACCGGCATCCTCATGGTCGAAGCCCTGCGTCCTAAGAACACGGGCGACGGCAGCGTGTTCAACGGCACGGGTGGCTCCCTGTTTATCGGGACCGCCTCCAACGGCGGCATCTATGCCTTTGGTCTGCAAAGCGCCGGGTTGGGCTTCAACATGGGCTCGGCCCTCCTGAATCCGGGTGGCAACACCGTCGTCGGCACGATGATGGACGGCAATGCTTCTCGGAAGCAGGACCTGTTGGCCAAGAACGGCACACTTCAGTTTGACATTACCGGGGCCACTACGTTTGACACGATTTCGGCCTGGGGTAAGGTCTTCCTGAATGATCCGAACGGCAGCGCTGGAAACGCCACTGTGAGCATCAATCTGATTGGTTTTTCGCCGACCAATGGCGAGACCTTCAACGTCATCACCACGGGTGCCGGCGCAACGCCGGGCATCTTAGGTTCGGTGGCGAACATTGTTGATGCCAGTGGCAACAGCCTCGCCGGTGTTTGGACCGCTACTCCGATCGACACCGACAGCGATGGCACGGCTGATACGCTGCAGCTGACGTACATTCCCGAGCCGGCAACGCTGTGCCTGCTGGCCATGGGCGGATCGGCCCTGTTGATCCGGCGGAAACGCAGCTAGTCGCACGAAGCAGCAGTAACGCGAGCAGTTTGTAGCAGGTAACTACAAGCACGCCGGGCCCTTTTGTCAGCGGTCCGGCGTGCTTTGTTTTTTCACTTCCCCTGCAGGAGGTTTTTCGCCTTTTGCCTTTCGTCCTCCGCCGCGCGCCCGGATCGCCTGCCCCGGTTTGCCCGATTTGCCCCCCTCGGACGGATATCGTAGATTTCTCTTGCTAGGGCAAAAAGCCCATCGGCTGGGAACTACGCGTTCCTGGCCGATGGGGACGGAGTAAACGCAAGGCCCGTGGCAGGGAAAGCTCGGCAGTCCCGCCTTAGGAGGACAGGGAGATAGGGATGAAGAGGGTTGGCTTAGTCTTGGTTGCCCTGCTGATGCTTGGAACGGCTTCCAACGCGTCCAACACGTGGGTCGGCGGCGCCAGCGGCGATTGGAGCAATCCGGCTAATTGGAGCACCGCCACGCAGCCCAGCAGCTCTGAGACGGCGGTCATCAACAACGCCGTGGTGACGGCGGACGTCCCTGCGGCGTTTGGTCAATTAATCTTGTCCAACGTGGCCAATTCGAACGCCACGTTGCTGGTCAATAACCCCTCCGTGACCCTCGTCATCGCCAAGTCCAGCACGGAGGACGTCAGCGGCGCCTACGCCGATCCGGCGATCGGCACCCTGGACCTCCGTGCCGGCAGCGTTCGGGTGTACAACACCAGCGGCACCAACGGCGAATACCGCCTGTCCCACAGCTACACGGCGACCTGCCAGGGGACCATCAAGCTGTCCGGGGTGGGCATTCTGGACCTGGACGTCCTGAGCAAAGGCGACAAGGCCGCCGTGAATTCCACGTTCGTTGGCACGGGCGGAACCCTGATCATTCGCAATCAAATCAACAAGTTCGGCCTGGTTTCCGGCGGCTATTCCGGCTTCCATCTGGGCAGCTCCCTGCTGGCCCCCGGCGGCATCGGGACGGTCGGGGCGCAGATCGGCGTGGGGCTGTCCCAGAACACCGATTTCTTCGCGGACACAGGCACGCTGGAGTTCGACATCGCCTCGGCCACCTCGTATGACCAGATCAAAGGCCGAGGGACCTGCGATCTAACGGACGGAGCGGCGCTGAGCGTGCAGTTTCTGGCCGGTTACACGCCAGCGGCTCAAGCGTCCTGGGATCTGTGGGTGCCCTATGATGCCAACTCCAGCGGTGCCGGAATTCCCACGCTGCGTGTGCCCACCGGGTACAACGCCGGCGATTTCAGCCTCGCGTGGCTGGATATGGTCAGCGACCCCAACGGATGGGCGGATACTCTTCGATTGACGTACGTTCCTGAGCCGGCGGCTCTGGTGATGTTGGTAGGGGGATTGGGCTGGCTGCTGATCCGCCGTAAAGCGGCCTAAATGGAAAGGGAGGGTCTGATCGCAACAGACGAGGGGTATGACAAGTGTTTGTTGTTGGGTGTAGCAGCAAGCGCGCCGAACCCAAAAGGGCCCGGCGTGCCTTGCTTTTAACCCCGCTTAGCAATCCGCGTCCGTGCCCTTAGTTCCGTACTTCGAACTTCGACCTTCGCACTTCGACCTGCCGTTAGTGGCTCCCCGTCCGTTGGGGCATGCCGTCGTCGCTGTCGTAGGGCCCGCCCTCGATGGGCCGGCCGGCGACCTCAATCCGCTCGACGGACGAGGCCCGGCCGCTGGCGGGGTCCACGGCCACCAGCAGGCCGCAGAGGCGTATGTCGCCCATGGCGATCTCGAAGTGCGCCGGCATGGACGTGGTCAGCGCGCTGAGCACGCGGTCCCGCCGCCGCCCCAGGACGCTGTTGTACGGGCCGGTCATGCCCACGTCGGAGATGCAGGCCGTGCCGCCGTCCAGGATTCGCGCGTCGGCCGTGGGAATGTGCGTGTGCGTGCCGAAGACGATGCTGACCCGGCCGTCCAGGTGATAGCCGATGGCGATCTTTTCGCTGGAGGCCTCGGCGTGAAAGTCCACGATGCGGACCTTCACGTCGGCGGGCATCTCGGCCAGCACGCCGTCGATGGCGCCCCAGGGCGAGTCGTTCTGCCCCATGTACATCTGCCCCAGGGCACAGGCCACGCCCACGCGGCAGGAAGACGACTTGGTCGGTAGGACCGTCCACCGCCTTCCGGCGGCCAGGGGCGAAAGGTTCGCCGGCCGGACGATGTGGTCGGAGCTTTGCAGCAGGGGGATGATCTCCTTCTTGCGGAAGGCGTGGTCGCCCAGCGTGACGGCGTCCACGCCGCTGCTCAGCAGCTTCTGGAAGATCACGGGGGTCAGGCCGCTGCCGCCGGCGGCGTTCTCGGCGTTGCAGACGACGAAATCTATCGACCGCTGGCGAATCAACTCGTCCAGCTGCTCGGTCAATACCTTTCTTCCCGGCCGCCCCACGACGTCGCCGATGCATAAGACGTTGATTGACATCCAAATGCTTTCTAGCCCCCAGACACCAAGCCCATTATAAGGCCGGCCGCTGGGAACGCCTACAAAATGGTCGCTAAATTTCAACGTCCCTTGCCAATAGGCTTGTAAGCCGCAGCGGCGGCGGTATAATTCCGCGTTCCAGCCTGCCCGTCGGCAGGCTGGTTTGTACCGACAGCCGCCGGAGGGGCGGCAGGAGAAACGTGTGGCCCATTCGCTTTCAGCTAAGAAACGTGTTCGTCAGAACGTCACCCACCGGGCGCGGAACCGCTGGCGCAAGGACAAAGGCAAGCAGGCCGTCAAGCAGTTCGAATCGGCCCTGCGGGCGGGCAAGCCGGATCAGGCGGCCGAGCAGTTGTCGCTGCTGTACAAGAAGCTCGACCAGATTGCCGCCAAGGGCGCCATCCATAAGAACGCCGCCTCCCGCAAGAAATCGCGACTGGCCAAGCGGCTGAACAAGCTGGCCAAGTAAGCGGCGCCGCGTGCCGCGCGAGGCGGTCCAACTCATGGGCGCCGGCAGCGGAAAGTACGTCAGCCGTGGGGGAGACAAGCTCCAAGCCGCCCTGGCGGCCTTCGACCTGGATGTTCGGGGATGGGTGTGTGCGGACTTCGGCTGCCACGTCGGCGGCTTTACTGATTGCCTCCTCCAGCATGGCGCGGCGAAGGTCTACGCCGTGGACACCGGCTACGGCACGCTGGCCTGGAAGCTCCGCCGCGACGGCCGCGTCGTCGTCATGGAACGCACCAACGCCCTGTATGCCGAACCGCCCGAACCGGTGGACCTGGTGACCATCGACGCCGGCTGGACGGTCCAGCAGCGCGTCATCCCCGTCGCTCAGCGATGGCTAAGGACCGATTCAGCCGGCCGGCCCGTCGGCAAGGTCCTGTCGCTGCTGAAACCCCAATACGAGCTGGCCAAGCTCCAGCAGCGCAAAGTTACGGCGGCCCTGACGACCGAGCAGGCCCGGGGCGTGTGCCTGGAAGTCTGCCAACGCCTGGCCGAGTTGGATTGCGGCCCCGTGGCCGTGGCGACCTCGGCCCTGACCGGCAAGGCCGGCGGGGCGGAGTTCCTGCTATTCTTCGAATTTGGGCCACCGCCGGGGGCGTCAACGGAGTAATAACTGTAGTAGCGATTTTGGAAGTGATATGGGATCTGCATCGCAGCCGCCCTTGGTGTGCCCATAAGGCTGGGAGGACGCTTGCAGAAAGGCTTTGGTTGACACCCATATATGGGCGGCTATACTCCCAGCCGTCCCATAGGTAGTAACGGCTCTTTCCCGAGGCGACCATGCAGTGCCCTTTCTGTGGCCAGGACAATGACAAGGTCGTGGACTCCCGCAGCAGCGAGGGAGGCAAGACGGTCCGTCGCCGTCGGCAATGCCTGGCCTGCACCCGCCGATTCACCACCTACGAGCGGCCGGAAGAGGCCGTGCGCCTGACCGTCGTCAAGAAGGACGGCTCGCGCGAGCCGTACGACAGGCAGAAGGTGATCGCCGGGCTGGAGAAGGCCTGCTCCAAGCGGCCGGTGGGCGTGGAGAAGATTCGCCAGATCATCGAGGCCTGCGAGGAAGACATTTTCCGCCACTACGACCGCGAGGTGCCCTCCAGCTTCATCGGCGATACGGTCAGCCGCCATCTGCGCGAGGTGGACAAGATCGCCTACATGCGGTTTGCCAGCGTGTACCGCAACTTCGACAACCTCGGCGAACTGATCGAGGAGGCCCGTGAGGTCAACCGGCTTCCGGCGGTCGGCAAGGATCAAAAAGAATTGTTTGAAGCGCCCGCCCCGGCCGCGCCGCCCGGCGGCAAGACGGGCCGGGCTAAACCGCGAGGCGGCCGGCCGCCCGCGGCGAAATAAATGAGGAAAATGAAGAAAAAGTCCTCATCGCTCCGGCCGCGGCGAGCCTCCGGCGCGCCGGGATCAGCGGAAAATAGTTATGAGTAAATCCAACAAGAAAGCAGCAAGTTTGCCGGTCGCCGCCGCAGCGGTCGCCGAGGCGCCGCGACCGGAATCGCGGTGGCTGGGGGCGACGTGGTTGCTCATCGCCCTGTTGGTGGCCGCGATTTCCATCGGCACCATCTGGGCCGAACCCCGACCCATCGGCGATTTGTTCGTCGCCCTGGCGGTCGGCCGGGACGCGATGAACGGCAAGCTGGGCAAGCCCGACGACTGGGCGTTCACCACGGAAGGCCGGGTGGCCATCAACCAGAACTGGGGCAGCCACCTACTGCATTACTGGGTGTACGAAGCCACCGGCCCCACGGGCCTGCTGGTGCTCAAGATGGCCCTGATCGCCGCGGCGGCGCTGTTTATCTGCCTAGCCGCCCGGCAGCGGGGCGTCGGCTGGCCGGTGGCGCTGGTGGTGGCGGCGGGGGCGATTGCCACCGGGCGTGCGTACATCGACCTGCGGGCCAACCTCACCACCCTCACGCTGGCGCCGCTGGTCTTGTGGCTGCTGTTCAAGACCCGTCAAAACGTGCACTGGATCTGGCCGGTCATGATTCTGAACGGCTTCTGGGCCAACGCCCACGGCGGATTCATCTTCGGCTTGGGCATGACGGGATTGTGGGCCGCCATGCTCTGCATTCAGCGGACGATCCTGCTGCTGCGGACTGGCCGTCCGGCCTCGGCGGCTCTGAAGCAGGCGCTGACGGAGCTGTGGCCCCTGCCGGTCGCCACGATCGGTTCGGTCGCCCTGGCGGGATTCGTCAATCCCTACGGTCTGACCAATCTGACGTTTCCCTTTACCATCCTGGCGCCGGCCTGGCTGAAGCTGAACGAATGGCAGCCGCTGATCGCGAACGTCGCTTTCGGGTCCACCTGGGGTCTGGGGACCACGGGGGAGTACTTCGTGGTCCTGGGCGTTTTGGCCGTGTTGCTGCTGTTTCGCGTGGCGGGAATTCCCGGCGTGCCGGCCAGCCACCTCCGCCGGCCGAACGTGCAGGAGGTCTGCGAGACCAGTTTCGATCTGATCCTGACGGCCGTGGTGGTCTACATGGCCTTCAAGGCCCGGCGATTCGTGCCGCTGTCGGCGATCGTGCTGGCGCCGTTTCTGGCGATACAGCTTCAATGGTTCGTCGATTGGCTGGACGGGTGGCGGCGGCTGATCGGCAAGGCCGTTCTGGTTGCCGGCGCGGTGGCGATGGCTGTGCCGCTGCTGATCCACGCGTACTGGCTTTGGCTGTATTACAATCCCAACAATCCTCGCGTGGCCACTCAGTCGGTTTTCGACCGGATGAGCGGTGTCAGCGTACAGCCGGTGGGGGCGGGCCAATTCCTGGCGGACAACCACGTCAGCGGCAGGGTTTTCAACGAGTGGCGATGGGAGGGGTACCTGCACTGGATATGCCCGTCCGTCAAGGTGTTCCTCGGCGGCCGCGCCCACATGGTTTACGATCCGGCGACGGACGATCTGGCGGGGCGGATCCTGGCCGGTCCGACGAAATTTACCCCGACGCCCGACAAATATCTGGCGGATCTAGGGGTGCACCTGGTCGTCGTTCCGCTGGACGACGGACACACCGGGCTGCTGTGGCAATTGATGGAGCGCCCCGGCGCGGCGTGGGCGTACATCTATTTTGACGGCAAGGACGTCGTGGCCGCCGATTCCGCCTGGCCGGCGACGGCCGAGCTGATCCATCGCGCGGCCGACGGCGAGTTGGTCTATCCCAACCCAGCCACGGCGGCGATCAGCCGGGCCATGGCGATAGCGGCCCCTTGCTCCAACCGCCCGCCCACCGAAGCGATGGAGGCGTTCCAGGCCGCCATTCGGATTCGCCCCACCTTCATGGCCTACAACGCGGTTCGACAGCTCGCCCTGCGGATCGAAACCCCGGCGTGGCAGAAAGAGTACTTCCAGCGGGAATACGACCGCCTGGAACAGATGGACTATCACGTGGCGAACGGCGTCGCCATCCTGAGGATGCGCGCGCAATTGGCGGACTACCTCTTTACCCTCTACCAAGCCGACGGCGATATGGCGCAGGCCCTGCAATGGGTGAAGGCCAAGGACCAGGCCGCGGCGGACTTCAAGGCCCTGGCGGACCGGTGGCCGTAATCGCCCGGCGAGGGAAAGGGGGCGGCTTTTTTGAGGTGGGTGAGGGAAGGTTCGGTTCGGGATCGCCCGCCCCTATTTGGCTTCCATCCAGTTGCGCCCCACGCCCACGTCCACCTTCAGCGGCACCGACAGCTTGATAGCGCCGCTCATCTCCGCGACGACCATCTCGCGCTCGGCCTGGACGGCCGCGGCGGGGACCTCCAGCAGCAGCTCGTCGTGAATCTGGAGCAGCATGCGGCTGGGGCGGTGCTCGTCGCGGATCCGCGCGGCGATGCGGACCATCGCCTGCTTGATGAGGTCGGCCGCGGAGCCCTGCACCACGGAGTTGATCGCCAGCCGCTCGGCTAGGCTGCGGATGGCGCCGTTGCGCGAGTCGATGCCCGTAATCCGCCGCCGCCGGCCGAAAATCGTCTCCACGTAGCCGTCGGCCTTGGCGGCCCGAATGCAGGCTTGCAGGAACTCCTCGATCTTGGGGAACCGCTTGCGGTAGCGGTCGATGAACTCCGCCGCCATCGTGCGGCTGATCCGCAGCGTCGTCGCCAGCCCGAAGGCCGTTTGCCCGTAGATGATGCCGAAGTTGACCGTCTTGGCCGTGCGGCGCTGCTCGGCGGTGACTTCCTCTGCCGGCACGGAGAACACCTCGGCCGCGACGATGCGGTGAATGTCCTGGTCGCGGCGGAAGGCCTCCGTCAGCGTTTTGTCGCCGCACAGGTGCGCCAGCACCCGCAGCTCCACCTGCGAATAGTCCGCCGACAGCAGCCGCCAGCCCTCCTGCGCGACGAAGGCCGAGCGAATCTGCCGGCCCTGATCGGTGCGGATGGGAATGTTCTGGAGGTTGGGATCGCTGCTGGACAGCCTGCCGGTGGTCGTGGCGGCCTGGTGGAAGCTGGTGTGCACCCGGTGCGTCCGCGGATGGATGCACTGGGCCAGGGCCGTCAGGTACGTGCTGATGAGCTTGGTCAGCTTGCGGTAGTCCAGCACGTCCGCCGGCAGTTCGTGCAGGGCGGCCAATTGCTCCAGCACCTTCGAATCGGTGCTCGGCCCGGTGGCGGTGCGCCTCAGGGCCGGCAGCTTGAGGTCCCCAAAAAGCACCTCGGCGAGCTGGCGGGGGGAGTCCACGTTGAACGTCTTGCCGGCCAGGGCGAGGATCCGCTCCCTCAGCCGGTCGGCCTGGGCGGCTAAGACGGTCTCCATCTTCTTGAGCACGGCGGCGTCCACGAGGATGCCAGTCCGCTCCATCTCCGCCAGGACCGGCATCAGCGGCATCTCCAGGCGGCTGAACAGATCGTCCAGGCCTTCGTCGTGCAGCTTGACGCGCAGCACGTCCGCCAACTGCCAGGCCAGGTCGGCGTCCTGGCAGGCGTAGGGGGTCACCTGCTCCAGCGGCACGGCGTCCATCGTGGTTCGCGTGCGCCCCCGGCCGATGAGGTCCTCGATGGGCGTCTTGCCGCGGCCCAGGAATTCATGGGCCAGGGCGTCCAGGCGGTAGGTGTCGCGGGAGGAATCCAGCACGTGGGCGGCGATCATCGTGTCGAACATCGGTCCGGCCAATTCCATGCCCGCCTCGGCCAGGACGATCAGATCGTACTTGAGGTTCTGGCCGATCTTCTCGACGGCCGGGTCAGCCAGGACCGGCCCGATGGCCTTGCGGACCTGCTCAATGGGCAGCGTGGCCGCCCCCAGCGGGGCCTTGATGGGCAGGTACACCGCCCGGTCGGCCTGCCAGCACAGCGAGATGCCCACTAGCTCCGCCCACATCGGATGGGTGGAGGTCGTCTCGGTGTCCACGGCCAGACGCTTGGCGCGGGCCAGTTGCTTGGCCAATTTTTGGAAATTCAATCCACACAATCTCTCCAAGCCGTTGCAGGCCATGTTGAGAGAGGCCGATGCGCCTCGTTTCGCCTTCATCGACCCATAAATACCCTACTTCGTATCGACTCATCAAAAAACTCCTGCA
>JBEKZI010000006.1:0-47813 GCA_049510055.1 Phycisphaerae bacterium | reverse complement strand
AAGCCGCCAAGCGGTACGCCGAACTGTACGCGCAATATCGCAGGCTCTACCCGGCCTTGAAGGATGAATTCCGCCGCATCGCCGGGGGAGTTTGAAGCAACGCCTCACCGCCACCCATGCAGACGCTTACCGAAATTCGCCGAATGCTCGCCGACGCCGGCCTGACGCCGCGGCGGCGCTTCGGCCAGATTTTCCTGATCGACGGCAACCTCATGGCCAAGCTGCTGGAGTTGGCCGAGGTGCCGGCCGGGCAGACGGTGCTGGAGATCGGGCCCGGCACCGGCTCGCTGACCGAAGAACTTTTGACTCGCGGCGCCAAAGTGGTCGCCGTGGAGATCGACAAGGGGTTGTGCCGTCTGCTGCGGCAGCGGCTGGGGGACCGCGGTGATTTGACGCTCATCCAGGGCGACGCCCTGTCCGGCAAAGGGCAGTTGTCGGAGGCGATGCTTTTGGCCTTACCGCCGACGGTGCACCTCGTGGCCAACTTGCCGTACAGCATCGCCACGCCGCTGGTGGCGGAGTGCCTGCTGCATTCCTGGCGGGTTCAGGCGGGGCAGGGCCGTGACAAAAAAAGTTGCCGCTTCGACCGCCTGACGTTCACCGTGCAGCGCGAGGTGGCCGACCGCCTAGCCGCCCCTCCCGGCGGCGGAGATTACGGCCCCGTCAGCGTGCTGGTGGCCCTGCTGGGCCGGTTGAGACTTGGCAACGCCCTGCCGGCCTTGGCCTTTTGGCCGGCACCGAAGGTGGCCAGCCGGATGGTCCGCATCGACTTGGACCTCCAGGCGGCCGCGGCGCTGAAAAATGTGGAAACGCTGCGGGCGCTGCTGGCCCTGGCCTTCGGCCAGCGCCGCAAACAGATTGGTTCGATCGTTCGTCGCAAGCCGGCCGTCTTTGAGGCTCAAGCCCTGGCCTCCGCCATCGCCGCGGCGAAGATTACCCCCACCTTGCGGCCGCAGAACGTCACGCCGCCGCAGTACCTGGCCGCCGCCAACGCCCTGGCCTAGAGGCAAAGCGGGGCGGCTGGTGCATTTTGACCCTCCAGTTTCCTTCCCTAGATGGCAGGAAATAGAGATGTGGTATAATAACGTTGGAGTGCGACGCGCCATGAGTACCGGCCAGAAACAGCAAGTGTCCTCCCTGCGGTTTTATCTGTACGACCGCCCTCTGCACCCGGAGTTGTTCGACATCTACCACGATCACCACGTGGTCACGGACCGCTACGACGCACAGATCTGGGTCACCGGCTGCACGCACGTGATCGCCTTCTACAGCGACGGCCGCTGGCTGGTGGAAGCGGTGGCCGACACGGAGTGCGAGCTGCCCCGCCACGGTATCCAGTTGGAGCTTCCCTTCCGCGGCGAGAAGACCCACGAGACGGTGCAGCAGTGGCCCATTCATTACATGATGAACTTTCAGGTGGAGTCGATGAGCCCGATGGCCTACTCGCGGACGCATCACGAGCTGGCCCGCCAGGGCGCTCGCCGCGGCCTGTTCGTGCCGTTCCCCACCTGGCGGGCGCGGTCGCTGACGCCGTTTTCGTTCATCGATTACGAGGTCAAGCCGGACCAGCTTCACGTGTTTGCGTTTCACGCGTTTCCACAGGACCTGACGATGGTCCGCACGCAGTCAATTTTTGAGCTTAAAAAGGATCGCTAACTTCGCCTGGTAGGAGACGTCGCAAAAAGGTGGCCCATCCACAGGGTCGGTCGCGTCGGGGGGCCGGTGTTATCCGGTAAACTTGAACGACTCGTGGATGGGCCATGTTTTTCCCGGCCAGCGTTCGCCGGGCCGGGGTACTGCCAGATTTTCCTCAGGGTGCGTCCAGGATGATGTTCACCGGGCCGTCGGCGTCGCTGCGGACGGTCATCTCCGCCCCGAAGACGCCCGCCGCCACGGGCGTGCCCGTGGCCTTCAGCGACGCCAGAAACTGCTCGAACAGCTCCTCGGCCGCTTCCGGCTTGGCTGCGGCTGTGAAATCCGGCCGCCTGCCCTGTCGGGCATCGGCCAGAAGGGTAAAACTCGGCACGACCAGGACGCCCCCCCGGACGTCCTGGACCGATCGATTCATCTTGCCCGATTCGTCCTCGAAGATTCGCATCTGGCTGACCTTCTCCGCCAGCCACTGCGCCTGCTTGGGGCCGTCGCCCTCGCCCACGCCCAGGTACACCAGCAGGCCCTGCTCGATCTGCCCAACCCGCTGGCTGTGGGCCTGCACCTCGGCGGATTTCACACGCTGAACCAGCACGCGCATGGTTATCGCTCCTTCCGGTGCCGCTCGGCCATGGCCGTCGCGACGGCGGCTACTTTCCGCCGCAGGGCCGTCGGCGCGATGACCTCCACCTGGTCGCCGTAGCCCAGCACCCACCAGGTGATCTCACCCAGGCCGTCCACGCGAACGTGGAATTCCAGCGAGCCGTCGTCGTTCCATTGGACGCGCTGGCTGGGATGCCAGCGGACTTCCGACACGTTGCCGGCCACCAGGGGCTCAAAGTGCAAGTGCACGTCGTAGAGCTTGCCCTCGGGGATCATGCACCAGGCCTGGCCGAAGTGTTTTTCCAGGACGTCCGCGTCGGCGGGCGAGTGGAAGGTCGCCGCCGTGACCGTCAGCTTGCGGATGCGGCCCAGCTTGAAGGTGCGGATCTCCCGATGGTCGACCGAGTGGGCGATCAGGTACCACGCCCGATGCACGAACGCCAACCGCAGCGGATGCACCGTCAGGTGCAGTTGCTTGCGCTCGTAGAAGCTGATGTACGCCATCCGGCACACCCGCCGCGCGGCGATGGCCCCGGCCAGTTCGTCGAACATCGCGTCCAGCCCATGATGGCTGGCCGTGGGGGGCAGCTGCATGCTGAGATGATCGATCATGTCGCCGACCTCCTGCCGCATGGCCGGGGGCAGCGAACCCTCCAGCTTCATGGCCGCCCGAGCGCTCTGGGAAAGCAGCGGCACCGCCGAGGAGCAGCGGAGCTTGCCGGTCAGCGTCAGCAAGGCCAGGGCCTCGGTGAGCGTCAGGTGGATCGGCGGCAGGAAGAAATGCTGGCCGATCTTGTACCGCCGGTGCTCGGCGTCGAAGTAGTAGGGGATGTGCGCCATCTCCAGCATGTTCAGGTCCCGAAAGATGGTCCGCCGGCTTACCTCAAGTTCACCGGCCAGTTCGGCGACGGTGTAACTTCGTCCGCCTTGGAGCAACGTGATCAGCCGCAGCAACCTGTAGACTCTGCTGACACCCGACATTTGGATTTGTCGCCTTTCTTATAGAGAGAGGGGGTGACAACAGTGTGTCACCGCCATAGCGAAACCCAAAAAGTTTATGGACTTGGCTATTATTTGTCCCGCGCCTCGCCCGCGCACAACGCGATGGCCAGGGCATCGGCCACGTCGGGCGGTTGGGGAAGGCGGGGGAGCTTGCAGAGGCCTTGGATGGCCCGCTGGACCTGGAGCTTGGAGGCGTGGCCGTTGCCGGTCAGGCTTTTCTTAACATGCGTGGCGGCAAGATGTTGCATCTTCACCGAGGCCTGGCAGCAGGCCAGCATTATCGCCCCGCGGGCATGGGCCATCAGGATAGCTGTGCGGGGGTGGGCGTAGTGGGCGTAGAGTTGCTCGATGGCGACCAGGTCGGGGGTGGTCTCGGCTAAGACGGCTTGGAGGTCCTCGTAGAGTTGGCGAATTCTTTCCGCCAGGTCGGCCCGGGCGGCAGTCCGCAGCGCCCCGGCCTCCACGATGGAATGCCGGCCGCGGGAAAAGTCCACCACCGCGTAGCCGGTGACGTGCAGCCCCGGATCGATGCCCAGCACGCGAAAGGTTGAGCCTTTAGCCTTGGTCATCGTTTCAAGAAACCAGCAATGAACATCACTAATAGGAGCTGTAAATGTCAAACGCCTGCGGAGAAGAACGTCACGCCACCATCAGGATTGTCCCTGATCTCGTATCCCAAACTAGCAAGCTTTCCCCGGACGTAATCCGCCAATTCAAACTCTTTTTTCTGACGCGCACCGTAGCGAATCTTGAGTAGTTCTAAGACTTGCTCATCAATCTTTGCTTCGAGTTCGTTATATCGCTGGTCATCCTCTATCGCAGAACGAGCTTGATGCTGGAGGACTGCGAGATTGGCAGCACACTGGTCAACATACTTTACAGTCTGACTTACTGCGGGTTCGGCGAGCCGAGCACAACTGTAGTCCCTTTTGTTAACTTGCAAACTGTCTACCTCGAAGCCGAGCACTTGGTCCATTGCCTTTAAAGTGGCGTAGACATCCTCTTTTTTAACGCTACGGGCATCCAAGAACTTCCACATTGCTGCAAGGGCCTGAGGCATGTTCAGGTCGTCCTCTACGGCAGCAACGAATGGACGATAGTAATCCTCAAGGATCTTGCCTTTGCTCTTAGTTTTTTCATCCCGCAGATCTACTGTGCGGACCTTTAAGCGAGAGAAAGCATTTTGGGCTGCGTCCAGGGCTTCCCAGGTGAAGGTCACTTGCTGGCGGTAGTGGGCGTTGAGGCAGAAGTATCGGAAGGCCAGCGGGTCGTAGCCTTTCTGGGTGAGGAAATCCAGCGTCAGGAATTCGCCTGCGCTCTTGGACATCTTGGCCGCCTCGCCGCCTTCCTTGGGCAGCACCAGCCACTCCCCGTGCATCCACCAGTTCACCCACGGATGGCCGTAGGCGGCCTCGGTCTGGGCGATCTCGTTGGTGTGGTGGACGGCTTGGTGGTCCACGCCGCCACAGTGGATGTCCAGCCGCTCGCCCAAATATTTGACGGCCATCACGGAGCACTCAAGGTGCCAGCCGGGGAAACCCACGCCCCAAGGACTGTCCCACTCCATCTGGCGCTTTTTGCCGATATCCTTCGGCGAGAACTTCCAGAGGGCAAAGTCGGTGGGGTTCTTCTTGCCAGCGACCATCTCCACGCGCGCCCCGGCCCGCAGACCCTCGACGTCCAGACGAACCAGCTTGCCGTAATCCGGCAGCCTGGAGGTATCGAAGTACACGCCGTCGCCCTCGATGACGTAGGTGTAGCCCTTGAGCTCCAGCGTGCGGACCAGCTCGATCTGCTCGGGGATGTTCTCGGTGGCCTTGCACCAGACATCGGGGGGGATGATGTTCAACTGCTTCAGATCCTCCTTGAACGCGTCTTCGTAGAGTTTGGCGATATCCAAGGCGCTTTTACCTTCGCGGGTGGCGCCGGCCTCCATCTTGTCGTCGCCGGTGTCGGCGTCACTGGTCAGGTGGCCGACGTCGGTGATGTTCATCACGTGCCTGACGTCGTAGCCGCAGACCTTCAGCGTCCGCTTGAGGATGTCCTCGAAGACGTACGTCCGCAGGTTGCCGATGTGGGCGTAGTTGTAGACCGTCGGCCCGCAGGTGTAGAGGCCGACCTTGCGGTCCTGAATGGGCCGGAACTCATCGACGCTCCGCGTCATCGTGTTGTAGAGCCGAAGCATGTCGCCCCACATACTAACGACAATTACCGTGACAGTTAAGCGGTCGGGGGACATTCCGGCGGCCTGAGCTCTATCGAAGACCAGCGGCCTGAGCGAAGTCGAAGGCCTTGCGGGGCGAGGCGGCCGCTGGCATCATAAGGAATTCCCGTCCCGGCCGCAGGCGGGCCTGAGGTAGGCAGACATCCGTGGCGAATCGAAAGAAAAAGAAAATCGGCAAAGCGAGTAACCGCAAGACCGATCCTCTCGCGTGGTGGCGGGAGGCGCGGTTCGGCATGTTCATTCATTGGGGGATTTACGCCGTCGCGGCCGGTTATTGGAAGGGCCAACCCATCCCGCGCCTGGGGGAATGGATCATGCACCACGCCAAGATCCCCCTGGCCGAGTACGCCCGGCTCGCCAGGCAGTTCAATCCCGTCCGGTTCGACGCCGACGCCTGGGCCAGCCTGGCCAAGCAGGCGGGCATGAAGTACCTGGTCATCACGGCCAAGCATCACGACGGCTTTGCGATGTACGATTCGCCATGCAGCACCTACGACGTCATGGACGCCACGCCTTTTGGCCGCGACCCGATGCAGGAACTGGCCCGCGCCTGCCGAAAAGCGGGCCTGAAGCTGGGCTTCTACTACAGCCAATACCAGGACTGGGCCGACCCCGACGGCGGCAGCTACGCGCCGGATTACGATCCGACCAAGCGAAACTTCGACCGCTACTTCCGTCACAAGTGCATCCCGCAGGTCCGCGAACTGCTGACGCAATACGGGCCCATCGGCCTGATCTGGTTCGACACGCCGGGCCAGATGACGCCGGCGCAGTCGCTGGAGCTCAAGCAGCTCGTCCACAGCCTCCAGCCGCGGTGCCTAGTCAGTGGGCGCGTCGGCAACGACGTGGGCGACTACGGCAGCCTGGGCGACAACCAGATTCCCCGCGGCCCCGTCGCCGGCGACTGGGAAACGCCCGCGACCATCAACGACACCTGGGGCTTCAAGCGGCAGGACCACCATTGGAAATCCGCCGGCACGCTGCTGACCTTGCTGGCGGACCTAGCCAGCAAGGGTGTGAACTACCTGCTGAACGTCGGGCCCACGGCTCAGGGCGTGATTCCGGCCCCCAGCGTCACCCGGCTGCGGGAAGTCGGCCGCTGGATGAAGGTCAACGGCCAGGCCATCCACGGCACGGCGGCCGGCCCGTTCCCGTACACTCACGACTGGGGCCGAATCACGCAGAAGGGCCGCACGCTGTACCTGATGTTCTTCCGCTGGCCGGGAGGCCAGTTCGTCCTTCACGGTCTGCGGAACAAGGTCCACCAGGCGTATCTCCTAGCCGGGCGGCGGAAGAAAATCGCGATCACCCAGACTCACGACCGCAAGCTCGACCGCCACGTGCTAAGGCTGGCGCTGCCGTCCAGACCGCCGGATAGGAAAATTTCCGTGGTGGTGCTGGAGCTGGCCGGCAAGGCGGACGCGGACCCGGCGCCCCTCCAGCAGGGCGACGGGGCCATCCGCCTCCAGACGCATTTGGCCCAAGTGCATTGCCCCGACTCGGCGGCCCCGATCACGATCAGCCGCGGCGGCGTGGCGGACTATTGGGTCTCCACGAAAAACTCGCTGAGCTGGAGCTTCAAGGTTTTTGAGCCTGGCCTGTTCCGCGTGGAAGTCGTTGTCGCCCGTGCCAAGGACAAGAATTTCCCCTCCGGCTACGCCGTCAAGGTAACCTTGGGCGGTGCGACGGTGGAGGGCATCCTCGCGGATGAAAAGACCGTCCAAAACGCGGCCACACGCTATCACCCCGAAGCGGCGACGACGCTGGGCAAGCTTCGCATCGATCAGCCGGGGACGCACAAGCTCGCCCTGGGCCTGCTGAAAGTTCCCCAAGGCGATAGCACCGGCCTGAGAGTGACCTGCGTAAATCTGCTGCCGACGCGCTAGATGCCGCCGCCGGCGGAATGCCGGCTGATAGGGGGGCGGCTACGCTTTGGCGGCCTTGGACTTGCGGGCCAGGCGTGCCTGTCGGCGGGCCCGTTCCTTGACCTTGCGGGGACTGTTGCGCTGGCGGGTGGCTCGTTGCCTGGCGCGTTTCTTGAGAAGCCTGGTTTTTCGTGCACCCATGCGGGTAACCTTTTATCAGTTATCGTTTATCGTTGCGGGCTGGGATTATAGGCCGCTGCCATCGCGTATGCAATCCACAATCGTACCCTCGGGGGTCCCCCAGGCCGTCTGGCGCGGAGGTGGGCTACCCCGGCCGCGGTCGTCGCGCCCTAAGCACATTCCTTGACACGCGTCGGGGCTCGATACGATAATCGCGAACCTATTTGTTCCGGTTCCCTTCTGTGCGATCTTGGAGTTAAGGTCCTTACCGACGCGGATGGGTCATGGCCGAGGCGGCAGACGACTGGCGTGAGCACTCGCAATTCCGCAAGCGGGGCAGCCCCCAGGAGGTTTCGGGGTATTGCCAGCGGCGGTTTGAAACGTCCCGCCGTCTGCGGCGGCTCCACAAGAGCGAACTGGCCTTCGCCCGCCTGCTGATGGATCTGATCGGGCCGGGCCGCTCGATCCTGGACGTGCCCTGCGGCCCCGGGCGATTTTATGAGGTCTTCTCCGGAGCCGCGGAGGTCACGATGGTGGATTACGACCCCGAGGCGCTCAAGGTCGTCCAGGCCGCCCATGGTCAGGATCGCCGGTTGCGGATCCTTCAGGGCGACATTGCCTGCTTGCCCTTTTCCGACGGGAGCTTCGATCTGGTCTTCTCTATGCGATTGCTGCACCACGTCGGCGATGAGGCGCTGCGGCGGCAAGTCGTGGCGGAGCTGGCCAGGGTTTCCCGGCGGTACGTGGCGCTGAGTCTGTACTCCAAGCACACTTTCCGTTACATGAAACGGCGGCTGTTCGGCATGCGGCCCAGCGGGAACTCCGTGGCCCTTGGCCGTTTCATTGCCGAGGCCCGCCGCATGGGGCTCAGACTTCTGCGGAAGTACCCGGCGGTGTCCCTGATTGAGCAGCAGCGAATGCTCTTGTTTGAAAAATTTGAAGAAATTGAAAAAGGCTGATGCCCAAAAACTCTAACGAACTATCCATGCGGGGCTCCCCTGACCTGTCCTACCCGGCCCTGCCGCTGAAATTGAAATCCCCGCGGGGATTTTGCTGGTCCCTCGTCGGCGAGCAGTGGCGCGGCGCCGCGGAACGTCTGGAGCGTTTTTTTCTCCCGTCCACGGGGACGGTGGACATCCAGGTGCTCAAGCAGACCTTCAACCGGATTGTGGTGCGGATTCTTCCTGCTTCCGATGACCTCCTGCCGGCCGTGGCCAAGGTCTTCCCGATGCGATCGCTCCGGCAGTACCTGTACCGCTGGAGGCGTTATGCTCCGTCCGAGGCGGCCAAGCTCCTGGAGGCTGCTCGTCGAGGTCTGCCCGTGCCGGCCGTGTACGGTCTGGGACTTCACCGGCGGTGGGGCTTGATGCGCCGAAGCGCGGTGCTGATGGAGGATTTGGCCCCGCTGCGGCCCGTCGGTCAGCTTTTGCGGGACAGCGACGGCGACGCGGCGCGACAGCGGGAGATCATAATGGCCACGGTGGACGTGTTCGTGCAAATGCACAACGTCGGCTGCTGCAACCTCGACATCAACAAGGGATCGGTGTTCTTGTCGGAGGATCTCAAGGCGCCGGCCAGGGTGGTCGACTTCCAGTACGCCTGGTTCGTGGAGGAGCCCGACGACGAAGGCCTGGCCTATCAGGCGGCCCACTTCTCCGCTTGGTGCTTGCCCGAGGTATCCCCTGGTCTTACGGCCGAATGGGCCGCTGCCCTCATGGAGCGGGCCAGCGTCGCTGACAAGGCCGATTGGTGGCGGCTGTACACCCAGCACGCCTCCTATCCCCTCACGCGCCGGGAGCGCATGAAGCTGAGGGCGATGAAATAAGAGCTACGCCCTCCGGCCGCAGCCGGCCTTGGATTCCCCGCCGGTGCCAGGAGTCGGCGGACGGCTACTGCGATTGCGGGCGCCCCTGGATCCGCCGGCGGGCCTGATCGACCTGCTCGCTGGGATGCATCAGGGCGGCCCGATCGTAGAACTGCCGGGCCTTGTCGAACTGGCCCATCGCCTCGTACATCAAGCCGGCGTTGAACACTGCCCCGTCGTCGCCTGGACTTTCCTCCATGCCCCGCAGGTAGCAGCCCAGGGCCTCGCTGTATTGGCCCTGCCGCGCCAAGTGGTTGCCCTCCAGCACCAGTTGCGTCCGTCCGAACTGGAGATGCTCGGTGACGGAGACCGTCTGCGGGCTCAGCCAGGCGATGAAGCGGTTCACGCACTGGGCGATGAGTTCCACCGCCTCCGGCGCCGCGGCGCCGGCCGGCGAGGGCGGGGCGCCCTCCGGCGGATAGCGGCTGGAGAACGACAGGGCCGCCAGGGTCGAGGCCGTCTTGACGTCGTCGATCACGAAGCGGACCGTCACGTCGCACTGCGTGGCCTCGGGTTGGTGGAGCGGGCCGGCCCAGACGACCGAGACCGTCCCGTACACTACCGCGTCAGCCCCCAGACGCTTGCCGTACTCGACGGCCGAGGCGGTATCCACGACTGCGGCTTCGGCTCCGGCTCTTGCTCTTGCTCTGGCAGAAAAGGGCTGCGAGGCGGCTTTGGTTTCCTGCGGGCCGATGATCCGCACGGGGTGGGGCAGCTTGGCCTTTTCCAATGCTTCGGTCAGCCGGTCGGCCACGATTTTGCCCCAACTTTGGTCGTCCGCCGGCCCGGCGAACTCCGCCACGGCCAGGCTGGTGACCGAATCGGGGATTTGCCCGCTGGGCGGCGGGGTGTACTGGAAATTCACGACCCTCGTGGGTCCGCCACAACCCCACGCCGCCAGGGCCAGGGGCAGCCACAAGACGCTTACTGACCATCGTGCCGTTTTCATGCGATCGGTCTTTCTTCAAATGCAGACGATGCCCACCGCGAAGCGGGCATTTTTGGACCTTAGCCACCGGCCGCCTGGGCTTCAAGGAAAAATCGTTGCTGGGCAGCCTGCCCTTGTCCCTCGGCGGTGGCCGGGTTAGCATCGCTATAATACTCTGCCCGCCCCGGTGCGCCGCCATCGGCGGGACGCGGAATCCCATCATGCCCCGAGAGCAATTGACCCAGCAGCAGGTGGCCGCCTACCTGCACATGGACGCCCGCGAGGTGGCCAAGCTGGCCTCGCGCGGGAAGATCCCCGCGCGGCGGGTCCGGGGCAAGTTCGTCTTCACCAAGTCGGACGTGGACCACTGGGTTGAGCGGCAGATGCACACGCTGGGCCGCGACCGCCTGGCCGACATCGCCCGCGGCGTCAGCAAGCATCACGGCATGGACGTTGACGCCCCGCTGGTGGCGGCGATGATCCCCGCCGACGGGCTGGCCGTGCCGCTGGCGGCCCGCACGCGCGACGCCGTCATCCGCGGCCTGGTGGACCTGGCCTGCGCGGCCGGGGTGGTGCACGACCGCCAGCGCCTCATCGACGAGGTCCGCGGCCGCGAGGAACTGTGCTCCACCGCCGTGGCGCCCGGCGTGGCCCTGCCGCACCCGCGACATCCCATGCCGTACGATATCGAGGCCGGCTTCATCGTCGCCGGCGTGACGGCCGGCGGCATCCCGTACGGCGCGGCGGACGGGTCGCTGACGCGGCTGTTCTTCCTGGTCTGCTGCAAGGACGACCGGACGCACCTGCACGTGCTAGCGCGCCTCGCCCAGATGCTGCACGAGCGTGGCGCCATCGACGAGATGATCGCCGCCCGCGACGGCCAGGAGCTGGCGGGCATTCTGCACCGCTTGGAACTGGCCGTATTGAGCAAGGCATAGCCGCACTTGCCACGCGGCACCAGCGAGGGGATAAAAGCGACATGGATAACGTGCGGCGGTTTTTGTCACCATCACTGTCACGGTTGCTGCCGCTGCTGCTTATTCTGGCGGCCCCGCCGGTGATGCTCTACACGCTCTGGAGCAATCCTCTCTCGGCGGCGGAGGACGACGTGGTGTACGCCTATCCGCTGCGGACGATGGTGGGCCAGGCGCTGCGCGAAGGCCGCTGGCCGCTGGCCAATCCGCTGGAGGCGACCGGCTCGGTCCTGATGGCCGACCCGCAATCGGCGGTGATGTTCCCGCCCACCTGGCTGTTCGCGGTTCTGGACGGCCGGCTGGCGTACAGCCTCAACCTGTTTTTCGCGTTCTGGGTAGCCGGCGGCGGGGCGTACCTGTATCTGCGGTCGCTGCGACTGGTTCGGCCGGCGGCGGTGCTGGGGGCGGTGGCCTTCATGTTCTGCGGCTTCATGGTCGGCCACCGCGTCCACCTGTCGATGATCCAGACGGCCGGGTTCCTGCCGTGGGGGTTGTGGGGCATTGAGCTGACGCGGCGGCGGCCTTCGACAGGCTCAGGCCGCCCCTCGACAAGCTCGGGACGCCGAGGCGGGGCGGCGGCGTTTTTCGTTTTGGCGCCGGTGTTCTTCCTGGCTGTGGCGGCCGGGCATTGGGCGATTCTGGCGTTCATGGCGCTGGCGTGGGCGGCGTATCTGCTGCTTCGCGGCCGGCCGATGCTCAAGGCCGCGGGCCTGACGATTGCGGCGGCGATCGTGGCCGGGGCGATGGCCGCGCCGCAGATCCAGGCTTCGCGGGCGCTGCCGGCCCAGACGACGCGACAGCACATCGGCTACGCGACGGTGGGAGAGAACAGCTTTTTCCCCACGGCGGCCGTGCTGGCGTTTTTCCCCATGCTGATGGGCAATACCACGCCCAACTTCTTCCCCCAGCGATGGTGGGGGCCCTGGCATCTGTGGGAAATGCTGGGCTACGTCGGCCTGGTGACGCTGGTGCTGGCGGCGGCGGCCGTGTGGGCGCTCTATCGAAGAAAACCAGCCGCGGTTGAAGGGCTTCAACCCGGCGGCGGCCAGGACGCCGACCTAACGTCCGTCGTGCGGATCTGGACGTGGATCGGCCTGGGCGCGGGCGTCTGGATGCTGGGCTACTATCTGCCGACGTACTGGCTGGTGCACAAGATTCCGGTGCTGGGCGTGGTCCGCTGCCCGGCGCGGATGCTGGTGGTGGCGGACATGGCCTTGGCGGCCCTGGCGGCCGTGGGCGTGCACGGCGTGATGCGGGCGTCGTCGCCGCGAATGCAATACCTGCGGCGGTGCGTGCTGGTCGCGGCCACGCGCGTCCTGCCGGCGGCGATGGTCGCGGTGCTGGCGCTGACGGCGGCGGTGGCGGGGCTGGTGAAGCTTTGGCCCTGGCCGATCCCGCTGCCGTTTGCCGGCGGGGCCCATGACGCCCTGGCGGCCCTGCGGCCCGGCAACCCGGCCGTGTGGGTGCCGCTGGCGCTGGCGGTGGCGACGGCACTGGCGGTGCAGTCCTGGGTGGCCCGGCCCGCCGGAGTTTGGCTGATCATCTTCCTACTGCTGGCGGACCTGTTTTTCATAACGCGTTTTGTGGACGTCCCAGCCGGGCAAGGCGGCGGCGAGAAAGATCCGCTGGCCTCGCCGGCGGCGGCCTGGCTGGCCCAGAACGGTCCGCGCGAACCTTACATCGTTTTTGGGCTGAACCGCGACTACCGCGATCGGCCGGCCGAGCTTTTGCAGCCCAAGGTGGCGCAGGCGATGGGCGTGGCCACGCTGGGCAGCTACGGCGCCTGGCACGGTTTGGCCCACGCGCACCTGTTCGGTTTCGATACCTACGGCCGATGCCGCGAGTGGTCCTGGCTGGTCCGGCGAAACTATCTGCTGAGCCTCTACGGCGTCCGCTACCTGGCCGCGGCGGGGTGGGAATTCCGCGACGTGATCGAATCGGTGCGGATCGCACCGTCTCCGCCGCAGGGCGCAAACCTGCTGACCGGCCGATGGGAGCTGAGTCATGCGCGGCAACTGGCCGACGGCGCGTTGCAATTGCAGACGCCGTTCCTGTGGCGGCTGTCGGAGGCGCGGCAGGCCGTGGCCTTGGAGGCCGGCGGCATCTATCGCATCGCCCTGGACGCCCGTGGCGTGGAGGATGGAGCGGGAAACTTCCTGCGAGCGGAGATTTTTTGCCAAGAGCAGGACCAAGGCCAAGGCGAAGGCAAAAAAATGTCCGGCGGCCGGTACGTTGGCCGGGATAATTGGGGGCTGACGGTCATCGAGGAGCGGATCAGTACGGCCTGGTGGCATTTTGAGTGGACGTTTGCCTGGCCTGGCGCGCCGGCCGGCCGATGCGTCTTTCGCGTCTATACCATGAGCGAAAGGCCCATTGAGGTTCGCCGCATCGAGCTGCGGTCCAGCGGCTGGGAGACGCCGGTTCGCTTCTCCACCGGCCTGGGCGAAGGCCAGGCGGTCTATCGCAAGGTGGCCGAGGTGCCGCCGGTGGCCTCGGGCGACGAGCCCGTGGCCATCTACGAGAACCTGTTCTGCCCGCCGGCCGGGTCTGTCCCGCGGCGTGCTCCGGCTGATGAATCGTCCGTAGAGCGCCTACGATGGATTATGGATGGCGACCTGCGGGCCGCTCCGCAGGCGGTTCCCGACGTCGGCCTGGCCGCCGGGGGCGACCCTTCGGCTCTGCTGTGGCGGGCGACGGCGCCCGCGGCGTGCTGTTGGGGGCTGCTGGGGGCCGTGGCGATCCTTCGTCGCCGGCCGGCGAGCGGGAAACCGTAACAGAACCCTGCGGCCGCTTGGCTCGTATCCACAAGAAGACGGTGTCTAATTCCTATTTCATCAAACGTTTGTCGAGGTGGCCGGCCGATAGTAGGGCGACCGCCGTCAAGCTTTTTTTGCAAAAAAGTAAAAAAGCAAGAAAGCAGGAAAGGATAAACCCATGACGAAGGTGATCTCCCTGGGGAAAGCGTTGTTCTTGTCTGTCGTGCTGCTGGTGGCGACGAGCCTGCCCGCCTGGGCGGCGGAGGCGACTGGGTCGCTGGGCCCGGAAGAAGTCGCCGCGGCCAAGGCGCGCCTGGCGGAACTGAGCAAGCAGGATTATCTCTCGGAGATGTTCCGCACCGTGGCCAAGCTCGTCAAGCCGGCGGTGGTGGAAGTCCGCGTGGCCAAGTGGGTCAGGGAGCCGGAGATACCGGACATGGAGGAATTCATGAAACGGTTCTTCGGTGAGGACGTTCCCTTTGAGTTCCGCTACCGTACCCCCGCCCCTCAGCCGCAAATGCCCAAGCCTCATCTCAGGCAATTTCAGATGCGCGGCCTGGGCAGCGGCGTGGTGGTGGACGCCAAGAACGGCTACGTGCTGACCAACTATCACGTGGTGGCCGGGGCCGACGACCCCAACAAGGTCAAGGACCAGGTCAAGGTCGTGCTGGCGGATAATCGCGAGTTCAAAGCCGTCTGGGTCCGCAGCGATCCCCTGACGGACCTGGCCGTCATCAAGATCGACGCCAACGACCTCGTCGAGGCCCCCCTGGGCGACAGCGACAAGGCGGAGGTGGGCGACTGGGTGCTGGCCATCGGCGCCCCGCAGCGGCTGCCGGAAACCGTGACGGCGGGGATTATCTCAGCCACGGGCAGGACCACCGGCATCGGCCCGACGTACCAAAGCTTCATCCAGACCGACGCCGCCATCAATCGCGGCAACAGCGGCGGGCCCTTGGTGAACATGCGCGGCGAGGTCATTGGCATCAGCAACTCCATCGCCACCGTCAGCGGCGGCAACGAAGGCATCGGCTTTGCCATTCCCTCCAACATGGCCAAGGGCGTCATGCAGCAGCTCATCGAGAAGGGCAAGGTCACGCGAGGCTACCTCGGCGTCGCCATCCAGAACATCGACAGCCGCGGCCTGGCGCAGAGCCTGGGCCTGCCGGACATGCAAGGGGCGCTCATCAGCCAAGTGATCAAGAATGCCCCCGCCGACAAGGCCGGCCTGCAGGACGGCGACGTGATTGTGAAGATTGACGGACAGCCCATCGCCAGCGCCAACGAGCTGCGCAACGCCGTGGCGAGGGTGGCTCCGGCGACGACCGTGAAGGTGGACATCTATCGCGACGGCAAGAAAAAGACAGTCGAAGTCACCGTGGCCGCCCAGCCCAAGGAATTGACCCAAGCGGGCATGAAGGAAGAACAAGAAGGTGAAACTCCCGCCGAGACCGCGACGGATCGGTTCGGCTTGAAGGTCGCCACGCTGACGGAGGAAGCGGCCCACCAGGCGGGCTATAAAGAACCCCTCAAGGGCGTGATCATCACGGAAGTGACCGACGGCAGCGACGCCCAGGAACAGGGCCTGCGCTCCGGCATGGTGATTCTGGATGTGCAGGGCAAGAAGGTCGAGACGGCTGAGGAGTTCGAGCAGGCGATTTCAGGCGAGTCGGCCGCCCAGGGCGTTCGCCTTCGCCTGACCGATCCCAGCGGCGGCCGGCGGTACTTCTTCATCCAGCCGATGGAGAAACAGCCGGCGGAGAAACAGCCGGCGGAGAAAGCAAAGTAATTTCCCCTGGACGGCGGCGATGCTAGAATACTAAGCCGGCGCGGCACGTGGAATGCCGGTCGCGCCGGCTTGTTCATTTCAGACAACCGCTGTATCCGCGACGGGAGGGAGCGGTTGCGCTGGGAAAGGGGTGCGGCCATGGTGTTTTCGGTGAAGGCGATGGACCAAGGATCGTTTTCTTCGATGGCTCGGCAGATGGGACGGTGGGTGGACCACGTCTTGGGCCACCCGTACCACAGGTTTTGTCCCTCCGACGCCGCCTGGACGCCCGCGGTGAATTTTTACGAGGGCGGCGACGGCTATTGCGTGGTGGTGGACTTGGCCGGCGTCCAGGTGGAGACGATCGAGCTGCGGATCGAGGAGGGGACGATGATGATCGCCGGTCAACGCGACGTGCCGGAGGCCCCCGGCTGTGCCGGCTCGACGCGCGTCCACATGATGGAGATCGACCACGGCCGGTTCTGCCGGGAACTCGACCTGCCCGACGACGTGGATGTGGAAGCCGCGGTCAGCCTCGCGGCCCATTACAGCAACGGCTTTCTGTGGATCCAACTTCCCAGGAAGGGCCGATAGTCCATGAGCGAGCTCTTCCCCAGACCCAAAATTATCCCCGGCGACCAGGGCGGGGCGACGGTCATACCCAGCGGTCCACAGAGCGGGGACCGCGAACGGACCGAGCAGATGACCATTCCCGACGAGGTCGCCATCCTGCCCGTGCGGAATATCGTGCTGTTTCCCAGCACCGTCATTCCGCTGCCGATCAGCCGGGAAAAGTCGCGGAAGCTCATCGATTCGGTCCTGCCCAGCCAGAAAATCATCGCCGTCGTCTGCCAGAGGAACCCGGAAATCGAGGATCCCAAGCCGCAGGACCTCTACACCGTCGGCACCGCGACGATGATCCTCAAGCTCCTGCGGATGGAGGAGGACCACCGGATCATCATCACCGGGCTGACGCGAATCGCCATCGAGGAATTCACTGCCCAGACGCCGTATCTGCGGGCCCGAATCCGCGTGCTGGAGGAAGTAGTCCAGAAGAGCACCGAGACCGAGGCGTTGGTGATGAACGCCCGCAATCTGGCCCGGCAAATCCTGAAGCTTTCGCCCAACATTCCCGAAGAGGCCATGGCGGTGCTCAACAGCATCGAGTCGCCCGGCACGCTGGCGGATTTCCTGGCCTCCAACCTGCCGCTGGAGTTCTCCCTCAAGCAGAGCCTGCTGGAAGAGCTGCGGGTCGAGGAGCGGCTGCGACGGGTGATCGCGGAGCTCCAGCACCAACTGGAGGTGCTGGAACTGTCCAACAAGATTCAGGACCAGGTGCGGGCCAACATCGACAAAAGCCAGCGCGAGTATTTCCTCCACGAGCAGCTCAAGGCCATTCAGAAGGAGCTGGGGCAGATCGACGAACGGGCGGCCGAAGTCGGCCAGGTGAAAGAGAAGATCGAGGCCGCCGGCATGCCGCCGCCCGTCAAGGCCGAGGCCTTGCGGGAACTGTCGCGCCTGGAGAGCATCCCGGCGATGTCCCCGGAATACAATGTTCTCCGCACCTACCTGGATTGGATGAGCGAGCTGCCCTGGAGCAAGGCCACGGAAGACAACATGGACGTCAACCGGGCCCGGAAAATTCTGGAAGCGGACCACTACGACCTGGAGAAGGTCAAGCGGCGCATCCTGGAATACCTGGCCGTCCGCAAGCTGGCCCCCAAGTCCCGCGGGCCGATTTTATGCTTCGTGGGACCGCCGGGCGTCGGCAAGACCTCCCTGGGCCAGTCCATCGCCCGGGCGCTGGGGCGCAAGTTCATCCGCATGTCGCTGGGCGGCATGCGCGACGAAGCGGAGCTTCGTGGCCACCGGCGCACGTACATCGGGGCCATGCCGGGACGGATCATCCAGGAAATCCGCAAGGCCGGCACCCACAATCCCGTCTTCATGCTGGACGAGCTGGACAAGGTCGGGGCCGACTTCCGCGGCGATCCCACCTCGGCGCTGCTGGAAGTGCTGGACCCGGCCCAGAATTACACCTTTCAGGACCACTACCTCAACGTGCCCTTCGATTTGTCCAAGGTATTGTTCATCGGGACGGCCAACGTCATGGCCACCGTTTCCCCGGCCTTGCGCGACCGTATGGAGGTCATCGAGCTGCCCGGCTACACGCAGCGCGAAAAGCTGTCCATCGCCATGAAGTACCTGGTGCGCCGTCAGCTGGAGGAAAACGGCCTGACGCCCGCGCAGGCCCGATGGACCGAGGCCGCCGTGCAGAAGATTATCGAGGACTACACCCGCGAGGCCGGCGTCCGCGATCTGGAGCGGCAGATCGGCGCGGTCTGCCGCGCGGTGGCGGCGGCTGTCGCCGGCGGCAAGGTCGCCAGCCGCGCCATCACCTCGCAGGTGGTGGCCAAGGTCCTGGGGCCCCGAAAGTATGAAAGCGAGCTGGCGCAGCGGGCGTCCGTGCCCGGTGTGGCGACGGGACTGGCCTATACGCCCGCCGGTGGGGAGATCATGTTCATCGAGGCCACCGCCTATCCCGGCAAGGGAAGCATGACGCTCACCGGCCAGATCGGTGACGTGATGAAGGAATCGACCCAGGCCGCCTTCAGCCTGCTCAAGAGCCGGGCCCCGCGCCTCCATCTGGATTCCGATCGCCTGGCCAAGACGGACATTCACGTGCACGTCCCCGCCGGGGCCGTGCCGAAGGACGGCCCCTCGGCCGGACTGGCCATGTTCACCGCCCTCACCAGCCTGCTGATAGGCCGGGCCGTTCGGCCGGACCTGGCGATGACGGGCGAGATCACGCTGCGGGGGCTGGTGCTGCCGATCGGCGGGGTGAAGGAAAAGGTCCTGGCCGCCAAACGCGCGGGGATCAAGACCGTTATTTTGCCCAGCCGAAACCGCAAGGACTTGGTGGACGTTCCGCGCGACGCCCGCAGGGGATTGGAGTTCAAGTTTGTCTCCAACGTCGATGAGGCCATGCGAATTGCCCTTCGCGATGGCCAGCTGGAGGGCGCCGCGACCCATGCGAGCGGGCGGAAGACCGGCCGAGGGCGTCGGAAGGCGACGACTCGATAGGCCAAGTATCACCCGTAGAAATGGTTTGAACGGGGCGGGGCGAGTATGCTAACGTGTTAATAGGCCGAACAAGAACGCTAAAGGCCAGTGCAAGGACTGGCCGATGGTTACCAATAACCTACTCTGACAGGAGTTCAAAATGGCACAGATCATGTGGCCCCGTAAGCTGTTAAGAAAATTTGAGATGAGCGGCGGAAACGACAAGAAGGAATATTTGTTTGTGGCCGCTCTGGCGGTTGTCATTGTCATTGCTTTGATTCTTACGATCTATTTTGCCTTCCTGGGAGGCGGCAAGACGAAGTTAGCAGCCCCTGCCGAAGAGTACACGTATAAGTGCTCCAAGTGCGGCAATGAATTCGCAGTCGACCAGAAAACCCAATGGAGGATAGAGGAGTCGGATAGTCGGATGGCCGATTGTCCCAAGTGCGGAGCCAAGCAAAGCGCCTATCCGACGGTCAAGTGCCCCAATCCTGCCTGCGGCAAGTATTTTGTGCTGGAAAGTACTAAGAACCCCAACGCGAGTAGTGGAGCGATGGATAATTGCCCCTATTGCAAAACAAATTATCTGCTGGGTCTGAAGGGAACCTACGGGCCGCCTAAATAATTCAATCGCCGGAATCGACCCGGCCTTTGCAAACATTCGAGACCTTGGCCTGCACGCGTGAGCCAAGGTCTCTTGTTTTAAAGGGACCAGCGGAAGGGCGACGATCCCTCACTGGCCGCCACCGGGGCATCTTCCAAAGAAGGGAGGAACCTGTTATGGTCAAAAGGCCAGAAAGCCATGTTTGAATCGCTGACGGAAAAACTTTCCGAGGCCTTCCGCCGCCTGTCCGGGCGTGGGCGCATCACCGAGGCCAACGTCGCCGAGACGATGCGCGAGGTTCGCACGGCGCTGCTGGAGGCCGACGTCAACTACCAGGTCGTCCGCAAATTCTGCGACGACGTTGCGGCCAAGGCCGTCGGGCAGGAAGTCATCCAGTCGCTGCATCCCGGTCAGCTCATGGTGAAGGTCGTTCACGACGAGCTGGTGGCGCTGATGGGCCCGGTCGACAGCCGCATCTACTACGTCACCCCGCCGCCGACGATCCTCATGATGGCCGGCCTTCAGGGCAGCGGCAAGACCACCACCTGCGGCAAGCTCGCCAAGCTGGTGCTCTCGCAGGGCAAGCACCCGGCCCTGGTGGCCTGCGACCTTCAGCGTCCCGCCGCTGTGGACCAACTGGCCATCGTCGCCCAGCAGGCCGGCGTGCCGGTGTTCCGGGTCGCCGGCGAGACCAACCCCGTCCGCGTCGCGCGGCAGGCCGTCGCCTGGGCGACGCCGAACGCCTGCGACGTGCTCATCGTGGACACCGCCGGCCGGCTGCACGTCGATGAGGAGATGATGCGGCAGGCCCAGGACATCGCCTCCGCCATTAAGCCCCATCAAATCTACCTGGTCTGCGACGCGATGACCGGCCAGGACGCCGTGAACTCCGCCCGCGAGTTCAACGAGCGTCTCGAGCTGGACGGCGTGATCCTGACCAAGTTCGACTCCGATGCCCGCGGCGGGGCGGCCCTGTCGGTCAAAGCCGTCACGGGCAAGCCCATCAAGTTCATCGGCGTCGGCGAGAAGCTCGAGAAGCTCGAGCCCTTCCACCCCGACCGCATGGCCGGACGCATCCTGGGCATGGGCGACGTCGTCAGCCTGGTGGAAAAGGCCCAGGAGCAGTTCGACGCCGCCCAGGCCGCCAAGCTCCAGGAAAAGATGGCCAAGGGCAAGTTCACGCTCACCGACTTCCTGGCGCAGATCAAGCAGATGCAGAAGCTCGGACCCATCAAGGAGGTCCTGAAGCTCATGCCCGGCATGGGCGACCAGATGGCCGCCATGCAGATGGACGGCGACGAGCTGGAGGCCATGGAAGCCGTCATCCAGTCCATGACGCCCGCCGAACGCCAGGACCCCTCGATGATCGAAGCCAGCCGGCGGCGGCGCATCGCCCACGGCAGCGGCACCGAACCACAGGACGTCTCTGGCCTGGTCAAGAGCTTCACGATGGTGGCCGGCATGATGAAGCAAATGGCCGGCATGGGCGCCAAGGACCGCGTCCAGTTCGCCAAGCAGATGGGCCAGGTCGGCATGGCCGGCGGCATGCCGCGGTTCAAGGTCAAGCAACGCTCCCACCGCCTGACCAAAAAAGAACGTGCGCGCCTCAAGAAAAAGAAACGGCGACGGTGAGCCCCGCCGGCAGGCCCAAGGAATAGGCCATGGATGATCCGACGATGGCCGCTGTCTGGACGGTCCAGCGGCGATGGGTGGTCGCCGTCGCGTTGCTGTTGGCGGCCGTCACGTGGGGGTTGTATGTGCCGATTCTGGGGGGCCAGTTCGTCTACGACGACGTCATGCAAATTGAGTCGGACGACTACGTCCACGAGCTGTCCCACCTTAAAGACGTCGTGACCCTCCGCGTGCTGGGCCAAGACGTGCTGGACAACAACCGTCCGCTGGCCTTGTTGTCCTACATGCTGAACGCGGCTGTGTGGCATCGCAATCCGTGGGGATATCATCTCACCAACAACCTTCTGCACGTCGGTTCGGTGGTTATCTTGTTTTGGTGTTTATGGCGGCTATTGCGCAGCCTGCCCTGGTCGGCCGGTCCGCGGGCGGGATGGCTGGCCTTGGCAGGGGCGGCCGTGGGGGCGTTGGTCTTTGCCCTGCACCCGGCCCACAGTGAAGCCGTTTGCATGATTACATGCCGTAAGGACCTGATGACGACGTTTTTAATCATCGCTGCGTTGCTTCTGGCGACGTTCATCGGGCCGCGATCGGCCGGGCGGAACGTGCTATTGGGGGTCGCGGTGGTCTTCTGCCTGTTCCTGGCCGTGGCGGGCAAGGAATCCGGCGCCGCCGGGCCGCCGATTTTGTTTCTCTACTGGCTCCTGTTCCGCCGCCCTAAACGGCAATCTAAAGTGCCCGCCGTCGAGCGTCCCAGTCCATGGTTCTGGCTGGCGGTCATCGCCGCGGCCTTTGTAGCCGTCGGGGCCTTCCTGGCCGCTCGCTTTGGGATGGAGCCGAAAAACTCCATCATCTTTTATGAGAAACCGTCCTATCTGGGCGGATCGCTAGGCGCGACGCTGTGGATTCAGCCGATCTTCTGGTTCTATTACGTGACGATGGTTTTTTGGCCCGCCGACTTGTGCGCGGATTACTCGACGGCGATGTTCCTCCCGATCAGCCTGACGATGGCGCTGGTGGGGTTGGCGGCGGTGGCGGGCGCGACGGTCCTGTTGGGGCGGCGGAATCGATTAATCGTGCTAGCCGCGGGCATTTTCTGGCTGGGCCTGCTGCCGGTGTCCAACCTGGTGCCCATTTTCAATCCCGTGGCCGACCGGTACCTGTACCTGCCGATGGTCGGCGTGGGGATGGCGGCGGCTGCGATGGTCTGGCAAATGCAGGCGATGCGGGCCAAGTGGCTGTACGGCGCTGCCGTGTTAGCGGCCGGGGCGATGATCGCCTGGTCGACCGTTACGCTTCATCGCGAAAGGGTCTGGCACGATTCCCTGGCCCTGTGGAGCGACACGGCCCAAAAAGATCCCTACGCCGCCCGGCCTGCCGACGGGTTGGGCTTTGCGTACTTTGACGCCGGCGACTTTCCCCAAGCCGTCCTGTGGTGGCAGCGAGCGGTGAAGCTGGCCCCGCGGTGGGCCGATCCCTGGGCCGACCTGGCCATGGGTCTGGACGCCCTGGGCCGCCAGGCCGAGGCCGACCGGGCCTTCCGGCAGGCCGTGCGCCTGGATCCGCACTATGGCGACATCGATAGCCTTCTCCGTGGGCTGCGTTGGGAAAAAAAGCACGTCCCGCCGCTGGAGCGAATCATCCGCCGCAATGCGCTCAGCGCCGCCTCTGCCGCGACTACCGAAGGACGACCATGAGCCCGGACCTCCATCGCTATCCGCCGATCAACCCGCGATGCCCGCACCTCCTGCACGGCGGGGACTACAACCCCGAGCAGTGGCTGGACTCGCCCAAAATTCTCGACGAGGACTTCCGGCTGATGAAGCTGGCCCACGTCAACGCCATGACGGTGGGGGTGTTCTCGTGGGCGGCGCTGGAGCCGCAGGAAGGCGTGTTTGTCTTCGATTGGCTGGACCGCATCATGGATCGCCTGGCCGAGGCGGGGATGTTCGCCGTCCTGGCCACGCCCAGCGGCGCCCGGCCGGCGTGGATGAGCCGCACGTACCCGCAAGTCCTTCGCGTGGCGGAAAACCGCCTGCGGAACCTTCCCGGCCAGCGGCACAATCACTGCTTCACCTCGCCGGTCTATCGCGAAAAGTGCCGCCTCATCAACACCGCCCTCGCCCATCGCTACAAGGACCACCCGGCCTTGCTGGTCTGGCACGTGTCCAACGAATACTCCGGCCAGTGCCACTGCGACCTGTGCCAGCAGGCCTTCCGCGATTGGCTGCGGCGGCGGTACGGCGACAGCCTGGACGCCCTCAACAAGGCCTGGTGGACGGCGTTCTGGAGCCGGACATTCACCGCCTGGGAGCAGATCGAGTCGCCCTCCGGCCGTGGGGAGAAGTCATTAATCGGACTGAACCTCGACTGGCGCCGCTTCGTGGTGGATCAGACGGTGGACTTCCTGCGTGCCGAGATTGCCCCGCTGAAGCGGATCACCCCCGCCGTGCCGGTGACCACCAACATGATGGGCGCCCACCCGACCATGAATTATTGGAAGTTCGCCCCCGAGCTGGACGTGATCGCCAATGACATCTATCCGCCCTGGCACGGAGCGGGCGACAACCTGCCGCTGGCCGCCCACGTCGCCTTCGTGCACGACCTGATGCGCAGCCTCAAGGGCCGGCCCTTCATGCTCATGGAAAGCACCCCCAGCACGACCAACTGGCAGGAGGTTTCCAAGCTCAAACGGCCGGGGATGCACCGGCTGGCCTCGCTCCAAGCCGTCGCCCACGGGGCCGACACGGTGCAGTACTTCCAGTGGCGCAAGGGCCGCGGCGCCAGCGAGCAGTTCCACGGCGCCGTGGTGGACCACGCCGGCCACGAGCAGACGCGCGTCTTCCGCGACGTGGCCGAGGTGGGGGAAGTGCTTGCGAAGCTGGACGACCTGGTCGGCACGGTGACGGCGGCCGAGGTAGCCATCCTGATGGACTGGGAGAACCGCTGGGCGCTGGAGGAAATCCAAGCCGTCAGAAAGCAGAAGGGCTACATGGAAACCTGTGGGGACCACCATCGGCCGTTCTGGTCGATGGGCATCGCCACCGACGTCATCGACGCCGGCGGCGACCTTTCCAAGTACAAGCTGGTGGCGGCCCCGATGCTGTTCATGCTGCGCGACGGCGTGGCGGAGCGGATCGAAAAATTCGTCGCCGCCGGCGGTACGTTCGTGGCGACGTACCTGACCGGCCAGGTGGATGCCAGCGCCCTGTGCTTCCTGGGCGGCTTTCCCGGGCCGCTGCGAAAGGTCATGGGCATCTGGGTGGAGGAGACCGACGGCCTGTACGACGCCGACGCCAACACCCTTGTTCCAGCCGCCGGTAACGAGCTGGGGCTGGCCGGCAACTACCAGGTCCGCGAGATCTGCGACCTGGTCCACGCCGAAACCGCTGCCGTAGTCGCTACCTATGGCGGCGACTTCTACGCCGGCCGGCCAGCCGTCACGGTCAACCGCTTCGGCCAGGGCCAGGCCTGGTACATCGCCACGCGCAGCGAGTACGCCTTCCTGGCGGATTTCTACGGCCGCTTGGCTGGCGCCCTGAAGCTTCGACGAGCCCTGGAGGCTCCGCTGCCGGAGGGCGTCTCTGCGTGCGTGCGCACCGATGGCCGGCGGGAGTTTTTGTTCCTGCTGAACTTCAACGCGGCTGGGCGCATCGTTCCGTTGGGCGCCGGCCGCTACCGCGACGTGCTGACCGGCCGGGAGATCAAGGGGCAGGCCGAGCTGGGCGTTTACGGCAGTGCGGTCCTGGAGCGAATCACCTAAGCGGGCGGCGCGGTTATTCCCCTCGGCCAAATCAATGATTTTGCGGCCTTACCTTGACAGGACACGCCGAACAGTCTAGTATTCAAGTACGATCGCGGGGTAGAGCAGCCTGGTAGCTCGTCGGGCTCATAACCCGGAGGTCGTGGGTTCAAATCCCACCCCCGCTAGTTCGTAAGGGTGGCTGACTTCGCGAGTTGCGAAGACCGGCATGAAAGCCGGAGCGGCCGTAACCCGTAGGAAAGCGAGTAGATACTCGCGCAACCAACGGAGAACGGCCATGAAGAACATCGCGGAGCAGCAACTCAAAGACAGAAGGCACGCATTGATTTCCAAAGAAAATCGGCGCGTGCCTTCTTTGCGTTTCCACAAGGCCAGCGGGCAGAGCTACGTCGTCCTGTCCGGCAAGGCCATCTACTGTGGCAAGCCCGACGACCCCGCCACCCAGCAGCGATACCACCAAGCCATCGCCGAGTGGCTGGCGGCCGGGCAGCAGCCTATCGCCAACCCGATGACCATTACCATCAAGGAGCTTCTCGCCTGGTTCTGGACGCATGCGGAGCAGTACTACCAGACACTCACCGATGCAAGCTATGTCAATCTCAATCAATTCTTGTCAACCAGGTTCGTTGAGTCTATCGCTGAGGGTATCGATGGTAACGGGGACATCGTTGGCTCTGCGACAGATAGTTCGGGCAATCTCCACGCGGGGATCCGGAGAAGGCGCCCGGCTGACCAAAAACTGACCAACTCCGCCGTTCTTGACGACCGTAAGGTAAGGAGGCCAAGCCGTGCAATCGCGTAACTTCCCAAAGCTTACATCGACTGAGCCCTGTAGGATTCGAACCCTCCTTTGCCAAGGCTTCGGAGGGTTTTGTGGCCAGACCTTCTTTGGCCTTCTTGATCCGCCGTAGCTCTATGAGCGCAAGGCGGATGGGCCCTGTAGGATTCGGACCTACGACCAATGGATTATGAGTTCCAGACGCCGCTCGCAACATACGTTAAGTACAACAGATACGGCGCGATTTTTGAGGAAAAACGAGACTTACAAGTGGTTAGCAAGTCACTGAGCAGTCGAGAACACGTCACCGCCATGTGACGACTGACTTACTCTATATGCAATGAACCGTTGTTGGCCAGACTTGGGCCCGTTCAAGGAAGCTGGTCCATCGGCCCGAGGCGATGTTGAACATCTTGCCGACTACGTCAACCTCTGCCGTAAGAAGGTTAACCCGGCATACATCCTTAAGTAGAAAAGAGGGTTCGTTTGCCCAGTTGGTTCCTTGTTATTTTTCCCAGTTGAAGGTCTTCTCTTCTGAGAGCATTTTGGCAAAGTCAGCCCCGCTGCCTCTGAGGTAGTCCACGAGCATAGGGATCCCTTGTTCCAGTGGTATCTTGGGTTTCCATCCGATCAGGCGACAGGCCTTTGTGGTGTCCGCGTAGTGGAGATGCACATCGCCGGGGCGTGGGCGTTCCAGCACGGGATGGAGGTCTTCTCGGCCCACTGCCTGGAGGACGATGCGGGCGACCTCGGCCACGGTGCGGGGCTTGCCGAAAGCGATATTGAGAGTCTCTCCGATCAGGTGATCACAACAAGCGGCTTCCATGATCCCGCGCACGATGTCGTTGACGTGCGTAAAATCCCTGGCGTTGGTCGGATCTCCAAAGACGAGAGGAGGCAAGCCATTCATAGAGCGGACAATGAATTTTGGAATGACTTCGCCACTGTCCCCTTCGTGATGACTGTGGGGACCATAGGTGTTAAAGGGTCGGACGACCATAGCGGGGAAGCCGTATGTTCGGTGGAAGGCTCTTGTCAATGCCTCCCCAGCCAACTTGCCAGCTCCATAGACCGTCGTGGGAAAGGTGGGGTGGTTCTCGTCCATCGGCTGGCGCAATGCCGTTCCGTATGCTTCACTACTGGAAATGTAAACGAATCGCTCCACGCCTGCCTTCCTCGCAGCCGTGAGGAGGTGCAGGGTGGCAGTGGCGTTGACCTGGAAGTTCTGCTCTGGATGGGGAATGCTGTGTCGCACGCCTAGGCATGCCAGATCCAGCACGAGTTGAATATTTGTGACGGCACGCTGGCAGACCTCCGGATCGGATATGTCGCCAGTGAGGATTTCCACGTGGGGTTTCCCTGCAAGGGTTGCAAGGTTTTCACGTTTGCCGGTTGAGAAATTATCCACAATTCGCAAGGAGGCCACCTGACTTGCCAGTGCCTCACAAAGGTTTGATCCGATGAAACCGGCTCCGCCTACGACACAAATCTGACGCCAACGATATCCCATACGCATTTCCTCGTAGGTTAAACGCACAAAAATCTCATGAGCCGAGAAACACCTCTGACGCGGTGCTCCCAGCACGGCAGCACGTGTTGCTTATCTTTGGACTTCTTTGTCCGAATTCCGGCCTCCGATCAATCGCAGGAGACCTTCTCGTAAACCGATTCGGGGATTGTACCCCAGAATCCTCTTGGCCCGTTCATACGACCCCGCGTGCCGTTCCAAGGGTCCTGCGGGGCGTGTCTGGATGATGGCTTCCTTGTGGAGCAATGAGGCAATCAACTGGACCAGTTGCCGTAGGCTCACAGTCTCAGGTCCAGCCAGATGAAAGATCCCGTTGGCGGAGGACCGGACAGCCAGATAGATACCTTCGGCCAGGTCGTCCACCCACACGGGGTTCACCAGAATCCCTTCTTCTCCCTCCAGGAACACCGGCTTGCCTTGGGCGATTTGCTGAACGAGCCGATTCACAAGGACTCGCTCCTTGCCTATTCCATACGGATGATAAAAGCGCAGCGTGGCGGCGGAGACCTGTGATTGGTAAGCCCGTGTCAGCAGTTCGGCACAGGCCTTCGTCGTACCGTAAAAGCTGCTTGGCTCATAAAAGGTATCTGTTTCGCTGGCTATTCCGGCACCGCAAGCTAAGACGTTCCCTGTGGAGGCGATCAGGACGCGGCCGATTTGATGTCGGCAAGCGGACTCCAAGAGGTGAAAGGTAGAGGCCACCGCCAGTTCGTAAAGTGCAACGGCTTGCTCGGGAAAATCAAAAAGCCTTTCGGGTGTTGCCAGGTGCAGGATCACACCGAGCGTATCCCACTCAACGCCTGGCAAGGATTCCTGCAGTGCATCCCAGAGAACCCACTCCAGATTCGGATGGTGGGGTAGCGAGTCAGTGAGGACGTTGGAAGTCGCGATCACCTTATAGCCACGATCAAGCAGCTTGGCTACTACCGCCGTTCCAACGAACCCCGATCCGCCGGTGACCAGAACGTTGGTGTCTCTGACGGGATCGCTCATCGTGCAGGCCTCATGCCAAACGGTCCGACTCGGGTGACAGCTTGGTTTCGCCTGGATTGTCGGTAGTGGCGGTCCTCTTCTGAAGAACCTCGACGTCCGTTCGAGAGGCCCTTGTGGAACCTAGGTCGGTTTTGAGTGAGGGGAAACGTTCTTCGATGATGTATCGTGGCCGCCGCCTGGCCTCATCAAAGGTGCGCCAGAGGTACTCTCCGATCAAGCCCAACATGAACATGATGAGGCCCATGCCCACCAGTAGCGCCGTCATCAAAGCGGAGTACCCCAGCGGTGGGTTGTACCAATGAGCCAGTTTTCCGGTGACGACGACGGCCGCGAAGCCGAACCCAAGCAGCGCGAAGCATAGGCCGATAACTGACATGGCCCGGATGGGAGCGAAGCTGAAGGAAATCAGTCCATCCATGAAGAGTTTTACCTTCTTGGGGAAAGTCCACTTGGTCTGTCCCGAGGCGCGGACCTGTTTGACATAGGGTACAAAGGACTGACGGAAGCCCATCCACATGAGCAAGCACACCGCGTGCGTGTTCTTTTCGGGAATCTTAAGGTAGGCGTCGATGGCCTTGCGGTCAATCAACAGGAAGTCGGCGCCCGCCGGCGGTATTTCTGACAAAGACGCTTTGCGCATGACGGTGTAAAAGAGTCTTGAAAAAAGCTTGTTCGAGAGTTTCTCGCCCTCCCGGCCCGCGCGGACAGCCCAGACCAGGTCACTACCCTCCCGCCACTTCCGAGTCATCTCTAGGACCAGTTCCGGCGGGTCCTGGAGATCGGCGGCCATGAGGACGGCGGCGTCTCCTGTGCATTCGGCCAACCCCGCGTTCCAGCCGACAAAAGACCCGAAATTTCGACTGAACCTTACCAGCCGAACCCGAGGATCATCGTACGCCCAAGCCTTGACGAGGTCAGGTGTCGTGTCACAGGAGTGATCATCCACAATCACAACTTCCCAATCATAGGCGGGTGTACTCCTGAACAACGCCGTGAGGCGCTGTCGAAGTGTGGGGATGTTGGATTCCTCATTGTAGGCCGGAATGACAATCGAGACGCGTTTTTTTTGCTGTGCCGTCATAAATATTAGTCCAATGTCCCGCGGACCTTCTAGGTATAGATACCCCTTCGCCGAAGTCAGGTCCTTCCCTCGGACCGGAGCTGCTGCAAAATCGTCCGCCTCACCCTACGCTCAGAGGGCCTCCTTCAGACTCATGGCGACATAATCGGTCATCTCATCGGTCAGCTCCGGATACATGGGCAGGGAGAGGAGTTCATCAGCGGCCGCTTCCGCCACCGGGAAGTCACCTTTCTTGTACCCCAGGTCTCCATAGGCCTCCGTCAGGTGCAGCGGAATAGGATAATGGATGCCGGTCGCTACACCCTTGTCCTTCAGTTTCTCAATGGCCCTGTCCCGGTGCTTTACCTGGACCACGAACAGATGATAGACATGCCGGACATGGGGCTTGGCCGGTTTCACAAGCAAACTATCGGCCGAAAGTAGTTGTTCGTACCGTTTGGCGATCTTTCGCCTCGCGTCCGTCCAGGCGACTAAGTACTTCAGTTTCACGCCGAGTACCGCGCCTTGGAAGCCGTGCATGCGGTAGTTGTAGCCGACCATGTCGTGGTAGTACTTCTTTGCGGAACCGTGGTCGCGAAGCATGCGTATCTTGGCGGCCATGGCCCCGTCGTTGGTCAGGACAGCCCCGCCTTCGCCGTAGGCTCCCAGGTTCTTGCCTGGGTAAAAGCTGAACGCACCGGCAGCCCCAAACGTGCCGACCTTGCGCCCCTTGTACTCGGCGTCGTGGGCTTGCGCACAATCCTCCAGGACCTTCAACCCATGGTCGGCGGCCACGGCGAGGATGCGATCCATCTCGGTCGGCTGCCCGTACAAATGGACCGGGATGACGACCTTGGTCCGGGGAGTGACGGCCCGGGCGATCTTCTGGGGGTCAATGCAGTAGTCCTTTTCATCCATGTCCACGAAGACCGGCTTGGCCCCGCAGTGGCTGACGGCCTCTGCTGTGGCGATGAAGGTGTTCACCGGGACGATCACTTCATCCTCCGGCCCGACACCCATGGCCAACAAGGCCACATGCAGAGCGCTGGTACCGCAGGAGGTGGCGACACAGTATTTGGCACCGTGATGGGCGGCGAATGCCTCCTCAAAGTTTTTGACCGCCTCGCCGAGCACGAAGGCGGAGGTCTCCATCACTTTGTTCATCGCTGCGTGCACTTCGTCCTTGATTTGGACATACTGCGCCTTGAGATCAAGAAATGGTACGTTCATATCATCCTGCCCTCTCGGTGGACTCTCTGGGTTGGTCCACCTTGCGAAGCACGCGGGCCGGATTGCCGGCTACGATGGTCCCCGGCGGCACATCCCGGGTAACCACGGCCCCGGCACCGACGATGGCGCCTTCTCCGATGGTCACGCCGCTCAGGATAGTGGCATTGGACCCGATTGAGGCCCGCCGACGGATGTATGTCGGTACTACCTTCCAGTCCTGTTCCGTTTGAGGAGTGCCGTTCTCAGCAGTGGCATGAGGATAGAGGTCGTTGATGAAGACCACCCCGTGCCCAATGAAGCATTCATCCTCGATGTGGACCCCTTCGCAGATGAATGTGTGGCTGGAAATCTTGCAGGATCGCCCTACGGAGGCCCCCTTCTGGATTTCAACAAAGGTTCCGATCCGAGTGTTGTCGCCCACACGACAGCCATAAAGATTCACGAAGGCGTGGATCTGAACGTTCTCGCCCAATTGGACGTCGGGGGCGATGCGAATCGTAGGGCTGTTCGGAATCTTTGTAGGCATAGAAATTACCTTCCGAAGAGGCCAGGCGTTCAGACCAAGGCAATCTTCTCACCTTCGATGCCAACGGGCCTGCCGCCATGGGCTAAGCTGAGTTCGCTGGCCTCCAACGCCATCACCACCTCGAGACCCTCTGGCCCGCCGGTGAGGGGCTTCTTCGACTGCTGAATACATTCCAGAAAATGGCCCGTCATCTTCTGGAGGGCTTCCGTGCCATCGCACTTGGGCAGCCATGCGTCGCCCGTCCGATAGCCGACCTGGGTGGCGTATTGCCCTTCTCGGTCGGTCCTCTTTATGTTGACGCCCTTGTCATAGACGCGGATCTTCTCAGCAGGGTCCAAATCGTTCCAAACGATCATACGGTTTGAGCCAGCAAAGATCATGTGGCGAACCTTGGTCGGCGACAGCCAGTTGACGTGAAAGTTGGCCATAATGTGGTATCCATACTCTACGTTTATGTAGGCCACGTCCACCAGATCGGCTTCTACATGACTCTGGCCAATGGCACGAACGACCTTCGGCTTTCGTTGAAGTAAGTGATTTACGATACTCAGGTCATGGGTGGCCAAGTCCCACATCACGTTCACGTCATGCTGAAAGAGCCCCAGATTAATGCGCACGCTGTCGACGTAATAAAAATCACCAAAATCCCTGGATTGGCAAATCTGTGCGATTTTCTCGACCGCACCCGTGTAAATGAAGGTGTGATCCACCATCAGGACAAGCTTTTTCGCCTCAGCCAGTTCGATCAGTTCCCGTGCCTGGGCGATGTGGTTGACCATCGGTTTCTCTAAGAGAACGTGTTTTCCAGCTTGCAGCGCCGCCTTGGCCATCGGGTAATGAAAACGGACCGGGGTGGCGATGGCCACCGCGTCTACATCCGCGAGCTTCAGGGTGTCCTCGTAATTGGAGAGGCATTCGAGGCCGGGAAACTGTTTTGCAACGCGCGCCAAACGACCTGTATCGGTGTCGCAAGCGACAATGCCGCTGATCGCATCGTGAGAGCGAAAATTGCGGATCAGATTGGGTCCCCAGTATCCGGCACCGATGACGGCCACTTTTTTCACATAAGACTCCTTTGTCTCCAGGGGGGCTGAACCGAAAGCGATCATGACTCCCATGAAATGGTTTCTGCTTACCAACCCACCGAAAGTAACTGGCCCCAGGAGCCCAGAATGTGCCCCCCTCAGGGATACCATTCCCTCTTCGCCCTACGAATAGCGTACCCGGAGCTTTCTCTTATGTACCGCTGTTCTGCGAAAAAAGCAAGAGCAAATTTGTCGTAACTGTCCCAGCGATCGTGAGTTTCTGTAGGATAGCAGTCTCCTTCCTCCATGGGTTTAGAGGGCCTTCTACGGATCATGAATTCCCTCCTTACTTGCCCCGCAGGAGGATAAAGTTGTGAACTTCCCACGCACCAGGCTGCCCAGGTCGTCTTCGTCGAAGGATGCCCGTACCCCCCTGGTGGGTGTGGCTCGGAGGGTGCCCAGGAAGCTGACGTACTCGCTATCGCCGGCGGCACCCCTTGCCACCCGCAAGATCAAGAAAAAATGCCTAAACTGAGTGGGAACCGTGGTTCTCAAGAGCTTTCGCGGCTGGCAGGGCTTTCAGGCCGACGGAATTTCAGCAGATAAATCTTGGCTTTTTGCTCGTTAGGCCAGTACCAAGTTTTCTCAAGGCGATAGGGGCCAGAGAGCATTTGCTTGGTTTGTTCCAACACTTTCAGTGCTTTGTCGTGCTGGCTCTCGGGCCGCGAGTCACAGTAGAACCACAGTTCCTCCGGCAGGCCGCTAGCCAGCAACGTCGATAGGTCCCACTCCGGCAGCAGATGGTCCTTGACGTAATTCGCTGGCGGGTCAGGGTAAACGGACACGACCAGCTTGGGAAGCGTCCTGTTGTTGATCCTCAAGATCAGCGACGGCTTGGAAGATTGGACAATCAGCGGCCGCGGGTCGGGATAGGCGATGAGCCCGAAATGCTGACCGCCGTAGGCCTCAAGGGTCGGGGTAAGGAAAGGTGGGTACATGTCCGCGTATCGTGCGGCGTAGCTGACACAACCGATCAGTTCCAACAGGACTAAGAAGACAAAGGCTGCCGCGCGGATCCGCAGTCTGAAGGTGGATAGCCCCAGCACCAACGTCAGGGCGAACATCGGCCAAATAGTTGCAATGTACCGGCTGGCGAAAAACGGCTTGTGCAGGCTCATGGCCATCATGAACAGGAAGGGAAGGAAGAGAATCGCCAGCACAAAGCCTCGTGCTTCAACGGTCTTCCACACGGCCCATAGGCCCGCCAGCAGGGATGGTATCAATACCACCGCCAGGGGAATCACGGTGGTGATTATTAACCAGAGCGGGCAGTACTCCGGATGAGCCAGGGAGCCGCCGCAGATAAAATAGTACGGGAAGCCGACCGTATGGTACGTCCACACGGCGACGTTCAAAATGAGTCCGGACATGTGTATTTGCCACATCATGAATCTCACCGTAGGCAGGATCAACACGAGCGCCACCAGGTTGGCCACCACGGTTTCCGTCAACTGCCGCTTACTCCGCCGACTGTCCCACAGCCACCACAGTCCCAGCGCCGCCCAGAAAAAGACTGAACCGTAGTGAACGTTGAAGACCGCGACTATCGCCAGCACGTAAACTACCAGCGACCACAGGCGCCGGTCTCGCCGCCATCGCAGCATGGCCCAGGTGGCCAGCGATAACAGCAGTAACTCCACTGCATACGGGCGGATGAGAAGTGACAACATCACGAGCATGGGGTTGACGGCCATGAGCAGTCCCACCCCCAGCCAGATGCCGGCCCGCGGTACGAGGAGGCGGCATATCGCCATAACCATCACGACGGTTAAGGTGGCAAGCACGGACTGGACGGCGCGATAGAGCAGGACGTTTTCTCCGAACATGTGTCGCACGGTCCAGAGCACCAGGGGATGGCCCGGGGGGTGGCTCAAGTCGACTGCTTTTCCTGTGAGCAATTCACCGGGACTGGACCGAATAAGGGTGATCACTTCTGACTCGTCACCGTCTAGTGTCACGATTGGCGCAATCCCTAGACGCACCGCCGCGGCCAGCAGAACGATCCCAGCCGCCAGGAGCATGGCTCTGCGCTCTAGAAAACCCTCGGCCTGGCTTTTATTACCGGACTCCTTAATCCCAATAGATTGGCTGACCATGGTTACCCCTGCCTTCCCGTTCGATGGCACACCGGCCTATTCTAGAAGTCTTCTGGCGGTCAAATATAATTCACTTCTTACACAAGGTCTAGTGTTTTACGCTTGCATGTGATGGCTGATCCTTGGTCTCAAAAAATCCTTGGCGGATCTCGGAAACAACGTATAATCATGCTCAAGCAGCCGCGCGATGGGCCCGGGCAGATACCATTGGGGAAATCCCAGATCAATGGTGCAGCTTTTTGCTATGTCGGCGCCCCAGTATTTATGTTTGTTTTTTTTATTGGGGGGCTACCATTGCAAGAATTACGTTCCTCATGACCTTTGGGAGACAGTGGAAAGTAAAAATTTCTGAATGCCCTCAGAGAGTTAGGCGTACTGACTCGGAGACAATTAGGATGCAAAGTGTTCAAGATAATAGCGGTCTTAAAGTAATTCTTACGGTTCCATGGTTGTATGATTTTTTTCAGAACCTTACTGGAGCGAAAATCTGCAGGGCATGGCTGGCGAAAAATATCTGGAACCTGAAAGGCGGAGAAAAGGTTGTAGACATGGGTTGCGGGCCAGGAGTCATCCTGGAATATTTACCAGACAACATCGAGTATTGGGGATTTGATATTAGTGAAAATTATATTAAGGCCGCTTGTAAGAAATTCCCACATAGAGGAACCTTCCTTATAGGTACGGCTCGCAATTTTCAAAACGATAGTCGCTTGAATAGGGCAGACCTGGTTATTTGTAACGGCTTATTACACCATTTGAATGACGATGAAGCTCTCGAAGTCTTGGAATTGTCAAAGAAAATTATGAAGTCTAATGGGCGTTTGGTCTGCTTCGAGCCAACTTTTTTAGCTCATCAAACATGGTTTTCCAGATGGATAACCAGCAAAGATCGCGGGAGATGTGTTCGCTCGGAGCGAGAGTGGAAGGATTTGGTGAACAAAGTTTTTAAATCCTACTCCACCAATGTCGTGACGGGATTAGTTAGACTCCCTTATATACATATTGTTATAGAATGCTACGCTGTTTAAAAGCTACAAACTTTGTTGTTTAGAATGAGCCTTCACTGCGTGGGCCGATGTTGCAATGCTGGCTTGCCAAGGTGAAGTTCGCCGTGTCGGGGGGAGGCACAAGCAAGAAAAAAGTCCAGCTTCGCCTATGGCTACGCCGAGGCAATTTTCGTCTTGCCGTAGCCGGCGGAACCGCACACCAGCGTGGGTCGCCCGCGCGGCAAGCCGCCTTCGGTGATTTCGTCCAGGTCGTGGATCCCCGTGGGACACTTGTCCAACGTCTTGGGCACCGAGCCTGCTTTTCGTTTCGCCATGATCGCTCCTTCCTGCATTCCGCGTTCGCCGAATGAATTGTGAACGATTCTACTGGCGCCCAGTGAGTTCAACTCTCACCGCAGCCAATGCTGTCGATTCCCTGTCGGTGTGTTAGCACTGATCACTCATTTGTGCTGTGCATGGACTGATCCGTCAGCTAGAAATGCAAATCCCTTAAGAAACAGAAATATATCGCGCCTCGAAGCAATACGCAACCCCTGTCCAGCCTAATACATCAGGCCTGACGACTCCGAACAGCCGACAGGGAGGCGACGGTTGGCCGGCTGGGCTCGAGGGCGATGCCCAGCTCGCGCATAGCTGCCAGGAGGCGGTCGGTGGGCGCAACTGGCACGGAACTGTGCCGAAAAACATCGAGAGTAGGTACTCTTTTTCGCGGAGTAGATGCGGAAAGGGCGCGGTTTTCTGCATGGTAGGCGCGCGTAATTACGCGCAATCGTACGCGGCGGTGTGCAATTGAGCGAAATCCAACGCGATTTGCCTTGGCTTTCCCGCCAGAACCTTGCCCCCTGTCCATCAATGGGTTACGTGTCGGCGCCAATCTTGCGCCCCCTAAGCCTCATAACCCGGAGGTCGTGGGTTCAAATCCCACCCCCGCTAGTGACCGCTTCGCGCCGGCCTCGGATTCTTCCGAGGCCGCTTGTTTTCTGCTGATTGTTCCATCTAGTCTCAGGACCATTAGACCAACGCTCTGCAATTATTCCGCCGACGTGGGTGGCAGGGTTGCATGTGGGGGAGCGAGAGCAACGCGGAACCCGATGCCGATGGAGACGTAGTCCGACGGGTGCCTGCTGCGCACGGCGGATCGGTGGTAAGCCGGAGGGAAGATCCCATAGCACCCGCGGCAAACACGGGACGATCCAGTTCCCGGGCCTTGCGGATCCTGGCTCGCCGCATTGGCGTAAGAATCCGAATACCAGTCCGCGCACCACTCCATGACGTTACCGTGCATATCATAGAGGCCCCAGACATTAGGTTTCTTCTGACCCACAGGATGCGTTGTTCCTTCACTGTTGTCGTGGTGCCAGGCATAGTCCCCCAGCTCGGCCTCGGCATCGCCAAAGCAGTAACGCGTGCCGGCCCCTGCGCGGCATGCATACTCCCATTCCGCCTCCGTGGGCAGGCGGACGGCCTGCCCGGTCCGCTTCGAGAGTTTTCGGCAGAACTCGGCAGCGTCGTTCCAGGAGACCGACTCCACCGGGTTCTGAGCGCCCTTGAAGTGGCTGGGGTTCTTGCCCATGACCTGCTCGTACTGCTCCTGGGTTACTTCGGTGACGCCCATGTAGAACGGCTTGCTAATCGTCACCTCGTGTTGTGGACCTTCGTTCGCATGGCGGTCGGCCTCACCCGCCGGGCTGCCCATCATGAACTTGCCGGCGGGGATCAGAACCAACTTCATCTTGACGTTATTCCCAAGATCGAGGGTCAACTCCTTCTCGATGCCCAAGGCCTTCGCCGTCTCATCCTGCCGTTTGATGGCTTCCCTGGCGTCGAAGGGCCATGGGGCATAGACCTTCGCCACGGGCGGAGGAGGTGAGGAAGTCAGAGGGTTGCCCTGCTGGGCTAGCAGGGCCGAGAACGAAGCCGCCACAATCAATGCCGTTGCGAGGAATGCCTTTCTCATGGGCCGTCTCCTTGGAACCGGTATTTCCCCAGATGCCTTCTCGTCGCCGACCACCGCCAGCGATATACATGCGTTTACCACGATTTGGCGGCTTCGGCAATCGCATTCCGAGCATCCCGATCCCCCTGCGGAGCCCCCCGGACAGTGTCAAAAGCCGCATTCGTGGGCTCCCAGAAGGCACGTTTTCCATGTCCTTGACAGACTGCCTCCGCTTGGCGCACCGACGTCGTCCCCGGAACCGCTTCTTTTCGCGAGACTTGGGTGGCAAGAAGCCTAGCTTTATCATGCGGCGTGCCTAAACTTCTGCCAGAAGGCTTCCCTGATGCGAAGCGGTAGCAAGCGCGCCCCCGCTATGCTACTCGGAACGCAGGCCCTGGGCTCGATGCCGAGGGCCTCGTTCGTTTCTGTATCCGGCAAACGTTCTGGCAGCGGTTCCGGGTGGCCTGATGTCCGCCGGGTCGCGCGTTCGGATCGTTCCCCCGCTCGTAGAGCCCCCAGGACATTGGCTCTGGGTGAAGGCTATGGGGCAACCGCCGGATTCGGTGACGAAACTGTTTCGCGCAGGTCGATACATGTCAGAGATGGGCAAAGAGAGTCAAAGGCGTCCGGCCATGTTGAGATGGATCACACGAGCCATCGGCCTCTTGTTGCTCTGCGTGATTGTCGCCGTCGGCTATCGCTTGGCCTCTACGAAAGTGGAGCTGGAGATCTACCGCGAGCGGTTGGCCGGTCTTAGCCACGAGTACGAGTCGCTGCGGGCGATGTACAACCAGGCCGTGCGCAGGACCGCCGTGACTGAGTTGATCGTCAAAGACGGCCGACTCTCACTGGCCATTCGCACCATTCGAGGCGTCGACCGCGTGCTCGACACGCCGTTCGACCCGGCGCAGGAGATCTACTGCGACTATGCGCTATTGGACGGCCGCCTGTGGATTCGCCGCGTCTACGATGCCCACACGCCCCCCAGCAAAGGCTTGGTGATTGACGACAGCCTCGAGCAGGTGGACTGGAACAACCCGGCCGCGCGCTACGGCAAGGCGGTCTACCGCTCGCTCAGCGAGGGCCGGTGGATCGTGACGGTGACGGGCGACGGATCCCTGGGCCTGGTCAAGACGGACGCGAACGCCAATGTGGTTCTGACCAGCCCGCCACCGGTGCGTGATTACGATCAGATCGACAAGCAGATTGACGAGGAGATGGCTCATGTGACCGTCGGCGACGTGCTCAAGCACATCTTCTCATCGGGCCATTAGCGGTCCATCCCGAAAACCCTATCCTGTCCCTCCCGGAGACTCCGTCGGCCTTCCTAGTCAGCCGGCCGAGCAGTGCCGCCGTCATCCGCTTGCCGGGGGGAACAGTCAGGGCTTATTCTTGCCCTCCAGTTCCAGATGAAATCTATGCAGGAAGCGATGAATCATGGGTGCCAAGAGCACGGCCGCCATGGTGATAAAGATCACGCCGCTGAAGATCGCGTAGCACCCGGCGAACAGCTTCCCGGAGGCCGTATGCAGTTCGGTCGCCGGGCCCATGCCCGAAAGGATCATCGCGGCGTTGAGGAACGAGTCCATCCAACCGAGTCCCTCAAAACCGTGATAGCCGGCCATGCCGATGGCCAGCGCCCCGGCGACAATGCCTAGGACGATCACGACGGATCGGCACAGCCGGCGCAGGAAATGGCCCCGTGACGGCAGCGGCCTGTAATGGTGTACGTGAGGCTCCATACAGCCTGTATCGGCAAACAGCCCAAGTTAAGTTGACGGGGGAGTCCAAGCCTGTGGCGCATCGAGGCCACTGGGTCGGCATACGGCAAGGCCGATATGACGTCCCTGTCCGCGCTACTCTTGCGACCCCTGAGCCTCCTAACCCAAAGGTCGTGGGTTCAACGCCGAGCCCAGCGAGGTGCCGCGAAGCGAATCCCACCCCGCCAGTGGCCGTTTCGCGTCGGCCCCGGATTTCGAGGCCAATTCTTTGCGCCCAAGCTGGAGCTTTACAACCCTCGGCAGCGAGGTACGATACGCTTTCATGCAGCGGATACCGCCTAATGAGGGAGCGGGCTTTCCCCGCGCGGTATTACTGCTGGGCCGCGGCGGGGAGCAGAACGGTTCACAAAGACAGCTTGAGTATCTGGTGCATGGGCTGGACCGGAATCGTTATCGGCCCATCGTCGTGCTGGCATCCGATGGCCCCTCGGTCGAGGACCTGCGCAAGGGTGGGGCTGAGGTGCATATCCTTCCCATGCGTCCGTGGCGAGGCTTTCCTCGGTGCGTGTGCCGCGTCTGGGATGCCGCGCGAATCCTCCGGTTGGCGCGACACAGGGACGTGATGCTGGTGCACGCCGCCGACCCCTGGAAGAGCGGCTACATGCACCATATCGCCCGGCGGCTGGGCATACCATGCGTGCAGCACGTTCGTGGCCCGATGTCGCCCCGTGACATGGCCAAGCACGGTCTGCATCGGGCCAGCGCAGTCATTGTCATCGCGCGGCGCTACGTCGATGATCTGCTGGCGGCTGGCGTGCCGGAAAGTCGCATCTGTCTCATCGACGATGCCGTGGACCTGGATCTCTTCCGTTCGAGCGGCGCGCAGCCCAACATCTTGCGCCAGCGATACGGCGTCGGTGATGCCGTCCTCGTGGGCCTGGTGGGTCGGATCGTTCAGTCCAAACGGGTGCTGGAGTTTCTGGACGTGATCGCGCCGTTGGCCCACGACGAGCGGGCGAGGTTCTTCATCATAGGCCAACCCACGCATCGCCGGTACCTATCGGCCGTCCGCAAAGCCATGGATCGCCTGGGGCTGGCCGAACACGTCGTGCTCACCGGCCGGTGCGAGAACATGCCGCAGGTGATGGCGTCTCTGGATATCCTGGTGAGTCTGTCGGGGGGCTCGGTGATGTTCGAGGCCATGGCCTGCGACCGTGCGGTGCTGTCGGTGCGCACCGACGCTCGCCACTCCCTGCACACGCGGCACGGAGAAACCGCCTGGTGCGTCACCACCGACCGCCCCGAACCGGCGACGGAGGCGCTGGCCCATCTGATTGCCGACGGTGCGTTGCGGCAGCGCCTCGGGCGGGCGGCCCGCGCGAGGGCCGAGCAATACCTGTCCTGGAAGATTCTGGCGACCCGCACGCAGGCGCTCTACGACAGGCTGCTGGAAGATTGAGAACGGCCGGCCTGGCGGGCCAGTTGCTTGCGGCTCAACGGCGAGCCTCGGAACAGTTTGCGGATGCGGTTGCGCAGCGGCAGGAAGCGTTTGAGGAACCGCCGCCACGTCCGCCGCCACCTGTCGCGCCAAAGGGCGACGCGGAGGGCCCAGACCCAGCCGGCGTGATCCAGCCCCAGGCGCTTGGCGCCCTGGAATATCTCCAGCCAGTGGTATATGCAGATCTCGTCGCGGAGACGAAGGTGGCGAATTTGCCGGTTGCTGATGTCCCTGGAAAATGCCGGCGGCAACTGTACGTCTGCGGCGCGGAAGGACAGGATCGTGTAGACGCATTTGTTGCACCGGCAGCAATTGGCGGCGCTGGCGGGATTCTCAAAGCAGACCCGCAGGTGGCGCATAGCCTGCGGCCAGTCCGCGATGATTTGGATCTTTTCGAAGCGCATCGCCTCTCCGCCGTCGTCGATCACCTGAAAGTGGCGGCTGCTCAAGTGTGGATTGATGACCGGATGGCTCGCACACGGCAAGGACAATTGGGTGTAGGTCTTTTCATTGGCGATCAGGGCCGAGTCGAACCGCCCCGCCAGCAACTGCAGCCCGCCGACCAGGTGCGTGCCGAGGCTGTCATCCCACGTCGTCTCCAGTTCGTGGAAATTGCTGCGGACCGGGATGCACGGAACGCCCAGGCTGGCCGTCATCGCGCGTGCGCTGTTCAGCAAATCCGCGTACATGCCGTCGGCGTTCTCCTGGTCCAGCCAAATGTCAAATCCGTGCATGACCACCGCCGCGGTGATCCGGCGCGTTCGCCGGCCCACCAATCGGCGGCAGTGCCGGTAGAGCATAAACGACGAATCGACCCCGCAGGAGAAGGCCGCGACCGTTTGCCCCTCCTCCGCGGGCGGTGGGGCTTCGACCTCCTGGCTGGCGCGGATGACCACCGGTTGGTATCGATCCGGCATCCACGCGTGCCAGATGGTCATGTAGTGCTCCAGGTTCGTCAGCAGCGACGGCGAAACGCTGCCCTCCACGAAAACGTCCCTGCGCCACTGCATCATCGGGAACAGGAAGGCCACGACGAACGGATCGGCCCACGGCGTCAGCGCGTCGCCCCAGTCGGCCGGGAGGCTCCACCACAGACGCTGGCGATGCCCTTCGGGGTGCTGAAGAACGCCGGCCACCACCAGCGTCTGCCCTTCGAGGCGTGGAGATTCCAGACTCAACCGTACTGCCTGCATGCGGCACCTGCCATTTATCCGCGGGTGGTCACCCTTGGTTGGCCAGATCGTACCAGTCTTCTTGTCTTGGGACAATTCGCCGGTTCGGCCGGTGGCCCCATGACTTCGGGGTGTCCGCTCGAAAGTCATGGGTTCAACGCCGAGCACAGCGAGGCGCCGCCAAGCGAATCCCACCCCCGCTAGTGAGAACAAGGCCCGATACGGTCCAGCCGCATCGGGCCTTGTCATTTGTTGTGGCGGCGGAAACCCCGGTGGGGGCCGCCAGCCACAAGGTCATTCTTAGTCCAGCTAGTGGTCGCGTCTGCGACGCAGGAGCAGGCTCAGGCCGCCCATGACCAACAACGTCATTGTCGCAGGCTCAGGAACGGCGATGGCGTACTCCGAGAACGACGTCAACCCGGTAGCGGTCAGCAGCTTGTTGGTTGTGTCGATGGTCGTCCCGCCGACCAGCACCCAGTTCGTCCCGTCATAATGATAGAGATTCAGCGTGTTGGGATCGACGCTCAAGGCAGCAGCGGCCGCGTCGTCATAACGGAACGTCAGGTCCACCGATCCGAATTGCAGGCTGGTGGGCGTGAACTGCCAGACGCCTATGACGCTGGTCAGTCCGGTCGGCACGTCGGTGCGGTCGGCAGACAGCAGCGCGACCGACAGGCTGCCGGGGGTGGAGACCGAGTGGAAGTCCATCTGCACGTTGTTGACCGAGTTCAGGCCTCCGACGCCGCCCCAGGCGTAGTTGCCGTCCGCCGTGACGGATAGGCTGGGCAGAACCAGCTTGCCGTGGTTCTTGGCAAACCATCCGTTGTTGGTGGTGTTGGTGATCGTCTGCGTGCCGTTCAGGTCCACGCTGGAGAACGTGGACATATCCAGCGTTCGGTCTGTGCCGTAGCCGTCGGCGATGACGATGCCGTTGTTAATCAGGGCGCCGCCCAGTCCGACGTTGCCCCATCCGCGGAATGTTCCGGCCGAGGTGCTATCCACCCGGACGATCAGGCCGACCTGGCGGGTTCCGGTGCCGGTTTCCCCGATAGTTCCGGTTCCGTTGGCGTCACCCATGTAGAATGTTCCGGTGCCGCCGTTTGAACCGACGTTGATGTAGAAGAACGGCGGCGTCGTCGCCCCGTTCAACTGCCATCCCAGCAGGGACCCGCCCAGAAGGCTGTAGGTGCCCTTGGCTCCGGTAGTGTAGCCCACAGTCAGGCCGTTCACGAACGTGTTGATCGTGGTGCCGCCCTGCGTGAAGCTCGCCGGCGCGAGGAAGCCGACCGTTTCCGCGCCGGCTGAATAAAGCGTGCCACCGGCAAGGTTATACGATCCGCTTTCCACCAGGAGAGCACCTGTGGTGGTGACGAAACTTCCGCCGGTTTGGTTGATCATTCCCGTGGCGCCGCTGCCGCCGAGGTATCCGACGGTTAAGCCAACGGCCCTGGTAATGCTAATGGTGCCTCCGGCGTAGAGGTTGATGGTTCCCGCTCCCGTCGAGGTAGCTCCCAGCTTTACCGGGATGGACGAACTGGCCGCGCTCATGTTGACGCTGCCTCCGGAGAAGACGTTGAGAACTCCGACGCCGCTGTTGCCAATGAGGATAGCGGTGCTGGTATCCGTGAGGTTCCCGTACACATTCAACGTGCCGGTATCGCCTAGATTGTTCCCCAGGGTCATGTTACCGGTAGTGCCCAAAACGCCGGTATGGATCGTGCTTGTGCCCGTCCCCGGATGCCCCGACGTGCTGTTCCCGATATTGACCGTGTCGGCTGAGGCAGGCACGGTGTTTGTCGACCAGTTGCTCGCGGTTTGCCAGTTTCCATCCGCGCCGGCATTGTCCGGACCTTGCCAGTAAAGCGTGGCCGCCAAGCCGCTGCCGGGTCCCATCGCAATCGCCACAGCCAGGCCAATCGCCAACAGGGTTCCAATCGATCGACCTTCCTTCGAGACTATCCATCTGCTCATGGATGATCCTCCGACTGACTAAAAATTTCCATTCATGCACGCCAGCACACTGCCGGCTTAATGCAAAATGCTAGGCCTCCTCCCTTTTCGATTCCTAATTTGGGAGCCCCTGACTTTGACCTAGGGGAATTCCTTAAGGCGCGTAGGAGAGCCCTCATTTCCTCTAGCCGCGTCGCTGGGCGATCCGAATGGAGCGAGTCGTGTGGCTCTTGGCTGCCCCGGGGCCCCTTGGCAGGCGGACGGATGAATGACCCGTGGGGACACCCCATGCGTTGGAGGGAAACTTGGACAGCTCGGCGGTATTGGAACATCCAACGCGGATTAGTTGAGTAGCGTCGAATCTCACCCTGGTAAGGCCAACTCGCCACGGCGGGTCGGTTCGCGGGTTAACGCACAACGCCGAGGACATCATGCCTCGGCGTTATGCGTCTCACCCCAGGGCCGCAAACTCTTGCGCCCGCTGAATGGCAAGGGCGACGGCCTACCAACTGCACCAGAACCCGATGGAACTGTACGCGGACACTGTGCGGATGACGACGATGGGCGGCCGGACCACCCCATACGAGCAGCTCGGCAGGACCTCGCGAACCGGCGTGTAATACACAACCGGCGGGGCCGTGTATCTCGGCTGATAGTACCAGCCCGGATGGTTGTCGTACCGGTCGTTGAAATCTCGCGAGCGGTCAAAGTCCCGGCCCCTGTCACGGTCGTTGCCGCGATCGCGGTCGCCGCCCCGCATCACCTGGCCGCGGTCGCCGCCGTCTCTGCCGCGATCTCGGTCGGCCCCGAAGCTGGGCGTGGCGATGAACATCGTCATGGCTATGGCAGCCGCCAGGGTCAGCAGCATCTTGTTTTTGCGTGTCGTCTTCATGGTTTTTGTCCTTTCCTGTGATTTGCTCTGGAACCATTGATCCGTCTAACCAGCCAGTGGCCCCGGGGGCGAAAAGGTTACAGACCGCCGAGCTATTCCGCCCCTTGGCAGGATTTGTTCGCCTCTCTGCGTCCTTGCCGGTGAAAAATGTGGAATATATGGGTAACCGTTGCCGGCATAAGGATCACTGAAACTTACGGAGGCTTGAAGAACGCGCCCCAATGGATAGCCGGAATATGCAACATGATGGATGTCAGAGTGTTACGTTTGTTAGCCGATCCTGTAGGTTTCGGAAGGCCTGCCTACTGGATTCCTGGCCTCCCTGCGAACATAGTATGTGCAATGGACTCGCTGGATTTGTCAGACGTTCAGGGCAGCCTTCGCGGCGATGGTCAGGCGTACGCCCGCATCGTGCGGCGGCACCAGGGGCAGATCGCCGCGCGAATGTGGCGGTTCACACGCGACCGCGACCGCCTGGAGGAGCTGGTCCAGGATGTGTTTGTCGAAGGGTACATCAACCTGCGGAGCTTCAAGGGCACCGGCCCTTTTGCGCACTGGCTGAATGCCATCGCTACGCGCGTGGGCTACCGCTTCTGGAAACGTCAAAAACGGCGGGCCTTCAGGACGATAAGCTTACAGGACGTGGACGTGGCGGTTCTGGCCCGCCAGGAGCGGCCCGATCCGCGGCAGGCCGGCGAAGCGGTCCACGCGCTGCTGGAAAAGCTGCCGCCCAGAGACCGGTTGGTGCTGACGTTGATGTATTTGGAAGAGCTTCCCTTGGCCAAGGTGGCCGAGCAGACGGGCTGGAGCCTGGTCATGGTTAAAGTCCAGGCCTATCGTGCGAGGAAGAAACTGAAAGCATTGTTGATCCAAAACGGATTGGCAAACCTTTTTGAAGACGAAGATTTGGAGCAGCCATCATGAATGAGCACGAATTGCTTGGGAAACTGGCCGGCGCCGCCCGGCGGGATCGTCCCCCCGACGTGAACGTCGTCGCGGAGGTCCTGGGGAGCATCGCCACCGCGCGGCCTAAGGCCGTTGATCCGGTCCTGGGTTATTTCGCCCTGGTGGCCGGCGTGGCCGCGGCCGTGGTGCTTACCCTGGCTATTCAGAGCTGGCTGAGCATGCAGGACCCCCTGATGGCATTGGGCAACTCTTTGAACACGGTGACCCTATGAGCACAGCACAAAATCCCACGATGGTTCCACCCCTGCGGTCCGTGCCGGGCCGCCGACGCTGGCCGACGATTGTCCTGATGATCGTGGTCTTCGCCGCCGGCATCGCCCTGGGCGTCGGCACCAGCGTCCTGTATTACGACCAGATCAGTCAGTATTACCGAAATCATCCGGAAAAGTTTCCTGACCGGTTTACTGCGCGGTTGCGCGACAGGCTGGACCTGTCCTCCGACCAGACCAAGCAGGTGCGGGAAATCGTCGCCCAACAGTGGCAGGCCTTGCAGGAGGCCCGACGCCAGGCTTACCCCATCTTCAAGCCCCAGCTGGACCAGGTGGACCAGCAGATTTCCGCCTTGCTGAACGACCGGCAGAAGCCGAAGTGGGACGAGTATTTTGCCTCGATCCGGCGCATGTATAACCCGGACCGGGCGGCTTCTACTCAACCCGCCAGTCAGCCTGCGGAAGCTGCGAATCCGCCGGCTCAGCCCGCAAACTGATTGCACCGGACCCGTACCCCTCCTGCGTGGTACGCGGCCGTCTAGCCGGCCAGTCCTGCGTTTTTGATCGTCTGACTGTTCGGCGTGTAGGCCAGCAATTCCACGCGATTGCCGTCGGGGTCGGCCAGCCAGGCGTGGAGGCTGCCGTCCTGGGTCGGCTCGACTTCGCTGGTCTCCAGGCCGGCGGCGCGGAGCTGCTGCACCGCCGCGTGGATGTCATCCACCTCCAGGCAGAAGTGGCGGAACCGCTGCCGCGGCGCGGGAGGGTCCAGCGGCCCTTCGAATAGTTCGAGAAAATTCCGCCCGCCGGCGTGCAGATAGACGCCGTGCCGCCGGCCGTCGCGAATAAAATCAAAGGCCTCGGCCAGGCCCAGCTTGTCGCGGTAAAAGGCGACCGACGCCTCCAAGTCTTTCACGGTCAGGCAGACGTGGCCTAATCCTTTAATCATCGTGATTCCTCTCCGTTGATGGCGATGTCTTCGGTGGCTCAGGAAACTGTTCGAGGGTCGGCGGCCTTTTTTTTTGCCGGAGCCCGGCCCGGCTGGGAATCATACCTGAACCTGCCGGGTGGGGGTTCAAATTCCGCCGGCGGCCGATAAGACTGTTTGTCTTGAATGGACGAAGCTGTCGATATAAAAAGGGGCCAGGCGATTTTTATTGGTCCAGTGCGACGGAGCTTTTCTATGGCAGACACGGGATTGGTCATCTCGGAATACCAGGGCGTCACGTCCGTTAATTTCCAGCTCAACTCGATTGTCGAAGCCGACGTGGTCCAGTCGATCAGCGAAAGCCTCTACGAGCTGGTGGACAGGCAGGCGCTGCGCAAGATCATGCTGGATTTCAGCGACGTGAAGTTCATGAGCAGTCAGATGGTGGGCGTGCTGGTCTCGCTCCACAATCGCGCCAGGGCCATCAAGGGCCGGGTCGTCCTGTATGCCATGAAGCCGGAACTCCGCCGGGTGTTTCAAATCATGAATCTGCACAAAATCCTGGAATTCGCGGAGAACGAAGACGAGGCGCTGACGAAGCTGAACCTCCTGTGAGCCGCTGAAGGGATGAGGAAGTAATCCGGGGGTTGATTTTTTTCTTAGGATGTGGCCCTGCCCGGCCAGGCTCCAGTCTGGATTCGCCGCGGCGGTTGAATTATTCTAAAAAGGCCGGCCGTCGGACGATCCTGACACCTTTTACTTACCCTCGGAGGCAACCATGGCGGACGCATTGAACTTTCGGCCTCGAATCCTCATGGGGCCGGGCCCATCCAACGTGAATCCCCGCGTGCTGGCGGCCATGGCCAAGCCGACCATCGGTCACCTGGACCCCCAGTTCCTGGCCATCCTGAACGACATCCGCCAGATGCTCCAGGAGGTCTTCCGGACGCGAAATCAGCTCACCCTGGCCGTCAGTGGCACGGGATCGGCCGGCATGGAGACCTGCGTGGTCAACCTGATCGAGCCGGGGGACGCGATGCTGGTCTGCGTGGCCGGGGTCTTCGGCCAGCGGATGAAGGACGTCGCGCAACGGGCCGGGGCCAAGGTGACCGCCATCGAGGTGCCCTGGGGGCAGGTGTTCACCGCCGAGCAGATGCAGGAGGCGATCCGCAAGAACGGCCCGTTCAAGCTGGTCGGCATCGTGCACGCGGAGACCTCCACCGGGGCCGCCCAGCCGATCGAGCCGATCAGCCGAGCGGTCCACGAGGCCGGCGCCCTGCTGCTGGTGGACACCGTGACCAGCCTGGCCGGCATGGAGGTCGACGTGGACGGCTGGCGGATCGACGCCTGCTACAGCGGCACCCAGAA